>JANQGU010000067.1 GCA_028282935.1 Kiloniellales bacterium
CCAACGGGCAACGCCGTCACGATCGTTTTCCAGGGAACGCTTGAGACAGCGACGCGATGAACCAAGACCAGCTGCTTGACCTCCAGGACCTGACCAAGCGCTTCGGCCGCCTGACCGCGGTCGACGCCATGTCCTTCGCCGTCACCCGCGGCGAGGTGCTCGGCTTTCTCGGGCCCAACGGCTCCGGCAAGACCACGACCATGCGCATGGTCACCGGCTTCCTGCCGCCGACCTCCGGCAGCGCCGTGGTCTGCGGCCACGAGGTGACCCGCGCGCCGATCGAGGTCAAGCGCCGGGTCGGCTACCTGCCCGAGGGCGCGCCGCTCTACGGCGACATGACCCCGATGGAGCTGCTCGACTTCGTGGCGCGGATCCGCGGCTTCGCCGGCCCGGACAAGCTCCGCAGGATCGAGAAGGCGGTCGCCAGCCTGATGCTGGAGGAGGTCGCCCATCGGCCGATCGACACCCTGTCCAAGGGCTTCAAGCGGCGGGTCGGCATCGCCCAGGCGATCCTCCACGACCCCGAGGTCCTGATCCTGGACGAGCCGACCGACGGCCTGGATCCGAACCAGAAGCACGAGGTGCGCAGCCTCCTGAACGAGCTGGCCGGCGACAAGGCGATCGTGATCTCGACCCACATCCTGGAAGAGATCGAGGCGCTCTGCACCCGGGCCATCGTCATCGCCCGCGGCCGCCTGGTCGCCGACGAGACGCCCGAGACCCTGCTCGCCCGCTCGGCCTACAACAACGCGGTGCGGATCCGGATCGGCGCCGATCAGATGGCCGACACGGTCTCGGTCCTGAGCCGCGCCAAGCTGCGCTTCATCGACAAGAGCGCCCTGAACGGCCGGGCCAACCTGGTGGTGCAGTTCGAGGACGGCGACGAGCGCGACCTGGAGGCGGTGGTGGCCAACGCGCTGGCCGACGGCAACATCACCGCGGCGGAGATCCAGCGCGAGCGCGGCCGGCTCGACGACGTCTTCCGCAGCCTGACGGCGGGGAACTGAGCCATGGCGGGCACGACGGCGATCTTCAGGCGCGAGCTGGCGGGCTACTTCACCAGCCCCCTGGCCTACGTCTTCATCACCATCTTCCTGATGCTGTCGGGCGCGCTGACCTTCTACATGGGCGGCTTCTTCCAGCGCGGCCAGGCCGACCTGCAGGCCTTCTTCCTCTTCCACCCCTGGCTCTACCTCTTCCTGATCCCGGCGGTGGCGATGCGGCTCTGGGCCGAGGAGCGCAAGACCGGGACCATCGAGTTCCTGATGACCCTGCCGGTCTCCACCGCCCAGGCGGTGGCCGGCAAGTTCCTGGCCGCCTGGGCCTTCGCCGGCATCGCCCTGCTGCTGACCTTCCCGATCTGGATCACGGTCAACGTGCTGGGCGCGCCCGACAACGGCGTGATCCTGGCGACCTACCTGGGAAGCTGGCTGATGGCGGGCGGCTTCCTGGCGATCGGCGCCTGCCTCTCGGCGGTGACCCGAAACCAGGTCATCGCCTTCGTGCTCGCCGCCGCGGTCTGCTTCGTCTTCAACCTGGCGGGCATCGAGCTGGTGCAGAACTTCCTGCGCGCCTGGACCCCCGCGTTCTTCGCCGACGCGGTCGGGTCCTTCTCCTTCCTGTCGAACTACCAGGCGATCTCCCAGGGCGTGATCGACCTGCGCAACCTGCTGTTCTTCGGCTCGCTGATCGGCATCGCGCTCTTGATCAACACCCTGGTCGTCGACCTGCGCAAGGGGGTCTGAGGCGATCATGAGCAAAGGCCTGACCTCGGCGACCCGCAACCGCCTGGCCCTGGTGGCCGTCCTGCTGGCGATGATCCTCTTCGTCGCCTTCAACATCCTGACCAAGGCGACCCTGACCCAGACCCGGCTCGACCTGACCGAGCAGCGCCTCTTCACGCTCTCGGAGGGCACCCGCAAGGTCCTGGGCGAGATCGACGAGCCGCTGACCCTGCGCTTCTACCTCTCCAAGGCGCTGGTCGAGACCAATCCCTACTACGGCAACCACGCCCGGCGGGTCGAGGAGCTGCTGCGCGAGTACGAGCGCCTGGCCGGCGGCGGCATCCGCCTGCAGGTCTACGACCCGGAGCCCTTCTCGCCGGAAGAGGACCAGGCCGTGTCCGAAGGGCTGCAGGGCGCGGCCCTGGCCGCCGGCGGCAGCGTCGTCTACTTCGGCCTGACCGGCTTCAACGCCACCGACGACCAGGACGTGATCGCCTTCTTCCAGCCCGAGCGCGCGGCCTTCCTGGAATACGACCTGACCCGCATGGTCCACAACCTGTCCAATCCGGAGAAGCCGAAGGTCGCGGTGCTCGGCGCCCTGCCGCTGCAGGGCAACGGCCTGACCGGCTTCCGGCCCTGGCTGGCCTTGGGGTCGATGGAGCAGTTCTTCGAGCTCTCCTTCCTGGAGGCGCAGGGTGAGACCCTGGAGATCGGCGAGGAGATCCAGGTCCTGCTGCTGGCCCAGCCCGAGGGGCTGTCCCAGGGCGCCCTTTACGCCGTCGACCAGTTCGTGATGCGCGGCGGCCGGGTCCTGGCGCTGATCGATCCCTGGTCCGAGGCCCTGGCGGAGATGAACCAGCGCGGCGGCGGCTACGTCAGCACCGGCGCGGCCGAGATGGCGCCACTGCTGGCGTCCTGGGGCATCGAGATCGACCCCGAGACCATCGTCGGCGACCGGCTCTCGGCCCGCAAGGTGGCGGCGCGGGTGCGCGGCCGCCAGGTCGTGACCGAGTACGTCCCCTGGCTGTCGCTGGGCCGGGAGCGCCTGGCGGCCGAGGACACGGTCACCGCCGAGCTGCAGGTCGTCAACCTCAACGCCGCCGGTGCGATCGTCGCCCGCGAGGGCGCCACCACGACCCTGGAGCCGCTGGTCACCTCGAGCGAGCAGACCCTGCCGATCGAGGCCTCCGAGATCCAGGTCGCGCCCGACCCGGTCGCCCTGCTGGCCAAGTTCCTGGGCCCGGGCGAGCCCGCGGTGCTGGCGGCCCGGCTCTCCGGCGCGGTCGAGACCGCCTTCCCCGACGGCCCGCCGGAGGCGCTGCTGGACGCGGCCGAGGACGCCGAGGCGGTCAAGGAGGCGCACCTGGCTAAGTCCGATGGCGCGGCCAACCTCATCGTCATCGCCGACTCCGACCTGCTGGTCGACAGCGTCTGGTCGCGGGCCGACAACCTCTTCGGCCAGCGCCTGGCCTTGCCGATCGCCAACAACGTCGACCTGGTGGTCAACGCCCTGGACAGCCTGAGCGGCAGCGAGGGCCTGATCAGCCTGCGCGGCCGGGCCCTGGTCGACCGGCCGCTGACCCTGATCGAGGACATCCAGCGCGACGCCGAGCTCGAGTACCGCCAGCAGGAGCAGGCCATCGTCGAGCGCATCGAGAAGGCGGAGGAGGAGATCGCCCGCCTGCAGGAGGAGGAGCAGGCCACCGGCGTCCTGCAGAGCGCCGAGGCCGACCAGGCCCTGGCCAAGCTGCGCAGCGACCTGATCCAGGCCCGGCGCGAGCTGCGCGACGTCCAGCGGGCGCTGCGCCAGGACATCGGCGAGGTCGAGGCCTGGGTCAAGGGCGTCAACATCTGGGGCATGCCGCTGGTGACGGTGGTCATCGCCGGCGGCGTGCTGTGGCTGCGCCGCCGCCGGGCGGCGCGTTCGGCCCGGGCCATCCGGAGCGGGACGGCGAAGGCGGAGGCGAGCGCATGAATCCGCGCAACTTCATCATCCTGGCGGCGGCCACCCTGGCCACGGTGGCCGGGGCGGTCTACGCCCTGCACGAGCAGCCCCTGACCCGGCAGGCCCTGCAGCCGGAGGAGCCGGTCTTCCCGCTGCTGCAGGAGCGGCTCAACGACGCCGCCAAGCTGGAGGTGGTCACCGCCGAGGGCGAGACGGTGCTGTCCCGCGAGGCGGGCGTCTGGACCCTGCCGAGCAAGCAGGGCTATCCGGCGCGCGAGAACGGCGTGCGCGAGGTGATCCTCGACCTGCGGGCGCTCAAGATTGCCGAGCCCAAGACCCGCAAGCCGGAGGGCTTCGCCCGGCTGCAGGTCGAGGACCTCGAGGCCGAGGGCGCCAAGTCGCGCCTGGTCCGGGTCAGCGCCGCCGACGGCACGGTCCTGGCCGAGGCCCTGCTCGGCCGGCAGCGCCCGGGCGCCCTGGGCGACGCCAGCGGCGGCGTCTACTACCGGGTGCCGGGCGGCGAGCAGGCCTGGCTGGCCGCCGGGACGGTCGAACTGCCGGAGGGCGAGCGGGCCTGGCTGCAGACCGACGTCGTCCACGTCGCCGCCAATACGGTCGCCGCGCTCGAGGTGCTGCATGCGGACGGCAGCCGCTTCACGGCGCGGCGCGGCGATGCCGAGACCAAGGCCTTCGAGGTCACGCCGATCCCGGAGGGCCGCAAGGCCGCGGCCAGCAAGACCTCGAAGCTCGGCTCCGCCCTGGCCTTCGTCAGCTTCGCCGAGGTCGCGCCGGCCTCGGAGGTCGACTTCGTCGCCACGCCGAACCGCAGCACCGTGACCACCTTCGACGGCCTCGCGGTCACCGTCGAGCTGGGCGAGGCCGAGGGCGAGCTCTGGGCCAAGGTCTCCGCCGCGCTGGCCGAGGACGCGCCGGAGGACGAGGAGACCCGCGCCGCCGCCGAAGAGCGCGTGGCCGAGATCAACGCCACGACCGAAGGCTGGGCCTACCGCCTGGACGACCACGTCGTGAAGCGGCTCCTGCCCAAGATCGAGGAACACCTCGAAGAGGAGCCCAAGCCCGCGTCCTGAGGGCAGTCCCCTCACCTTCCCGGACAGTCCCCTCACCCTCCCACAGCGCTGCCGCGCTGCGGGCCCCTCCCTCTCCCCCGGGGAGAGGGATGTGAAGGCTTGGCGAGGCCGAAGGCCGAGCCTTAGCCGGAGCTGGGTGAGGGGAAGCCAAGCGAAGATCTTTCAACCGGTGTGGTCCGCAGTCACTGTCACCGCCCCTTTTTATTGCTGTCATTGCCGGGCTTGACCCGGCAATCCATGGTGCCGTGGCGCTATGGATGCCGCGGGCTTTGCCTTCGGCAAAGACCCTGGGATCAAGTCCGGGCATGACAAAAGACCGGGGTCGGACAAGGGGTGTTTCGGGCTAGCCGAGCTCCGCCGAGGTCACCGTGGCCACCCCCGCCTCGGCCATCTTGGCGCGGGCGGCGGCGAGCGAGCCCTCGAGGTCGATGGCCCGGCAGGCATCCTCGATCAGCAGGGCCTCGAAGCCCAGACGCCGGGCGTCGAGGGCCGAGAACTGGACGCAGAAGTCGGTCGCCAGGCCGCAGAGGAAGACCCGGCCCAGGCCGCGCTCCCGCAGGTAGCCGCCGAGCCCGGTCGGCGTCGTCTGATCGTTCTCGAAGAAGGCCGAGTAGGAATCGATGGCCGGGCGGAAGCCCTTGCGCAGGACC
Source organism: Kiloniellales bacterium (assembly GCA_028282935.1). Taxonomy (GTDB): domain Bacteria; phylum Pseudomonadota; class Alphaproteobacteria; order Kiloniellales; family JAKSBE01; genus JAKSBE01. The sequence continues at coordinate 5,408 of JANQGU010000067.1, forward strand.
AGCTCGGCCTGGGGCAGCGCCAGGTCGGCGTGGAAGGCGGCGCCCGGCGTGCCCTGGACGCAGTGGTCGGGCCAGAGCACCTGGGTGCCGTAGTCCAGCTCGGTGGTCTCGAAGGGCTGGCGCCCGGGATGGCTGGAGGCGAAGGAGCCGTGCCCGGCGGGGTGCCAGTCCTGGGTCAGGACGACGTGCCCGAAGCGGCCGGCCAGCGCGTTGATCACCGGCACCACGGCCTCGCCCTCCGGCACCGCCAGGGCGCCGCCGCTGCAGAAGTCGTTCTGGACGTCGATCACCAGCAGCAGGTCGTCGTCCTCGGGACTGATGCGCTCGGTCATTGTCGGGGTCCTTCTCCCTGCTGCCTCGACTAGAGCAGCCTGTGTTCAGGTGAACGCGGATAAGCTGCTCTATCTATATGAAATAGATCAAATTATCCCCGTTCAATCGATTCCGGTTGAACGGGGTTTGATCTAGGGCCGGAGGGGCCGGCCGGCTCCGACAGGCTGCCACAGCCGGCCGCGGGATGCAGCCCTCCGGGCCTGTTGCACAAATACCACAGTCCGCGATCTCGAATCGAACCATGGGATGAAATTCCACCGGCCCGGTGTTGGTCGATCAAGGGTGGTCAAACTCGGGCTGAAACAAGCCGGCCGGACGCACAGATTTAACATTTGTGATCGCTTGGGCATCCGGGCAGGTTTGGGGAATGGACGATTTGGCAACGATGATCGCAGCCGAGATCCCGGCACTCCGGCGCTACGCACGCGCGCTGCTGCGCGACGCCGAGCGGGCCGACGATCTTGTTCAGGACTGCCTGCTGCGCGCCTGGTCGCGGCGCCACCTCTGGCGCCAGCCGGGCAACCTCAGGGCCTGGCTTTTCACCATCCTGCACAACCTCTACGCCAACCAGATGCGCAGCCTATCGCGCCAGCCGCGCTTCGCGCCCTCGGAAGCGGCGGAGCACATGGGGCAGAACGCCCGCCAGGGCGACCAGCTGGAGACCTCCGAGGTCCTGGACGCGATGGACAACCTCAACGACGACCAGCGCGAGGCGATCCTGCTGGTCGGAGTCGAGGGCCTGCGCTACGAGGAGGCCGCCGCGGTCCTTGGCGTCCCGGTCGGGACCGTGATGTCGCGCCTGTCGCGCGGCCGCGAACGGCTGCGCGAGCTGACCGACCGGGGCAACGTGCCGCCGATCCGGAGGGTCAAATGAGCAACGACCCGAAAATGGTTACCCTGGACGACCTGCAGGCCTACGTCGACGAGGAGCTGACGCCGGAGCGGCGCGCCGAGGTCGAGACGCACCTCGCCCAGAGCCCCGACGACGCCGAGCGGGTCAGCGCCTATCGCCGGCAGAACCGCTCCCTGCGCGCGGCCCTGGCCGGCGTCGGCAACGAGGCGGTGCCCGCAAGCATGCTCGCCGTGCTGCAGGATCGCCCGCCGGTGCGCGAGATCACCTGGCTGCCGCGTGTCGCTGCAGCCTTCCTGTTCCTGGCGGTCGGCGGCGCCTTGGGCGGCGCGCTGGGCTGGGGCTACGACAAGCTGCCCTTCCTCGACGTTGCGGAGAAGCGCTTCCTGCGCGAAGCCGTCGCCGCGCACCAGATCTACGCCGTGGACCGGCGCCATGCCGTCGAGGTCGCCGCCATCGAGCGGGACTACCTGCAGACCTGGCTGACCCGCCGCCTGGGCGTGCCGATCATGGCGCCCGACCTCAGTGAAGCCGGCCTGAACCTGCTGGGCGGCCGCCTGATCTCGACCGTCAACGGCCCGGCGGCGCTGCTGGTCTACGAGACCGCCGAGGGCGAGCGGGTGACCTGCTACATCACCGCCGAAGCCAAGCGCCTGGCGCCCGGCAAGGTCTTCCTGGAGGACGAGGCGACGGTCGCCCTGGCTTGGCCGACCAGCAGCCTGTCCTACGCGGTCAGCGGCGCCGCCAGCCGCGAGCGCCTGGCCGAGATCGCCGGCGTGGTCAACCGCGAGCTCAAGCAGCTGGAGGACGGCTGACCCGCCGCCCGAGCCGCGGGGAAGCGGCACGGGCCGGCCTCCGTAAGTCCAGGGTTGCGCCCTGAAACCCTAGCTCCGTAGGCCCCGTGGATCGCCGTCGGGCCGCTCGGAGCGTGACCGCTTGCGGCCGCGCATCATTGCCCAGAACAGCATCAGGATGAAGGGCAGCGAGGGCCAGTGGAACCAGATCGATCCCAGGCCCGAGAACAGGTTGATCAGGAAGAACAACCCGATCATCGTCAGCGGAAAGCGGAAGGACTTCGGCACCCCGCCCAGCAGCGGTCGGGGTTTCAGGGCCTCGGGTGACGTGCCGGAGGCTTCCGGGGCACCGCGGTCTTCCGCCCGCCCCGCCGAAGCCGCCCGCCCCTGGCCGGCCTCGGCGTCGCCCGGGCTCCCGCCCGCCTGCAGCACGCGGTAGCTCGGGACCGGGTCCTCGATGTTCTTGACCCTCTGCTCGCCGACGAACTCGAAGCCGACCTTGAACTTCTTGCGCACCTGGTCGTAGACGGCGCCGGAGATCATGATCCCGCCGGGATCGGCAAGGGACTGCAGGCGGGCCGCGATATTGACCCCCTCGCCGTAGAGGTCCTCGCCCTCGACGATCACGTCACCGAGGTTCAGGCCGATGCGGAACAGCATGCGCCGGCCGTCGGGCAGGCCGGCGTTGCGCTGGGCGAGGTCGCGCTGGGCTTCGACCGCCGCCTGCACCGCTTCCACCGGGCTGGCGAACTCGGCGATCAGCGCGTCGCCCCAGGTGTTGACGACGCGGCCGCCGTGCCGGGCGATCAGCCCGCCCATCGCCTCGCGATAGCGCATCAGCGTGTCCAGCGTGCCCCCTTCGTCGGCCTCCATGAGCTTGCTGTAGCCCTGGACGTCGGCGCAGAAGATCGTCGTGAGCTTGCGCTGAACCCTTGGCCCCATGGCAGATCCTCGTCTCGGCCTGGCCGCAACTAATACCAAGGAGCGTTGATAATGACCCATTTGATGGCGCACGGCGACCCGCCGGGCAGGCGCGGCCCGCAGCGCGATGCCCACGCATCGGGCAAGGGACGCAACGCACCCGGCGGGCCGCCGCGCGCCACCGAAGGCCGGGTTTGCTTGCCCGCCCGCGGCGTTGCGCTCCGCTTACGGTACAATGCACCGCTGCGCGAAGCGCGCCT
>JANQGU010000424.1 GCA_028282935.1 Kiloniellales bacterium
TGGCCGAACTTGTCGCGGATCAGGCCGTGGATGTAGACGGTCCGGAAGGGCACCTCGCCCCGGAAGTGCAGGCCCATCATCATCATCCGGGCGACCCAAAAGAAGATGATGTCGAAGCCGGTGACCAGCACGTCGCCGGGATAGTAGCGCTTCAGCTCCGGGGTCTCCTCGGGCCAGCCCAGGGTCGAGAAGGGCCAGAGCGCCGAGGAGAACCAGGTGTCCAGGACGTCCTCGTCCTGGCGCAGCTCGACCGGCTTGCCGTAATGGGCCTCGGCGGCGGCGAGGGCGGCCTCTTCGGTCTCCTCGACGAAGATCTCGCCGTCCGGGCCGTACCAGGCCGGGATCCGATGGCCCCACCAGAGCTGGCGCGAGATGCACCAGGGCTGGATGTTGCGCATCCACTCGAAGTAGGTGTTCTCCCACTGCTTGGGCACGAACTGGGTGCGGCCGTCCTCGACCGCCTCGATGGCCGGCTTGGCCAGGGTCGCGGCGTCGGCGAACCACTGGTCGGTCAGCCAGGGCTCGACCGCGACCTTCGAACGGTCGCCATGCGGCACCTTGTGCAGGTGATCCTCGACCTTCTCCAGCAGCCCCTCGGCCTCCAGGTCGGCGACGATCCGCTCGCGCGCCGCGTAGCGATCGAGGCCGCGATACCTTTCGGGCACGTTGTCGTTCAGGACCGCGTCCTGGTCGAAGATGTTGATCATCTCCAGGTTCTGCCGGCGGCCGACCTCGAAGTCGTTGAAATCGTGGGCCGGGGTCATCTTCACCGCGCCCGAGCCCTGCTCGGGGTCGGCGTAGTCGTCGGCCACGATGGGCAGCCGGCGCCCAACCAGCGGCAGGATCGCGTGCTTTCCGACCAGGTCCCTGTAGCGGTCGTCCTCCGGATGGACCGCGACGCCGGTATCGCCGAGCATGGTCTCGGGCCGGGTCGTGGCCACGACGATGAAGCGGCCCTCCTCACCCTCGATAGGATACTTGAAGTGCCAGAGCTTGCCCTGGGTCTCGCGCTGCTCCACCTCCAGGTCGGAGATCGCGGTGTGCAGCTTGGGGTCCCAGTTGACCAGGCGCTTGTCGCGGTAGATCAGGCCCTGCTTGTGGAGATCGACGAAGACCTTGCGCACCGCGGCCGAGGGCGCCTCGTCCATGGTGAAGCAGGTCCGCGGCCAGTCCGCGGAGGCGCCGAGGTGGCGCAGCTGCTTGAGAATCGTGCCGCCGGACTCGGCCTTCCAGTCCCAGACCTTCTCGAGGAACTTCTCGCGGCCCAGGTCGCGGCGGTGCAGGCCTTCCTCGTCGAGCTGACGCTCGACCATCATCTGGGTCGCGATCCCGGCATGGTCCATGCCCGGCTGCCAGAGCGCGTCGCGGCCGGCCATGCGGTTGTAGCGGATCAGGATGTCCTGGATCGTGAAGGTCAGCGCGTGGCCGATGTGCAGGCTGCCTGTCACGTTGGGCGGCGGCATGATGATCGTGTAGGGCGCCTCGTTGGCATCGGGACGGGCGGCGAAGGCGCCCAGGTCCTCCCACTGCTTGTAGCGCTTGGCTTCGACCTCCTTAGGCCGATAGGTCTTGTCCAGCATCGCTGAACCGTCCTTCCGAGAGTTCGCCTTGTCTTCTGCTTGGGTCGTCTTTGGCGTGGGTCACGTCGAAGCGGACAGGCACCGCGGGGATGCCCGTCCCTAGTCTGGATCCAGAGGCTCGGTCTGGAGGCCCGATCGGAGGCTGGGCCCGCTGGGGGCCTAGTAGTCCTCGGACCGGCGACGCAGCCGCTGGATCTCCTCGCGTACGACCCGCTCGACCAGAGGCTCGAGGTTCGTGTCGAGCCAGCTCTTGAGATGCGGCGTCATCGCGTCGAGAACCAACTCCTCGAGAGTCCGGTTCATGCCCAAGGCCGTCGTTCCGCCGCCTTGGCCGCCGGTGTTCTCCCGCGCGGCACGCGAGAGATCGCCGAGCGCCGCAATGGCACCGGCGGCCGTGTTCGACGAGATCAGACCCGAATCGGCCTCGTCGCCGCGGGACCGGTAGTTGGGATGACTGCTGTCTTTCCTGTCGGCCAAGTTCTGCTCCTCTCCTGCGGAGTCCGCCTGCGCTTCGACTCCGGCCATGTTCGCCTCTGCCTGAATCACCGCTTCGAAGGGGTCCTGCCCGCCGCTCCGGGAATCACCCTTTTGCGCGCCGCCACCGAGGCTCTCCTCGACGGCGGTCCGGATATCGTCGGGAATCCCACGTCCTGGCGGCGGAACCTCTTCTCGCTGCTCGAGGCCGGCCAGCAAGGCTGCCGTCTCGTCCGCGGGACTGAGCGGCGGCGTCTCGGGCTCCTCTTCCAGGATCTTTGCGGCCTGTGCCTGGGCGGCTTCCCGGGCCCGCGCCAGGATCTGGTCGATCTCGCTCAAGGCGTCGTCGGCGCTGTCCAGAGGCTCCTCGGCGGCGAACTGATCGGCCAGCTCGAGCGGCTCTTCCGGCGCCGGAGGCTCGACCGGGGCCGGGGCTTCCTCAAGCGCCTCGGGCTCCAGGGGCTCAGGCTCGAGGGCCTGCGGCTCTAGGGCCGGGGGATCGAAGGCCTGCGACGCCTCCGCTTCGCGCCCGGCCGCGGCCTCCATCTCGGCCTGCTGGTTGGCCGCCAGCGCCTCGATCTCGGCCAGGGCATCCAGGGGCGACAGGGGCTCCTCGACAGCCTCTTCCGCGCCGGCCAGGACCACCTCATCGGTCTCGACCGCCGCGACCTCGGGCGCCAGGGCGATGGCATCGTCGGCCGGCTCGGCCGCCGGGGCCTCGCCGATCACCTCGTCCAGGGCCCGCGCCAGGCCTTCCATCGTCAGCTCAGCATCGTCGTCGGCCGCGGCCTCCGGCGTCGCCTCGACGGCCTCGGCCGGCTCGACGGCGGCCGGGCCCAGGCCCCGGGCCGACTTGGCCTCGTTGAGATCGACGACCTCGCCCTGCTCCGTGACCATCTGGGTGAGGTCGAGGATGTCCTCCTCGGCCTCGGGCTCAGGCTCGCCGCTCGGCAGAGCCGAGAAAACCTGGCTCGGCGCCTCGATCTCGGGCTCCTCGGCAGCCGCCACCTGCTCGGCGACCGCCACCGGGCCGTTGCCGTCGCCTTCTCCTTCACCTTCGCCCTCTTCGCCGTCGGAGATGATCCTTCGGATGGAGGCGAGTATCTCCTCCATTGAGGGTTCGTTCTCTGGATTCGCGTCGGTCATATCCCTCTGCCCAAACGCCCGAAGGGCCAGCACCTAGAGCGGCAGGCCTGTCCCTTCCTCGTCGTCGCAGCAAGTCGGGCAGCGCTACCCGTCAGTATCCCGTGCCAGGCGCACTGGTCCCGAACCATTTATCTTTTACCGCCCCATAATCGGACTCTGCGTCGTAGATTTCAACGGGCAGTGCGATCTCGGCGGCCGTAAGGCGCCCGACAGCACTCAAAACCTCGTAACTTGCCACGACTTCGTCCCTCTCGGAGCGCACCAGCTCGACCTGCGAATCGAGCAGTTCCTGCTCGGCATCGAGGATATCGAGGATGGTTCGGGCGCCCACGGCGTTCTCCTGGCGCACGCCTTCCAGCGCGATCTCGTTGGAGCGCACCTGGGAGGAGAAGGACTCGATCTGGGCCCGGGCCGTGGTCAGGCGCTCCCAGGCGCTGACCCCTTCCTGCTCGGCGCGCCGCCGGGCCTCGTCGATCTCCAGGCGGCGCTGGCCGACGACCTGCTTGGCCTCGCGGACCCGGCTGTAGACGAAGCCCGACTGGTAGAGCGGCACGGTGACCTGCGCCAGGATCTGGGCCTGCTCGGTCCGGGACTCCGAGGTCACGGAGTTCTCGCTCCGGCTGACCGAGCCCTGCAGGTTCACGCTCGGCAGAAGCTCGCCGATCCGCACCCGCACTTCGTCACGGGCCGAGCGCTCGGCGAACTCGGCGGCCTGAACGTCCGGATCCTGGACCCGGGCCTGGCCGACCACCTCGTTCTGGTTGCTGGGAATGCCGTCCAGGCTCGGCGGCCGCTCGAGCGACACCGGCTCCAGGCCGATCACCTCGCGAAACTGGGCCCGGCTGGCGGCGAGGTTGCCCTCGGCCTGGATCCGCTCGGCGGTGGCGCGGGCCAGGCGGGCCTCGGACTGCGCCACGTCGGTGCGGGTGATCTCGCCGACCGAGAAGCGGTCGCGCGAGGCTTCGAGCTGCCGGCTGAGCACCTGCTCGTTGTTGATGGTCAGGCGCAGGACGGCTTCGTCGCGCCAGACGTCCATGTAGGAGGTGACGGCATCGAAGAGGACGTTCTGCTCCACCGACTTGAGGCGCTGGCGCTCGGCCCGGACATCGTTCTCGGCCCGCCGGGTCCCGGCAGCGGTCCGACCGCCGCGGTAGAGCGGCTGCTGGACCACCACCTCGGCGTCCAGGGGCGTGGTGATGTTGTCCTCGTTGTTCGGGATCGAATTGCTGTCGATGTACTGCTGGCCGGCCGAGCCGTTGAAGGTCACCGTGGGCCGCCAGTTCGACAGCTCCTGCGGGACCTGCTCGTTGACCCCCCGGAGCTGGGCCCGGGCCGCGCGCAGGGTCGGGTTCTCTTCATAGGCCGCGGAGAGCGCCTCCTCCAGGGTCAGCGCCCGCGCCGGGCCCTGCCAGGCCGCCAGGGCGAGCCCGACCCCGAGAAGCAGCGTGGCGACGCGAGGACCGGCGCGCAGAGTCTCGTACGTGGAGAACTGAGTCATGAAAGTCCGTGCCCCCCGGGCGATCGTGAGCAGAGCCAGCGTTAATATATATACAGAAATTCGTTAGGGTTAAGTTATCGATTAAGGGCTTGGCCCGCTTCCGCGGCCCGCGCCGAAGCCCCCCGTATCAGAAGACGAAGCGCGGCGCCGCGGCGAAGCCTGGAAGCTGCCGCACCGAGGCATCGAAGAGGACCCGGCGCGAAGGCACGCCCGCGCTCTTGCGGATCAGGACCGCTTGGCCCAGGTGCGCCTGCGGCGCGACCACGGTGACCAGGCGCCCGCCCTCCGCCACCTGGGACAAGATGACCTCGGGCACCTCAGCGACCGCGCCGCCGAGCAGGATGACGTTGTAGGGCGCCTGCTTCTGGTAGCCCTCCGTCAGCTCGCCGGCGACCACCACCGCGTTGTCGATGCCCAGGTCCTGCAGGGTTTCGTTGGCCCGGTCGCGCAGGGCGGCGTCGCTCTCCAGGGCCACCACGGTCCCGGCGAGCCGCGCCAGGATGGCGCTCGAGTAGCCGGTCGTGCAGCCGACGTCCAGCACCACGTCGTTGGGCTGGACCTGCGCCGCCTGCAGCAGGCGGGCGAGCACCATCGGCTCCATCAGATAGCGCCCCGAGGCGACCTCAAGATCTTCGTCGACATAGGCCACGCCGGCCCGCGCCTCGGGCAGGAAGCGCTCGCGCGGGAGGGTTTCGAAGGCCTCGAGAACCGCGCTGTCCGTCACCTTGTTGGTCCGGAGCTGGCTCTCGATCATGTTGCTGCGGGCTGTGGCGAAGTCGAGCATCGTGTCTGGCCGCCTTGCTTTGCCGGGGTCCGCGAATTTCGTCCCAGGCTTCCGACAATTCAAGGCTTTATAGAGAGCCCCGGAAAGGATGACAATCGCCGGACCTCCGGGGTTGGCTCTGGATCGCCCCCTGGTCGCCCCCCGTCCGGCGCTGGGCCGGCTCGCAGCCAGCCGCGGCGGCTTTCGCAGCGCCTTGACCGGCTCTCGGCCGGGTTCTATATCTCCGCCCCTGCCGACGCCGCCGGCCCGGTGGCAGAGTGG
>JANQGU010000456.1 GCA_028282935.1 Kiloniellales bacterium
AGGAATCGAAGCTGAGCCCGGACGAGATCGCCGGGCTCAGGCTCTTCATCGGCGAGACGACCCAATGCACGCGCTGCCACAACGGGCCGCTGTTCACCAACTTCGAGTTTCACAACATCGGCCTGATCCGGCTCTTGCGAGGCGTCAGGAAATACGACGTCGGCCGGATCAAGGGCGTCAAGCAGGCGCTGGCCAGCCCCTTCCGCTGTGACGGTCCCTACAGCGATGCAGAGCCCGGACAGTGCAAGGAGCTGGAGTTCGTCAGGACCTGGGGCATGGAGTTGACGGGCGCCTTCAAGGTGCCGACCCTGCGCAACGTCGCCGAGACCGCGCCCTACATGCACGACGGCCGTTTCCAGAGCCTGCGCGACGTCCTCGAGCACTATCGCAAGGCGCCCGGCGGCGGGCTAGGACACCAGGAGCTGAACGCGCTGGAGCTGACCGATCTTCAGCTCGACCAGATCGCCGCTTTTCTCGGGACCCTGACCGGCCCGGCCCCCAGCGCGCCTCCAAGCGCGTCGGAGGGCGTCCAGAAGACCGCGACAGAGTGACGGCGCCGGACCGACCGCAAGGGAAGACTCCCGGCCACTACGATGCGGTCGTCTTCGACCTCCTGACCGCCTTGGTCGACTCCTGGTCCCTGTGGAATCGCGTCGCCGGCTCCGAGGACCTGGGGCTGGTCTGGCGCCAGGCCTATCTCGAGCTGACCTACGGCGCCGGCGCTTATCGCCCCTACGAGACCATCGTGGCCGAGGCCGCGGTCGCCGCCGGGCTGCCGGCTGCGGCGCCGAAGGCGCTGGTTTCCCGCTGGGGCGAACTGGCGCCCTGGCCCGAGGCGCCAGGGGTGCTGGAGGCGCTCGCCGGGCGCGCGGAGCTGGCGGTCGTCACCAACTGCTCCGAGTTGCTCGGCCGTCTGGCGGCGCAGCGCGTGTCCAGGCGCTTCAAGCTCGTCGTCACCGCGGAGGGCGCCGGCTTCTACAAGCCGCGCCGCGAGCCCTACGCGATGGCGCTCGCGTCCCTCGGGACGGCGCCGGAGCGCAGCCTCTTCGTGGCCGGCTCGGCGGCCGATCTGCCCGGCGCCGCGTCCCTCGGCATGCCCGTGTACTGGCACAACCGCATCGGCCTGCCGGCGGTCGACGAGGCGGCGCCGCGCTTCCTGGAGTCCTCGCTGAACCGCCTGCTCGAGCTGGTCTGAGCGCGGCGGTCTGGCCGAGGCGCCTCGGCGCTACTCCAGGGTCAGAAGCAGGATCAGGAGAAAGGCGATCGGGACGCAGGCCAGGGCTGCGAAGAAGAGCGCCTGGAAGCCGAAGATCAAGACCGCCAGCAGCGTCAGCAGCGCCAGGTTGAGGGAGAAGAAGGTTCGGTCCTCGTCCCGGCCCTGCACGGCCTCGCGCAGCATCCAGCCGATCCCGGGGACCAGGAAGAGCGCCTGGAGCACGACCTGCCAGATCTCCTGGAGGCCGCGGCCCAGGGGCGACACCCTGGCTGCGGTGGTGCCGGCGCTGTCGCGCACCTCCTCGCGCCGCGCGGCCTCGCCGCGATGGATGGCCCAGGCGACGAGCAGCGCCACCAGGACCGGCAGGGGGATCAGCAGGGGCGGCTCGTCGTTGACGAGCAGATAGGGCACGCAGGCGATGCCGATCAGGACCGCGAGCGCCGGGAGCCTCGTCAGGGTCCAGCGCACCCAGCGGCTGGCCGGGTGCTGGAAGGGGTTCTCGCCGGCGATGCTGTTCGAGATGAAGCCCAGGTTGGCCAGGAAGAACCAGAAGACCAGGGGAAGGCTCGCGCCGAACATCGCGACCGACATCGCCTGATCGAAGCCGTGCTTCGGTCCCGGCAGGAAGAAGGCCCAGAGGATCAGCGAGAAGCCATAGGGCAGCAGCATGAAGCCGCCGACGAGATAGGGAATGTGCCGGCCCTGCATGACCGCCCTCCTGATTCCAAGTGCCGCTCAAGCGGGCGGAGTTGACTAGATCAAACCCCGTTCAATCGGACTTAATTGAACGGAGATAATTTGATCTATTTCATATAGATAGAGCAGCTTGTTCGCGCGCTAGAGAACTTTGGCTGCTCTATGCCTGTTTCCTATAGATAGGGCTGCTTCGCCGCGTTCAACCCGCGTCGAGGTAGCCCCGGATGGAGTCCGCCAAGTCCTTCGGCGCCGTCCCATGCGAGAACATGCTGCGGTAGGCGCCATCCGGTCCCATCAGGTAGATGTAGGCCGAGTGATCCACGAGATAGCTGTCCTCGTCGCCGCCTTCGTCGGCCCTGGCGTAGAAGGCG
>JANQGU010000004.1 GCA_028282935.1 Kiloniellales bacterium
GGAGCCGGGCGGGAGAGGAGAAAGCGACATGCCGGAGGGCTTCGAGGGCGCGCCGAGCGCAGGCAGCTTCGACTACATCATCGTCGGCGCCGGCTCGGCCGGCTGCGTCCTGGCCAACCGTCTGAGCGCCGATCCCGAGGTCTCGGTCCTGCTGCTGGAGGCCGGCGGCAAGGACAGCTACCTCTGGATCCACATCCCGGTCGGCTACCTCTACACCATGAACAACCCCCGGACCGACTGGTGCTTCAAGACCGAGGCCGAGCCGGGGCTGAACGGCCGCGCCCTGGACTATCCGCGCGGCAAGGTGCTGGGCGGCTGCTCCTCGATCAACGGCATGATCTACATGCGCGGCCAGGCCCAGGACTACGACCAGTGGCGCCAGATGGGCAACCAGGGCTGGGGCTGGGACGAGGTCCTGCCCTACTTCCGGCGCTCCGAGGATCACTACGCCGGCGAGACCGAGTTCCACGGCAGCGGTGGCGAGTGGCGGGTCGAGACCCAGCGCCTGTCCTGGGAGATCCTGGACGCCTTCCGCGATGCCGCCGCCGAGGTCGGCCTGCCGAAGGTCGCGGACTTCAACCGCGGCGACAACGAGGGCGTCGGCTACTTCCAGGTCAACCAGAAGCGCGGCGTGCGCTGGAGCACGGCCAAGGCCTTCCTCAAGCCGGTCGCCGACCGCCCGAACCTCACGGTCCTGACCCGGGCCCAGGCGGCTCGCCTGCGCTTCGACGGCCGGCGGGTCGGCGGCCTCGACTTCTGGCACGAGGGCCGGCCGGCCCGCGCCGAGGTCCGCAGCGAGTCGGGGACCAAGGCTGGGGGCGAGGTGATCCTGGCCGCCGGCGCCATCGGCTCGCCGCAGTTGCTCGAGGTCTCGGGCATCGGCCAGGGCGAGCTGCTGCGCGGCCAGGGCATCGAGCTCCGCCACGAGCTGCCGGGGGTCGGCGAGAACCTGCAGGACCACCTGCAGGTCCGCATGGTCTTCAAGGTCCAAAACACCGTGACCCTGAACCAGCGCGCCAACAGCCTGATCGGCCGCGCGCTCATGGGCCTAGAATACGCCTTCTTCCGGCGCGGGCCGCTGACCATGGCGCCCAGCCAGCTCGGCGGCTTCGCCAAGAGCGATCCCAGCCGGGCGACGCCAAACCTGGAGTATCACATCCAGCCGCTGTCCTGCGACCGGCTGGGCGACCCGCTGCACCCCTTCCCGGCCTTCACCACCTCGGTCTGCAACCTGCGCCCGGAGAGCCGAGGCTCGGTCCACATCAGGAGCGCCGATCCCCGGGAGGCGCCGGCGATCCGGCCCAACTACCTCTCCCATCCCGCCGACCGCCAGGTCGCCGCCGACGCGGTCCGCCTGACCCGGAAGATCTGCGCCGCCCCGGCCCTGGCCCGCTTCGCGCCCGAGGAGTTCAAGCCCGGCGCCCACCTCGCCAGCGACGAGGACCTGGCGCACGCCGCCGGCGACATCGCCAGCACCATCTTCCACCCGGTCAGCACCTGCAGGATGGGCCAGGACGACCGCGCCGTGGTCGATCCGCGCCTGCGGGTCCGGGGCCTGGAGGGCCTGCGCGTGGTCGACGCCTCGGTCATGCCGACCATCACCTCGGGCAACACCAACTCGCCGACCATCATGATCGCCGAGAAGGGCGCCGAGATGATCCGCGAGGACCGCAAGACGGCGGGCAGCCGAGCCGCCTGAGGCCGGTCCCGTCAGCAGTCGGGCATCGCCCCGGTCAGGCTGTTGCCCAGGGGCACGACGTCGAACCAGTGCCGCCAGGCCTCGGCGTCGCTCCGGGGCGCGAGGTCGATCATGTCGCCGGCAAGGGCGCCCCCACCCTTTCGCAGGCGGAGGCGCCGCTCCAGCGAGGAACCCTCGCTCAGGACCAGCTCCGCCTCTCCCTCCGCCAGGGTCAGCCGCGCTTGCGACGCGCCCCTCGGACCCTCCCAGGCGAAGATCCAAGCGCCGGCCTCGGCCGCGCCGGCGCCCAGGACCATGGGCTTGGCGAAGCGCACCGGCTGTCCTTTCGCGAAGGGGCGTGCGATCCCGACCGCGAGGAGACCGCCTTGGTGCCGCCAGAGCCAGAGCTGCACGGACTCGACCCGGCGGGGGCCGCAATCGACCCGCCCGAAGGACCCGAGGTAGCTCAGGCTCTCGTGCCCGGGCGCCGGATCGATCGGCGGCGGCGCCCTGGTGAAGGCGGTCCTGCGGTCCCGGAAGCTGAGCGTCAGCCGTCCCTCGCCCTGCGGCTCGACGCGCACCGGCGACTGGCGATCCGGCCGATGCACCTCCTTCAGCGCAGCGGTCCAGGCAGCGCCCTCGCGTCGGAGGGGGGTCGCGGAGGTGAAGTCCAGGCTCTCCTCCTCCGACAGGCGGCGGAACAGCCAGAGCCGCCCCTCGGCGTTTAGGATCAGGCGGGTCGCCAAGGGATCGCCGTCGGAGCGCCAGTGCCCGACTGGCAGGCCATCGGTTGCCGGCGCGAAGGGCCCGAAGTGCGTCTCGTAGACCTCCCGACTGCGGAAGCCCGCCTGCGCAACCAGGGCCCGGCCTTCCAGGAAGCGCGCGTGCTCCCGTTCCGACTCCCACCAGAGGTAGGCCGCGCCGCCAAAGAGCACGAGGAGAACGGCACCAAGGGCCAGCGCCAGGCGCCGCCACCCCGCCGTGAAGAGCAGGACCGCCGTGACCAGGTAGCCGCCGGCGAGGATCGGCGCGCCGAAGAGGATGTCGATCCGGATCGCCTCGGCCGGCCCGAACCACAGGCGCGCCTCGTTGAGGCTGGCCGCGAGGCCGAGGGCGACCACCAGCCAAAGCCAAAGCCGCAAGGCCCCCTTCGTTCGCAGGGCCGGCCAAGGCAAGGGCAACCAAAGGCCCAGCAAGACGAGATAGAGGGAATAGAGCTCCATGAAACCTCCGCTGCCCGTCGCGCCGAGCGGCAGGCTCTCTTTGTGCCCGCCCAGCGATGGCGAAGGGCTTAATCCGATATCACAGCTTCGTGACTCCCCAGTAGAACTGCTAGCCTATGGAGGTAAGCCAATCAGGAGGTCGAGATGAAACCCGTGCTGATGGCCTTGATTCTCGCCGGCCTTACCCTCCCCGCCACCCTTACCGAGGCCGAGGAGCGCAGACTGAGCGCCGCCGAGATCGAGGCGGCCCTTGCCGGCAACACCGTCGACGGCAACTGGAAGGGCACGCCCTTCCGCCAGTACTTCGGAACCGACGGCGCCACGCTCTACATCGCCGAGGGCGCCGAGCCCTCGCCCGGCAAGTGGAAGGCCGACGCCCAAACCGACCAGTACTGCTCCTGGTGGGAGGGCTCCGGCTGGGACTGCTACGACATCCATTCCGACGGCCCCGAGAGTATCATCTGGGTCGTCCCCAGCGACGGCTACCGTTCGCCCTCCAAGGTGCTGAAGGGCCGCAAGCTGTACTGAGGCGACAGGCCGGCAGCCTCGACGCAATTGCCTCACCAGAACCCCGGCAGCAGCAGCCAGGGGACACGCCGGGCGTAGTCTTCGTAGCCTTCGAGGTCGCGCCGCAGCAGCCGGTCCTCGAGATGGGTCCGCAGGACCGTCGCGCCCAGCGTGATCGGGGCGGTAACCAGCGCCCAGTAGGAGCCCAGGACCAGCGGCATGGCCAGCGCGAAGACCAGCCAGCCGAGATAGCCGGGGTGGCGGAGCCGGGCGTAGGGGCCGGCACTGACGACGCTTTGGCTCCGCTCGCGCTGCAGCCGCACCACCGGCGCGAAGAAGGTGTTGCTGCGCAGGGCCCAGAGGAACAGGCCGAAGCCGGAGAGCGCGACCGGCAAGGCGGCGAGCGACAGCCAGAGCGGCGCCTCGGGCGTCCAGCCGAAACGCTGCTGAAGGCCGGCCAGGATCCAGACTCCGAGGCTGCCCGGCAGGGTCATGGCCACCACGAGCGCCCGGTCCCAGCCCGGGCCCTTGCGGAAGCCCGCCGCGCGCTCGGCCGCCAGATCCGGATCCCGCTTCAGGATCCAAAGCTGACCGAGGGACAGGCCGGCGACCAGCCCGAGGTAGGCCCAGGCCAGGCCCCAGTCCAAGCGCCCCGCGGCGCCGAACAGCACCGCCGCCTGGAACGCCAGGCCCAAGGCCGCCCTGAGGCCTTCCCGGCGAAGGGGCCCGCGCGCGGTCGAGGGTTTCGCTTGCATGGACTCGGCCAAGGGAATCTCGAACTGCGGATGCGGAGCGTTCTAGAGCAGCCCGCGTTCACGTGAACGCGGGCTGCTCTATCTATATGAAATAGATCAAATTATCCCTGTTCAATTGATTCCAATTGAACAGGGTTTGATCTAGACGACGGCGGCCCGGTCGCGATGGACCCAGCCGTTGCCGGCCGCGCCCAGACGGCGAAGCAAGTCCTCTCCGCCCTGCTCCATGGCCAGCGCGCGCTCGGATTCGGTAATCGGCAGAAACCAGAGCAAGCCCAACGGATCGCCACGGTAGGAGGGTAGCCGGAGCTGCGGCCCCTGCGGCGGGCTGCGCGTCAAGAGGCAGGCCGGAAAGGGCGGCCCCGCGGCGTCCGCCGGAATCGCGTCGCAGGGAAAGGTATGCCCCTCGCCAAGCCAGGAGCCGCGCAGCCAGGGATAGTTGGATTGACCCGAGAGGTAGCGCATCACGGCCTCGACCGCCTCGTCATCGTAGACGTCGGACAGGCAGAGGCCGAACTCGACGCGCCAGACCTGCTCCGGCGCATCCGGCACGTACATCTCGACGAAGGGCTGCGGCCGGATGCCGACCCCGACCGTGACCAGGGCCGTCGCGCCAGCGACGGGAATGCGCAGGAGCGCGCGCGGCGGCCAGTTCCCGCCGTCGATGGCGTAGTACTTCTCGGCCTGGCCGAGATCCCGCTCGATCGCCTCGATCACCGGCGCCCGAAAGGACTCCCAGGCCGACTCGTCCTGCTCCCAAAGGGCCCAGAACCGTTCGGCGGCCTCGATCCTGGGGAGCAGGGCGTTGTCGGGGTTCAGAGGCCAGGCGAGAGGGCCGGCCGCGAGGCAGTCCCGCGCGTAGCCGCTCATGCCGTTGTGCCCGCTCCAGGGCGGAAGGACGGCCAGCGGAAGGGCGCCGCCCCGCTCGAAGAGCGCGACGCCATGGCCGTCCTCGAGCCAGACGAGGCGCAGATCCTCGCTCTTGAGCGGCGGTGCGCCCTCCGGATGCGCCGTGTCCTGGCGTGGAAGCAGAGGCGCCTGTCCTTGCTGCATGGTCGAAACGTCCAGGGTCTCGGGTGCCGGCTCAAGGTTCCTGACCCAGCAGCTCTTGACCCCCTGACCGGCCGCCTCCGGTCCGAAGAGGTAGAGATAGGCGACCCGCCGATCCTGCTCGACGACCGCCTGCAGGTCGCCGCCCGGCGAATGCTCTTCGAGGATAACCTCGGCTGTCATGGCCCCTCCAAACGCCTTCGTGCCGACCGGCAGGAAGGGATCCTACCTGGAGATGAGATCCGGTCCACTCCGGATTATGGGCCAGCGAAGAGTTCCGGCGCGGGCGGGCCAGGCCCCGAGGGTTACCGCCTTGACCTTCTGGCCGCTGGAAGCCCTAGTGTCCCTCTCCGTCGCGGCAGGCCCGGCCGAGAGGTGTCCGTCCATGAAGGTCAAGCCCTGGCAGATTGCGGTCTTCGGCGTCGGATTCGTGCTGACGCTTGCAGGTCTAGTCCTGCTGTTCCAGCAGCGCGCGCCGGCCGTGGCCTCGCTCCTGTCGCCCGAGGATGCGGCGGTGGTCGAGGCCGGCCAGAGGATCTACGTCGAGCACTGCGCGTCCTGCCACGGAGCGAAGCTGGAAGGCCAGCCGAACTGGCAGTTGCGGCGCCCCGACGGCCTGCTGCCCGCCCCGCCCCACGACGCCAGCGGACACACCTGGCACCATCCCAGCAGCCACCTGATCGAGATCACCAAGTACGGACCGCAGCGCTTCGCCGGCCCGAACTACAGGAGCGAGATGCCGGCCTACGAGGGTACCCTGAGCGACGCCGAGATCGTCGCCGTCCTGTCCTACATCAAGAGCACCTGGCCGGCCGAGGTCCGCCGCCGGCACGACGACCTCGAGGCCCGGGCGGCCCGGCGATGAGCCACCGCCCTCCCCGCCTTCGACGGCAGGCGCTCGAAAAAGCCGGCGGCGCAACGGCGATGCTCGGGACTCCGAAGAGGCGGTCTCCGACGACGATCGAAGGAGGTGGAGCTCTGCGGGCGCGGCCCTCCCCCAGGGCGGCCATCCTCCTCTTGTGCCTCTGGGCGGCGGTCCCCTTTGCGGCGACGGCGCACGAAGGTGCGACGGGGATCGTCAAGGAGCGCATGATGGCGATGAAAGGCATCGGCGCCGCCATGAAGGAGATCAAGGCGATGCTACGCGGCGAGAAGGCCTATAGCGCCCGAAGCCTGGCAGCCCAGGCCCGGCGCATCCGGGATCGAAGCGGGGCGGCCATGACCCGGCTTTTCCCGAAGGACAGCCTCCAGGGTCCTTCCGAGGCCTCGCCGGAGATCTGGCAGCGCTGGGCGCTTTTCGAAAGGCTGGCCCGGGACCTGGGCGCGCGCGCCGAGAGCCTGGCCCTGGCCGCCGAGCGGGCCGGGCCGGAGAGCGCCACGGACACGGGTAGCAAGCAGCTCGCGACGATGCCCGAGAAGGACGCCGGACCGCCGGGCTCGAAGCTGCCGATGGCGGAGTTTGCAGAACTGGCGAAAAGCTGTGCGGCCTGCCATCGTGAATTCCGGATCGAGAAGTAGCGACCACGGCGGACCGGCTAGGCCGGTCCCGAGGCACCGCGGAGACGGCCGAGGACGAAGGGATGAATCGCCGACACTTCCTGTCTAGGGCCGGCTCGGCCATCGGCCTTTCCACGCTGTCGCCGCGCCTGGCGCTCGCGGCCGCTCCGGCGAGGCCCCGGGTGCTTGAGGCCCGCAAGGCGACCGCGCCGCTGATGGGCGCCGCAGCGCCGCCGACCGCGGTCTGGGCCTACGACGGCCAGGTCCCGGGCCCGGTGATCCGGACGAAGCAGGGCGAGGAACTGCGCCTGCGTTTCGCGAACCGGCTCGGCCAGCCCTCGACCGTCCACTGGCACGGCATCCGCATCGACAACGCCATGGACGGCGTCGCCGGCCTGACCCAGGCCGCCGTGCCGCCGGGCGAGAGCTTCGACTACGTCTTCACCCCGCCCGACGCCGGCACCTTCTGGTACCACCCGCACAACCGGACCTGGGAGCAGATGGCCCGCGGGCTCTACGGCCTGCTGATCGTCGAGGAGACGGAGGCGCCGGCGGTCGACCGCGACCTGGCCCTGGCCTTCGACGACTGGCGCCTGGGCGAGGACGGCCAGATCGACGAGGCCAGCCTGGGCCAGATGCGCGACTGGTCGCACGCCGGTCGCCTGGGCAACTGGCTGACCGTCAACGGCGTATCGCAGCCCGAGATCGCCCTGCGCAAGGGCGAGCGCCTGCGCCTGCGCCTCGCCAACTGCTGCAACGCCCGGGTGCTGTCGCTGCGGCTCGACGGCCACGCGGCCTGGCTGGTCGCGCTGGACGGCCAGCCCATCGCCCCCTATCAGCCCGAGGACGGCGTCGTCACCCTGGCGCCGGCCCAGCGGGCCGACCTCATCGTCGACGCCGTGCTGGAGCCCGGCGCCCGCCCCGCGATCCTGGAGGTCGGCGGCGACTACGCGGTCGAGACCGCCGTCCTCGTCTACCGGCCCGAGGTCGTCGCGCGCGCGGCGCTCCTGCCGCCGCCCGCCGCCCTGCCGGACAACCCGCTGCCGAGGGCGCTGGACCTGGGCAGTGCCCTGCGCCAGGAGCTGCTGATGGAAGGCGGCGCCATGGGCCGCATGGCCGGCGCCCGCCACAAGGGCCGGCACATGGGAATGCGGGAGCTGGTCGGCCAGGGCATGGTCTGGGCCTTCAACGGCACCGCGGGCATGACGGAGGCGCCCCTGCTGCGCGTCGAACGGGGCCGCACGGCGGTGATCGAGATGATCAACGACACCGCCTGGCCCCACGCCCTGCACCTGCACGGCCATCACTTCCGGGTGGTCGAGCGCGACGGCCGGGCCCTCTCGGGCGAGCCCTGGCGCGACACCGTCCTGCTGCAGCGCGACGAGAAGGCCAGCATCGCCTTCCTCGCCGACAACCCGGGCAAGTGGATGCTGCACTGTCACATGCTGGAGCACCAGGCCGCCGGCATGGCGACCTGGATCGAGGTCGCGGGGTGACACGGCTCCGCCAATCGCGTGACGCGGCCCAGGGCGGCAGCGAGGCGCTCCGACGCCAACCCCCAGATGGCATCAGGCGTCACAGCGCCCGAGAAAGCGGACCAGGTCTCCGCGATAGCGTTCTTCGCTCAATGCCGCGATATGCCTCACGCCTTCGAGCCGCCACAGGGCCTTCGGCGCCTCGGCAGCGTCGAAGAGGATCTCGCCATGCTGCGGTGGCACGACCCGGTCCGCCTGGCCGTGGAGGATCAGGACCGGCGTTGGGCTGATCTCGGCGATCGCGTCCGCCGGGCGGTAGTCGTCGTTCATCAGGCGGGCCAGCGGCCATTGCAGCGGCCAGGTCAGCCAGAGCGCCGCCAGCTTCTCCCGGGTGATCCCGCGATAGCTCGAAGGCGCGCCCTCGATGACCAGCGCCTTGACCTCGTGCCGCCGGGGCGAGGCCGCCAGCGCCGTCACCGCGACCGCGCCGCCGAGGCTCTGGCCGAAGACGACCACGTCGCCGGACGCCGTGCCCGGCTGCGCCTCCAGCGCTCGGAGCGCCGCGTGGAAGTCGCGCTGCAGTCCCGAAAGGCTCGGCTCGCCCAGCGAGCGGCCGAAGCCGCGATAGTCGAAGAGCAGCACGCTGTAGCCCGCCGCCGGGAGCCAGGCGACGCTCGGCAGATGCGTGCCCATGTTGCCGGCGTTGCCATGGAGGAAGAGGACGCTGCACCCGGTGTCCCGCGCCGTCTCGGCCGGCAGGTACCAGGCATCCAGCGCCAGCCCGTCAGCGGTCTCGATGCTCATCTCCCGGTACGCGAGCCCGAAGCGGCCGGGATCGACCGTGACCTCCGAAGAGGGATGGAAGAGGAGGCTCTCGCAGGCGGCGAGTATGAGGCAAGCCGAGGCCGCCAGCACCGCCCTTTGCACAGCCGCGGCCAGGGACCTTCGGGATCTGGAGTTCGATCTTGCCCGGCAAGCCATGGCCGGAGCTTGGCCGAGCCGATGACCACCGGCAAGCGCCCGAGGCAGGAAAGGGTCTAGGTGTTCGGTCCCGGCATGTGGTGGGTTGGGTTGACCCTGAAGCTTTCCGGCTCTTCGGTCCAGCACTTGACGATGTGCTCGTATGGGGTGAGGCCGCGCAGGGTCTTGAGCCTGCGGGCGTAGTTGTAGGCGGCAATGAAGTCGTCGAGGTGGGTTCGGAGCTGGTCGTGATCGGCATAGTGGTATCGCCGGACCGTGGCCTCCTTGATGGTCCTGTTCATGCGCTCGACCTGGCCATTGGTCCAGGGATGGTTCACCTTGGTCTTGCGGTGCTCGATCCCGTTCTCGTCGCAGACCCTGTCGAAGATGTGCTGGAAGGCGTGGCGGTCGGAGGCTCGGTTGGTGAACTGCACGCCGTTGTCGGTGAGAACGGTGTGGATGCGGTAGGGAACGGCTGCGATCACGTCGCTTAGGAACTGCGCGGCGGCCATCTTGCCGGCCTTCTCCACAAACTTGACGAAGGCGAACTTCGACGTCCGGTCGATGGCGACGAAGAGGTAGAGCTTGCCCTCATCGGTGCGGACCTCGGCGATGTCGATGTGAAGGTAGCCGATGGGATAGCGCTTGAACTTGGATCGCTTCGGCTTGTCGCCCTCCATGTCTGGCAGCCGACTGATGTCGTGGCGCTGGAACAGCCGATGGAGCGCGGAACGCGACAGATGCGGTATCGTCGCCTGCAAGGCATAGAGGCAGTCGTCCAGCGCCAACAGCGTGTGGCGCCGGAACGCCACGCAGATGGCCTCTTCCTCGGGCGACAGCACCGAAGAGCGGACCTCCTTTGGTCCCATGCGCGCGTCCTCGACCGTCGCGCGCTTCCGCCACTTCCTGACGGTCTTCTCGTTGAGCCCATACCGCTCGGCTAGCTCCGAGACCGAAGCCTGCGATCGCTGTATTGCAGCTCGGATGGCGTGCGTAGTCGTGGCGCTCCCGTGCAGTACCTGGCCCATAATGCGTCCCTATCCGTGGTCGATGGCAGTTTGCCACCACACCACGGGACTGAACACCTAGGCCACCCGCCCGCGGCCGCCGCCTCGCTTGCGCTCGCCGCCGCAGTAGCTGTCGTGGAGGAAGCCCATCAGCGCCGTGATGTCGTCGCGGGCCAGGCTGTAGTAGATGGTCTGGCCCTCGCGGCGGGTCTTGACCAGGCCGTCCTTGCGCAGCAGGGCCAGCTGCTGCGACATCGTCGGACCGCGGACCTCCAGGGTCTCGGCCAGGTCGTTGACCGAGCGTTCGCCCTCGACCAGCAGGCAGAGGATCATCAGGCGGGTCTCGTTGGACAGCACCTTCATCAGTTCGGCGATCACCGGCGCCGTGCGCCGCATTGCCTTGGGGTCCATGGCGGCCCCCTTCTTTTCTTGATTCAGATCAAGGCTGGACTCTCCGACATCGGCAGTTATAGTGTCAATATCTTCGCATCTTCGAAGTTATTGATGCGACGACATCAACGCGCTCCGGTCCGCCCGCTCACAGCTCGGAGGACTTCCATGCTGCCCAAGCTCACCGACAAGGCCTGGTCGCCCTACCTGGCCGGCATCGTGATCGGCCTGCTGCAAATTCCGGCCTTTCTCCTGATCGACACGGCGCTCGGCGCCTCCTCGTCCTACGTCAAGGTCGCCGGCCACTTCGCCGCCCTCTTCGACGGCGGCGTCGGCGCCCATCCCTACTTCGCCAAGTACATGGAGGCCTCCAAATACTGGTGGCAGCTCGCCCTGGTGATCGGCATCGGCCTCGGCGCCCTGGCCTCGGCGCGCCTCGGCGGGGCCCGGCGCCAGGCCGTCTCGCCGGTCTGGGCCGGGGCCCTGGGCAGCCCCTCGCCGGTGCGGCGCTATGCCATCGCCTTCGCCGGCGGCTTCATCCTGCTCTTCGGCGCCCGCCTGGCCGGCGGCTGCACCAGCGGCCACGGCATCTCGGGCCTGGCCCAGCTCTCCCTCGGCTCGGCGATCGCCGTCGCGGCCATGTTCGCCGGCGGCATCGCCACCGCCCTCATCGCCTTTCGCCGAATCTAGGCCGGCGGATCCGGGAGGAACGCACCATGTCCATCCTGACCTTCATCGTCATCGGCCTCGTTATGGGCGCCGTCTTCGGCCTCGCCCTCGAGAAGTCCCGGGTCTTCGAGCCCGGCATGATCCTCGGCCAGATGCAGCTTCGGAACTTCATCATGCTGAAGGTCTTCCTGGCCGCGACGGCCACCGGCTTGGTCGCGCTCGCGGTCATGACCGCGGCCGGTTGGACCGGCCTGCACCTCAAGGCGGTCCAGGTCCTCGCCAACGTCATCGGCGGCCTGCTGCTCGGCGCCGGGATCACGCTCGCCGGCGCCTGCCCCGGCACGGTCATCGCCCAGATCGGCGCCGGCTATCGCGACGCCTGGGCGACCCTGGCCGGCGGGCTCGCCGGGACCCTCGCCTTCGGCTACCTGCAGCCGGACCTCGAGCCGATCTTCACCGCGGCGGGCCCGGGGAAGCTGTCCCTCGCCGACGTTCTGGGACTACCCTTCTGGGGCGTGGCCCTGATTGCGGCCGCGCTCCTGATCGGCGGCATGGTCGCGCTGGAGCGCTGGCGCCCCTGGCGGGGCGCGCTGGGCGCCGACTTCGACGGAGATCTCCGCGGCGGCCCGAGATCCGCAACCTCGCACCTCGGCGGCCAGGGCGTGCCGGCCGAGTGAGACCAACGACAAGGGAGAGAGACCTGATGAAGCAGCTGTTCCTGACGGCCTTGGCCGCAATCCTGCTCGCCGCCCCGGCGGCGGCGGAAGGGCCCGAGGCCCTGGACGCCCGGGCGAAGGAGGCCAAGGCGAAGGAGGCCAAGGCGGTGATCAAGCGGCTCGCCACCGGATTGCAGACGGAGCTGAAGGCGGCCAAGACCGAGCGGGGACCCGGCGGCGCGGTGAAGGTCTGCCAGCAGCTCGCGCCGCAGATCGCCGCCGAGCTGAAGGAGGAAACCGGCTGGGAGATCCGCCGCACCGCCCTCAAGGTGCGCAACCCGAAGAACCGGCCGCGGCCGCAGGAGCTGCAGGTGCTGAAGGCCTACGCCGCCCGCGCCGCCCGGGGCGAGGCCCTGGCGGAGATGGAGACCGCGCAGGTCGAGGTCCGAGGCGGCGAGCGCGGCGTCCACTTCATGAAAGCGATCCCGGTCCAGGAGGCCTGCCTCGGCTGCCACGGCAGCGAGCTGGCGCCCGGCGTCGCCGAGGCCCTGAGCGCGGCCTACCCGGAGGACCAGGCGGTCGGTTTTGCGGAGGGCGACCTGCGCGGCGCCTTCTCGCTCTTCAAGCCGCTGGCGGCGACCGAGTAGCGATAGCGGCGGTCACGAGAGCCGCTTGGACCTCTGACGGCACCGTCTCCATCCTTTGGAGACGGTGCCTCGCAGGGCAGGAGCCGAAACCGTGCCGCGGCGGCGTCAGGTCAAGCGGACCTCCTCGGCCTTCTTGGCCACGATGAACACCGACTTGAACTTCGATTTCCCATCGCCTGGCCGCCATTGGTAATCGATGTCGAAGCCGGCGTCGGTCAGGCTGCGCTCCAAGGCCTTCGCGGTGAAAACCCTGACCGTCGGGATGATGCCGAAGCACTTCCCGATCGGGCCGATCACCTTGAAGACCCGCATCGCACTATCGCCGAGACAGACCGTGCTGGTGATGAACACGCCACCCGGCTTGAGCAGGCGGT
>JANQGU010000040.1 GCA_028282935.1 Kiloniellales bacterium
CGCGCCTTCCTCGACTTCGACGCGGATCCCGAGGCCCGGGTCGCGGTGCTCCACGGCGAAGGCGGCGCCTTCTGCGCCGGCTGGGACCTCAAGTTCGTCTCGACCCTGAACGCCGAGTATCCCCTCGGCGAGCTCGACATCCCGCCGGCCGGGCCGCGTGGCAACGGCGGCGAGATCCCCCGCGGCCCGCTGGGGCCGACCCGGCTGGAGCTCGACAAGCCGGTGATCGCGGCCATCGCCGGCCCGGCGGTCGCCGGCGGCATGGAGCTGGGCCTCTGGTGCGACTTCCGGGTCATGCAGGAGGACGCCTACTTCGGCGTCTACTGCCGGCGCTGGGGCGTGCCGCTGATCGACGGCGGCACGGTGCGCCTGCCGCGCATCGTCGGCCAGGGCCGGGCGCTGGAGATCATCCTGACCGGGCGCCAGGTCCCGGCGGAGGAGTGCCTGCGCATCGGCCTCTGCGAATACCTGGTGCCGAACGGCGAGGTCCGGGGCAAGGCCGAGGCGCTGGCCCGCGACATCGCGCGCTTCCCGCCGGTCTGCGTCCGCGCCGACCGCCGCTCCGCGATCCGCAGTCACGGCTTGCCGATCCGCGAGGCCCTGATCCAGGAGTGGTACAACGGCCGCGAGGCCCTGGTGAAGGACGGCGTCGCCGGCGCCACCCGCTTCAAGGACGGCCTCGGCCGCCACGGCGACTTCGAGAAGATCTAGGATCTCGGGCCCCGATTTCGCCCTATCCAGGACAAGATCGGGCAGCAAGACACAAGGGCAGCTCCCGATCGGGCTCCTTTGCGCCTCGCCAGGGGTTGCACGCTAACACATTGAATTTAAAATGTTATCAAACCCCAAGCACTGGAGTCACGGGACCCTTGCGCACAGCACTTCTGGCCTGCCTTCTCTCGATCTTCACGGCGACGGCGGCGGCCTCCGCGCCCCTGTCCCGCTCCGAGCCCCTGGCCGCGCTGCTCGGCGACCGGCTCGGCGTCGTCCTGGTCCACGACCACGGCTCCGGGGCTTGGCGGACCTCCGACCCCACCGCGGCCAAGCGGCGGCACGCGCCCTTCTCGAGCTTCAAGATCTGGAACACCCTGGCCGGGCTCGAGGCCGGGGTCCTGACCGACCCGACGACCTTCATCGCCTGGGACCGGGAGCGCTTTCCGCGCGAGTCCCTCTTTGTGAAGGCCTGGGCCGCCGACCACAGGCTGCGCAGCGCCTTCCGCAACTCCGTCGTCTGGTACTACCAAGTGGTGGCCGAGCGCGTCGGCGCGGCGCGCATGCAAGGCTTCATCGACCGGGTCGGCTACGGCAACCGGGACCTCTCGGGTGGGATCACCCGTTTCTGGCTGGGGTCCTCCCTCCGGATCTCGCCCCTCGAGCAGGTCCAGCGCCTGGACGCGCTGCTGACCGGCCGGCTCGACGTCGCGCCGGCCCACGTCGCGGTCCTCGAGGACATCGCCCTGGCCGAGCGGCGCGGCGACTGCCGCCTCTTCGGCAAGACCGGCGGCGGGCCCGCCAAGGCCGACCGAAGCCTCTGGCTGGGCTGGTACGTCGGCTGGCTCAGGTGCGGCGCGCGCCTGACCACTTTCGCCAGCTTCCTGGAAGCGGCCGACTTCGCCGAGATCAGGGAGGCGCGGCGCGGGCTCGCCGTGGCGGCGCTGGAAACCCTGGGCTACCTGCCCGCCGAGTAAGCGCCGGCTAGCGCACTTCCCGATCAGACGCGTTCGCGTCTGGCCGGGAGTAGTGCGCCAACACCTTGAAGCTAGCGCAGGAAGCGGCCGGCCCGGGCCTCCAGCAGGCGCACGAGATCGGGGTCCATGAAGGCGTAGTCGTCGGGGATGTCCAGGCAGACCACGCGCTTGCCTTTGAGATGCCTGCGGAAGGCCCGGGAGAGCTTGGTCCGCTGCGCCTTCTCCATGACGAAGATGATGTCCGCCCAATCGATCTGCTCCGGCGACAGCGGCACCTCCGCGTCGGCGCTGAGCCCGGCCGAATCGGTCTCGACCCCCGGCCAGGCCGAGAAGACCTGCTCGGCGGTCGGACTCCGGAGCTTGTTCCGGCTGCAGAGGAAGAGCGCGTTTTTCACGACCGCCGGTCCCGCTCCTTGGTACTAAGCTCTCGATCGTCGAGAAACTAGCCTAGGACGACCGCGGAGTCGCCGACCGAGGAGGACGGGCATGCCGAAAGTCATCTACGAGAAGGACGGCCGGATCGGCCGCATCACCTTGAACCGGCCGGAGGTGCTGAACGCCATCGACGACGAGGTGCCGGCCGCTCTGGCCGCGGCGGTGGAGGCCGCATCGGGCGACCCGGGCGTCCACGTCATCGTCCTCTCCGGCGCCGGCCGCGCCTTCTGCGCCGGCTACGACCTCGCCTATTACGCCGAGGCCGGCGGCGGCAGCAGCGTGACCCAGGAGATGCCCTGGGACCCGATGCAGGACTACGCCTTCATGATGCGCAACACCGAGCACTTCATGAGCCTCTGGCGCTGCCACCGGCCGGTGATCTGCAAGG
>JANQGU010000055.1 GCA_028282935.1 Kiloniellales bacterium
GAGTACTTCGTCTCCTACTACGACTACTACCAGCCCGAGGCCTACGTCCCGCGCAGCGACACCTACATCGAGAAGGAAAGCTCGATCAACGAGCAGATCGACCGCATGCGCCACTCGGCGACCCGGGCGCTCTTCGAGCGCCGCGACGTGGTGATCGTCGCCTCGGTCTCCTGCATCTACGGCATCGGCTCGCCCGAGACCTATTCCAAGATGGTCGTCGACGTGAAGGCCGGCCAGACGCTGAACCGCTCGGACCTGCAGAAGGCCCTGGTCGAGCTGCAGTACAAGCGCAACGACACCGCCTTCCAGCGCGGCACCTTCCGGGTCCGCGGCGACACCCTGGAAATCTTTCCGGCGCACTACGAGGACCGGGCCTGGCGGGTCTCGCTCTTCGGCGACGAGGTCGAGGCGATCTTCGAGTTCGACCCCCTGACCGGCGAGAAGACCGACAGCCTGGAGGCGGTGCGGGTCTACGCCAACAGCCACTACGTGATCCCGCGGCCGACGCTGCAGCAGGCCGCCAAGACGATCAAGGAGGAGCTGAAGATCCGCCTGGAGGAACTGCGCGCGACCGGCAAGCTGCTGGAGGCCGAGCGGCTGGAGCAGCGCACCACCTTCGACCTGGAGATGATGGAGGCGACCGGCTCCTGCGCCGGCATCGAGAACTATTCCCGCTACCTGACCGGCCGCAACCCGGGCGAGCCGCCGCCGACCCTGTTCGAGTACCTGCCGGAGGACGCCCTGCTCTTCGTCGACGAGAGCCACGTCACCGTGCCGCAGCTCAACGGCATGTTCCGCGGCGACTACGCCCGAAAGTCGACCCTGGCCGAGTACGGCTTCCGCCTGCCCTCCTGCATCGACAACCGGCCGCTGAAGTTCGAGGAGTGGGACGTGATGCGCCCGCCGACGGTGCTGGTCTCCGCCACCCCGGGCAAGTGGGAGCTGGAGCGCAGCGGCGGCGTCTTCGTCGAGCAGGTGATCCGCCCGACCGGCCTGATCGACCCGGTCTGCATCATCCGGCCGACCGAGAGCCAGGTCGACGACCTGATGAGCGAGTGCCGCGAGGTGGTCGGCAAGGGCGGCCGGGTCCTGGTGACCACCCTGACCAAGCGCATGGCCGAGGACCTGACCGAGTACCTGCACGAGGCCGGGATCCGGGTCCGCTACATCCATTCCGACGTCGACACCCTGGAGC
This sequence comes from Kiloniellales bacterium, assembly GCA_028282935.1. GTDB lineage: Bacteria > Pseudomonadota > Alphaproteobacteria > Kiloniellales > JAKSBE01 > JAKSBE01. The sequence goes on from JANQGU010000055.1 coordinate 1,196, forward strand.
GGATCGAGATCATCCGCGACCTGCGCCTGGGCGCCTTCGACGTCCTGGTCGGCATCAACCTGCTGCGCGAGGGCCTGGACATCCCGGAATGCGCCTTGGTCTGCATCCTGGACGCCGACAAGGAAGGCTACCTGCGCTCGGCGACCTCGCTGATCCAGACCATCGGCCGGGCGGCGCGCAACGTCGACGGCCGGGTGATCCTCTACGCCGACGTCATGACCGACAGCCTGAAGCACGCCCTGGACGAGACCAACCGCCGGCGCGAGAAGCAGCAGGCCTACAACGCCGCCCACGGAATCACGCCGGAGAGCGTCCGCAAGGACATCGCCAACATCCTGGACAGCGTCTTCGAGGGCGACCACGTCACCGTCAAGACCGGCGACGAGGCCCACAACCACCTGATCGGACACAACCTCAAGGCCTATATCGCCGAGCTGGACGAGCGCATGCGCAGCGCCGCCGCCGACCTGGAGTTCGAGGAGGCCGCGCGCCTGCGCGACGAGATCCGCCGCCTGGAGCAGCAGGACCTGGAGCTGCCGGCGGACACCTCCTTCGCCGGCCGCGTCGCCCGCGCCGACGCCAAGTCCAAGAGCGGCAAGGGCAAGTACCGGCGCAAGCGGCGCGGGCCCTGAGCGGCTCCCAAGCCAGTTCCCAGGGTCGTTTGCCCGGGTCTCGCCGCTTTCCTCTTGTCATGCCCGGACTTGATCCGGGCATCCATGGCGCAAGCGGCACGATGGATCCCCGGGTCAAGCCCGGGGATGACAATTGAAGGAAGCCAGGATCCGGAGACGGAATTGAAGGCAGGGGTTGTTTGATTGGGAGGACCAGCCGATGAGCGATGCCAAGGACAAGATCCGCAAGTCGGACGCGGAGTGGAAGCAGCAGCTCACCCGCGAGCAGTTCCAGGTGACCCGCCGCAAGGGCACAGAGCGGGCCTTCACCGGCAAGTACCACGACGACAAGACGCCGGGGACCTACACCTGCATCTGCTGCGGTACGCCCCTCTTCGATTCCGCGCACAAGTTCGACTCCGGCACCGGCTGGCCCTCCTACTGGCAGCCGGTCGACGCCGAGGCGGTGGAGGAGGAGGAGGACCGCTCCTTCTTCATGGTCCGCACCGAGGTCCACTGCGCGCGCTGCGACGCCCACCTCGGCCACGTCTTCCCCGACGGCCCGGCGCCGACCGGCCAGCGCTACTGCATCAACTCCGCTTCGCTGAACCTGGTCCCGAAGGACGAGGACGGCGCATAGTGCAGGGTTGTCGAGCTTGGAGTGCACCCCCACCGCGCGAAGCGCCGCGCTACGCGCGGTGGGGGTGACACTCCGGTTCATGCGAGCCGAGACCTGCCGCCTGACATCCACATCTTCACCGCCTCGAAACAGCCCTGGGTCCTGCTGCCACCGAACATCCCGGCGGTCGCGGAATACTACGACCGCAAGGAATACTGGCCGGCCGAGAGCCTGGACCGACGCCGGACGCTGCTCGGCCGACCCTCCGGAGCCTGACCTAAGGTGTTTCGCTGCGCAGCTTCACGAGCTCGGCCGCGGCCCTGTCCCGTAGATTAAGAACCGCGGGCGCTGTGAACGAGGGCCTGCGCGAATGCAGGTAGGGCATCAGGCAGGCCCGAGGATCGGGCGGGTAGACGTAGGGCTCCTTCTCAGCCGCCCTGCCGAACCAATAGGCCGCCTCGGCGCGGTCCCGGGCGACGCCCAAGCCTTTCAGATAGTACGTGGCCAAGGAATACTGCGCCTGTGGCACGCCGGCCTCGGCGGCCTTGCCGAGCCAGCGCGCTGCCGTCCTGTAGTCCTTCCTCTCGGCATAGTATCCGGAGACTTCGAGCTGGGCGTAGGGATGGCCCTGCTTCGCCGCGCGGCGCAGCCAGGCCTCCCGTTCCTCTTCTCGGTTCAGGGTCCGGAGCATCGCCGCCAGCTCGTACTGCGCGTTCGGCAGTCCGCGTTCTGCGGCCTTGCGCATCAGAGAGATGGCCAGACGCTCGTCCACCCGCTTGAGGAGGAAGATTCGGTCGCTCGCGTCCTGGTCGTTCTTGCTGCGCGCCGCGGCGAGCTGCCGGTTGAGATCGCCGAAGTCCTGGCGGTAGAGAAGCTGCGCCAAACTCATCATGGCCAAGGGATGGCCCTGGTCGGCGGCTCTCGAGTGGATGCTGGCCGCTTCGATGTAGTCCTCCCGCGTCGCACCCGGTTGGATGTAGCTGTTCGCCAGGTTGAACTCGGCGACCGCCAGGCCCATCGACGCGGCGCGGCGATAGAGCTCCCGGGCCTCTTCGACCTGGCTCCGGTCGCTCCACTCGAGCTGGACGGCCTGGTTGTTGAGCGCGACCGCCTCGGCGAAGTCGGCCGGCTCGCCCCTTGGCCGCGCCGGCTCCCGCAGTTGCTCCGGCAGGCCGTACCGGCCGCGGCAGGCGAGCGTATCCTTCAAGGCACCGAAATCGACGAGCACACCGGTGAGGCCGCCGGCGAACAGCAGGACGAGGCCTATGAGGGCCCAAAGCGTCCGATGGGTCATCGTCACCTCCGTTGTTCGCCCCGCCTCCCGATCGCGGCCGGAAGGATCGGCCGGTCGGCGGTACCGGATCCGCGGCGCATCCCCCTTCGCGCGATCCTCGCAGGATTTATTCTACTTCCAGTTAAGGTTCGATTAGTGGGCAAGGCAAACCTTCGGGAAGCCCTCGCCCGACCGGCGGGTCCCGGCTGGCGGCTTGTCGCCAGCCTCCGCCCTGCTTAACCTCCGGCCAAACGACGGGGTGCGGCGATGCTGAAGGCGGTCACTTTCGACCTCTGGGACACTATGATCCGTGACGGCTCCGACGAGGCGAAGCGGGCCGCGCAGGGCCTGCGCCCCAAGCCGGCGGAGCGGCAGCATCTGGTCTGGCAGGCGCTCAACGACCTGGCGCCCATCGCGCCCGAGGCCGTGGCGACCGCCTACGACGAGGCCGATACCGCCTTCCAGGAGGCCTGGCAGCGGGACGCGGTGACCTGGACCGTCGGCGAGCGGCTGCGCCGGGTGCTCGACGGCCTGGGGCGGGAGCTGCCTGCCGAGACCCTTGCCGAGGTGATCAAGGCGCACGAGGAGATGGCGCTCGCCGTGCCGCCCGACAGCGTCGAGGGCATCGCCGACGCCCTGGCCGGCCTCGCCCTGGGCTACCGGCTCGCCGTGGTCTCGGACACCCTGGTCTCGCCGGCCGCGAGCCTGCGCCGCCTGCTCGACCTGCATGGGCTGAAGGACTTCTTCACCGGCTTCGCCTTCTCGGACGAGGTCGGCCATGCCAAGCCGCATCGCGCGATCTTCGAAGCCGCCGCCGAGCAGCTCGGCGTCGAGCCGGAGGAAATGCTCCACATCGGCAGCCGCGAGGACAAGGACATCGCGGGCGCCAAGGCCCTGGGCATGACCGCCATTCTCTTCGTCGGCGCCAGCAATCACGGGCGGGAGGGCACGGCGGCGGACGCGGTCTGCGAGCGGGCCGCCGACCTGCCGGAGATCATCGACCGTCTGGCGCGAGCGCCGATGGATCAGGCTCCGGCTCCGCTGCGGCAGGCGGCCTCGCCCGATCAGACCTGGCCCGAGGCGCAAGGCACGCAGCCGACCGCACCCAAGGCGGCGAAGCGGAAACCGGCCGACAAGGCGCCGCGCGCCTGGCAGCGCATGCTCTCGGGCCGGCGGCTCGACCTGCTCGACCCCTCGCCCCTGGACGTCGAGATCGAGGACATCGCCCACGGC
>JANQGU010000082.1 GCA_028282935.1 Kiloniellales bacterium
GTAGCGCCGGCGCATCACCAGGTGGATGCCGCTGGCCACGCCGAGGCCGAGCAGCAGCGGCAGCACGATGACGTTGGCGAAGTTGAAGGGCAGGCCGAAAGCGACCGAGGCCGCGGTGGTGATCGCCGCCGCCAGGGCCAAGGGCGCCAGGACCAGGGCGGCGTCCTTCAGCCGCCTGAGGGCGACGGCGAGAAGGACCAGGATCCCGATCAGGGCCAGGCCGCTGGCCTCGTAAAAGGCCAGGACCACGGCCTTGCCCGCCTCGGTGATGACCACCGGCGTGCCCGTGGCGGAGGGCTCGACCGCGAGCACCGCCTCGGCGAAGCCGCGCAACTGCTCGTTCTCGGCCAGGCCGCCCTGGGGCTTGACCTCGACCCGGGCCCGCCCGTCGGACGTGATCCAGTCGCGGCGCAGCGCCTCGGGCAGGTCGTCGAGGCCGACCGCCTGGGCGCCGAGCGCCGTGCCGAGATCGTCGAGCGCCTTGGGCAGGTTGCGCAGCAGGCGTTCCTCCAGGCGCAGGAGGCCCTGCCGGTCATCGCCGAGGTCCGCCGCCACGCCGCCGAGCGCCGCCGACAGCCGGTCCAGGGCCGCCGCCAGCTCCGGATCGCTGGTGCCGCTCTCCCTGAGCCCGGCGAGGTCCCTGCGAAAGGCCTCGAGCGCCTCGGCGCGCGCTTCGGCGTCGGGTGCCGGCGCCGGAGTCCCGGGCGTCAGCGCCGGGCCCATGAAGAGGGCGATCTCGTCGATCACCTCGAGCTTGGCGTCCTGGTCCTCGGGCACGAAGCCGGACAGCGTCAGGCTGCGGCTGACCTCGGGGAGGACATCGAGGCGGCCGGCGACCTCACCGGCGGCGGCCAGGTCCGGGGCCAGGATCTCGATGCCGTAGGGCGAGCTGTCGGGATCGCGGGTCAGCTCCAGCAGGGTGGCCACGGACTCGCTCTTGGGGTCCTTGAGGTTGAGCGGGTTGAAATCGAAGTGCGTGAAGGGCGCGGCGGCGACCCCGGCCAGGGCGGTCAGCAGCGCCACGACGATGACCAGGCGGCCGTGGCGCAGGACCAGGCGCTCGATCGGGCCGCCGACCTGCGGTGCCGCCGCCGCGGCGACCTTCGGCAGGGGCAGCAGCCTCATCAGCGCCGGCAGCAGGGTCAGGTTGATGAAGAGCGCTATGAACATGCCGCTGCCCGAGATCAGGCCCAGCTCCGCCAGCCCCTTGTAGTTCGTCGGCAGGAAGGCGAAGAAGCCGGCGGCGGCGCAGAAGGCCGAGAGCGCGAGCGCGCCGCCGACGCTCGCGGCGGCCCGCTCCAGGGCGGCGGCCTTGTCGCCGGTCTTGCCACCTGTCTCGCCGCCCATCTCGCCCAGGGCCTCGCGCGCGCGCAGGGCGAAATGGATGCCGAAGTCGACTCCCAGTCCGACGAAGAGCACCGCGAAGGCGACCGAGATGATGTTCAGATGGCCGATGGCGGCCATGGCGAAGGCCGCGGTCCAGGTCAGCCCGAAGAGCAGGGTCGTGATCGTCGCGAAGACCAGCGAGATCGAACGCAGCCCCAGGATCAGGAGGACCGCCACCGCGCAGAGCGAGATCAGGCCGGCGGTCGCGCCGCCGATCTCGACGCTCTCGAACTCCTCGTGGTCCAGCGCGGCCGGCCCGGTCAGGCGCAGCCTGAGTCCCTGAGTCTCGTCGATCTCCAGCGCCTCGGCCAGCCGGCGCAGCTCGGCGATCGGCTGCTCGGCGGGTTTCAGCGAGCTGTGGTCCAGGGTCGGCCGGGCGGTCACGAAGCTGCGGGGCGAGACCAGCGAGGGGTCCGCCGCCAGGAGGCTGCGCCAGGACAGCGCGCCGGGCCTGCCCTCGCGCGCCGCGTCGCTCTCGGCCGCGATCGCCTTCAGGACCTGGGGCAGGGGCGCGGTGTCCTCCAGCGCCGCCGCCCCGGTGACCGCCTGGGACAGGACCGTGAACAGACCGCGCAGGCTCATGTCCTGGCTCAGGGCACCGAGCAGCGGCTCGGCGCCGGCCAGGCGGTCGGCCAGGTCGATCAGGGCGTCGAGGTCCAGGAACAGAAAGGCGTTCTCGCGGAAGAAGGCCTCGCCGCCGGGGCGCCGCAGCTCGGTGAAGAGGTCGGGGCGCTCCGCCAGGGCCGAGGCCAGGCGGTCGGCCGCGGCCTCGGCGGCCTCGGCGTTGGGGCCGTCGATGACGACGACGATCAGGTCCTCGAACTGCGGGAAGGCGGCGGCGAAGGCGTCGTCGTTGCGGCGGAACTCGACCTCGCTGGAGATCATGTCCCGCGTGTCGGTGTTGATCGTGAAGGTCCGGGCCGTATAGGTCGCGGCCAGGCCGGTCACGACGACCGCCAGCAGCACGACCAGCCAGGCCTGCCGGCAGACCAGGGCGACCCATCGGGCCAGGGCCGCGTTGGTCCTTCGGGCCAGCTCTTCGATCACGATCTCACCAACCCGGACGTGCCTTCATCGGTGGTCGGCCTTTGCGGGTCCCTGGGGTCCGGCGCAGGCGATGCGGATTGCGGCCGACAGGGCGGTCGCCAAGCTTCGGCGGCATGGCGCCGCTGTCTAAAGGATGCCGGTCTGGCTGACAAGCCGCGCCTGATCCGGAACCGCGCCCAGGCCCTCGGCTACTCTGCCGCCGGGCCATGCAGCCTGCGATCCCATTCCCCGGGGATGGCGTCGCCCTCGATCCAGGCCGCGATCATGTCCTGGGCCGCTTCCGGCGAGGTTTCGTCGAAGACCGTCATGGCTTGGGACAGCTCGCGCGGGTTCACGACGCCCAGGTCGGCGCGGCCCTTGCGGCTCCAGATGAAGATCGAGGTCATCAGCGGCTTGCCGAGCCCGAGCGCGCGGCAGGCGATCGCCAGGTTCTCGCCGCCGGCGCCGTAGATCACCTGCTGCAGGCGCGGCGGTCGCAGGCCGGTCATCTTGCCGAAGAGCGCTTCGAAGAGCTCCAGCTTGCCTTGGCGCAGGGCCTCGATCAGGGCGTGGGGCGCGACCTCGCCGCTGGCCGCCGGCGCCGAGGGCGCGTCTTCCTCGGTGGCGTCGGCCGCCGCGGGAGATCGCGTCTCCGGCTCGGCTTCGGTGGCCTTGCGGTCCCGCGCCGCCGCTTCCTCGACGGCGGCGGCATCGAGCTTGGCCGCCGCGGCCTGGAGCTTAGCCGCCAGGTCCTGCTGCGGCGCCTCGGCGGCTGGGGAGGGCACTTCGGTCTCCGGAAGGCCACGCTCTTCCTTCGCCACGGTTGCGTCCGCGGCGGTCGCGGTCTCGGACGGCTTCGCGGCGTCCTCCAGGCGGTCCCGAAGCGCCGCCGGCAAGCCCGGGCGCTCGAGAAGCGCGGCCTTCAAGGCCGGCGCGGCCGCCGCCTGCTCGGCCAGTCGGCCGAAGGCCTCGGGGGTGATCTCGGCGGCGTCGTTCTGCAGCACCGCCGCGGCGACCTTGGCGTCCCCGGTCGCGACCAGGGCGTCGACCACCCCTCGGCTGAGGGTCGGGCGCATCGCGATGGCCAAGCGGTGCCGGGTCGTCGTGCGGCGGATGATCCCGATCAGGTCGGCGTCGGTCAGCGCCTCGCTGCGGACCAGGATCGGGATCGCGACCTCGATCCGCTCCCCGGCCAGGGCCAGCAGGCGGTCCCGCGGCGCATCCTTGCGCGCCGCCAAGGCCTCGCTCTCGGCGCGGTCCGGCTCGGCTGTCCGACTGGGCGTCGCGCTGGGCGTCCGGTTCCGCGTCGCGGTTCGACCGTTGGCCGCGGCCTGTCCCCCGCGATCCCGTGCCGGCGCCACCGGGGCGGTCGCGCCGGCGGCCGCGGTCCGGCGCAGCAGCACGGCGATGGTCATCACCGACAGCAGCAGCAGGACGACCCCCAGGACGATGACGGCGGTCTGGCCGGTGCCGAAGGCGCGGGCCAGCGACAGCATCGACTCCGACTGGCGGTCCTGCGCGGCGTCCAGCTCCTCCCGGTAGCGCGAGAGCTCCTCGCCGGTCGCCCGCATCTCGTCGCGATAGCGGCTCAGCTCTCCTTGGTTCTCCTGGATCTGGGCTTGATAGCGGTCGATCTCGCCGCGGCTTTCCTCCAGTTGCGCGACCATCGTGGACAGGCGCTGCTCCAGCTCCGCGACGCGGCGGCGTTCCGCGGCGATCTGGCGCCCTTGTGTCTGCATCAGCTGGCGCAGCTTGTCCTGCTCGCTGCCGATGCTGCCGGCGTCGCGCTGGGTCTCGCTCAAGGCGCCCTCGATCGCGCTCGACTGCTCGAGGCTGGCCGAGAGCTCCTCGCGCAGCGCCGCCAGCCGCAGCTCCAGCTGGGCCACCCGGCTCTGGTCGGCGGCCCGGGCCGCCTCCAGTTCCGCGACCCGGTCCAGGCTCGCCTTGCGCTCCGCCTCCAGCTCCGCGAGCCGCTGCTGGTCGGCCAGCTGTGCCGCCTCCAGCTCGGCGTAGGCGCGGGTCAGCCGGTCGTCCTCGGCCTCGCGCGCTCCGGCCAGGTCGCGTGCGGCGCCCAGCTCCCGCTCCAGCCGGCTCGCCTCGTCCCGGCTCTGCCGTAGCTGACCGCCGAGCTGGCCGATGCGGCCTTCCAGCTCCGCCAGGCGGCCGCGCAGGGCGGTGATCTCTTCGCGCCGCGTCGGGTCCCGGGGCTTCGGCGTCGCCTCCGGCTCGGCCTCGACGGCCTCGCCGCGTGCCTCCGGGAAGAAGCCGGCCATGGCCCCGACCCCGGCGAAGGTGGCGGCGATCTCCTCGGCGGTGGCGACATGCTGCTGCCAGTTGGCCGCCAGGGCGGCGTGCCAGGCGGTGCCGAGCTTGGCCCGAGTCTCCTCGACCGCCCGCTCCGCCTGTGCCGCGAGGGCGTCGCGCCGCGTCGTCCAGAGCGTGCGGAGCCTGCGCTCGTCGGCGGCCTTGGCCGCGACCGAGGCCCAGAGGTGCCAGTCCTTGGCGAACCAGTAGCGGGTGAGAAGGGGACCGGCGACCGCCTCGCGGCCCGGCTCCAGGGTGCCGGCGGTCGGCGAGCGCTTCAGATGGGAATCGAACCAGATCCAGCGCTCGTAGCCCTCCAGGCCGGCCAGGCCCTCGAAGATCGCGGCGGAGAGCCGATGGCTGTGGCGCCAGTCGTCCTCGCCGGCCGCGCGCTCGCGGCGCAGCTGCTCGGGCTGCCAGGCGCCGTCCAGGGTGGTGTCGATCACGATGCCGGCTTCGCCCAGCGAACCTCTCCGCCCCGCCGGCAGATCGGCCAGGGTCAGGCCGCCTTGGTCGAGCAGGCGCCCGAGGCGGCCGGCGGCGGCGGCATAGCCGAGCCGCAGGTCCTCCCAGTAGCTGCGCCGCTCCGCTGCAGCCTCATAGGCCGCCAGGCGTCCGAAGAAGGTGCTGAGGTAGCCGATCTCGCGGATCGAGCGACGCAACTCGGCTTCGCTCAGACTGCCGTCGCTCTCGGCAAGCTGATCCGCCGCGGCCGGGCGTGCGGCCACGTCCTCGGCCCGCTGCGTCCGGGCGGAGGGGTCGGCTGCCTCATCGGCAAGAAGCACCTCGGATCTCAGGTTCGATCCGAGCGGCGCTGAAAGGCCAACAGCGACGCCCAGACACGCCAGGGCGAATCGAAGATTCGAGGGCCCGAACCCAAGGCGGGACATCTCGCACTCCCCATCCCAGCACTGGATTAGGCCAGTTGAAGGGCGAGTATAGACAGGATTCGCCGAGGGAAAAGTCACCCTGGCCGGGTATTGGCCGTAATTTATCCGTGTCGGCGTGCCGGCGGCACGCGATCAGTCGCCGCCGCTTGCGCTCCGCAGGGCCGCCGTTCCCGGCTGCTCCGCCATCGCGACTCCCAGGGCGCGGTCACGCCGGTTGCAGTCCGCCGCCGCGGCCCCGGCCGGGGAGGCGGCGACCTGCGCATCGACGGGCTTGGGACTGGCCGACTGGGGGCCGATGCAGCTGGTGAGCTTCCGGGTCACGTCCTCGCCCCGAAGCGGCTTCAGCAGGATGTCGTCCATCCCGGCGTCGAGGCACTCCGCGAAGCGCATCCGATCCTCGACCATGGCGATGATCGGGACCTGCGCTGAGGGGCCGTTGAGCCGCCGCGCCAGGCGCGCGACGTCGAAGCCCGAGATGTCGGTCAGCTCGAGGTCGATCAGCACCGCGTCGTAGCTGCGCCGCGCGATCGCCTTCACGGCCTCCTGCCCGCTTGTGGTCAGGTCGACCCAGTGGCCGGCCTTGTCCAGGATGGTGATCGCCTGGAGCTGCGCCGACTTGTCGCCCTCGACCAGGAGCACCCGGAAGGTGCGCCGTGCCGCGGGATGCGCGGCGGTGGTTGCAAGGGCGGCCGGCGGCGGCGGAAGCTGGGTCTTCTCGGGCGCGCGCGTCACCGCCGGCGCGGCCGCACGGCTTTCGCTCTTGCCGGCCGGGGCGCTCTCCCCGGCGCGGGCCGGGGGGGCGCTTTCGACCGCTGCCGCGGAGGCCGCGATAGGCTCGGGCTTGGTGAGTTCGGCCTGGGCGGGCAGGGACTGAGCGGGCAGGGACTGAGCGGGCAGGGACTGGGCGGGCTGGGGCTGGCCCGGCTCGGGTTGAGGCGCGCTCGCCTCGGTTCCGATGCTGGACTGCGGGGCCGACGCCGTGGCCGGCGCTTGGGCCGGCATCGGCGCCGCTGCGGGCGCGCGCGCCGGCACCGGGGCCGAGGGGGCGGTCTGGCTGCTTGTCGCGGTGGGCTGAGTGGCCTTGGCCGCCGCCGGGGCCCGATGCAGCAGCACCAGGCTGACCTTCGGGGTCGGCTTCAGGCGCAGCTCCAGGCGCGTGCCGTCGGCGCAGGTCAGCACGCTGTGGCCCGGCTGGGTCTGGCGGGCCAGGGCGGCCCAGCGGGCCATCTGGTCCTCGACCTCGGTCGCCGGCATCAGTCCGCGGGCCGAGGCGTGCAGCAGCAGGCTCTCCAGGCGCGCGTGGCCGGCGGCGAAGCTCTTGGGCAGCTCCAGCTTCTCCAGGAAGCGGCGGTTGCAGAAGGTGATCCTGAGGTCGAGGTCGATGACGGCCAGCGCCTGGTCGCTCTGGTCCAGCGCCGCTTCCAGGCGGGCGAGGCGGGCACCCAGCGTGTCCGCGCGGTCGCGGTCCTGCTTGCTGCGGCTGCGCCATTCCTCGGCATGGGCGCGGATCAGGGCCACGGCCCGGGCCGCGACGCCCAAGTTGTCGCTGCGCTCGCAGGCCGGGATCTCGATCGAGAAGTCGCCGTTCGCCAGGGCCTCGCTGGCCTGGGCCAGGCGCGCCAGGGCCCGGTTGCGGCGGGCGAGCAGCACGAAGGCGCAAAGGCAGGCGATGCTGGCGGCCAGGGCGGCGGCGGTGGCGGCGCTGACCTGCGGCCAGGACTGGAACAACGGCTCCCCGGTGGAGACGCCGGCCGAAGGCATCAGGAAATTGGCGAAGATCACGGCGACCAGCGTGGCGGTCAGGACAGCGACTGCGATGCGCCCCAAGGCGTGGAGGCGTTGCGGGGAAAGCTCGATACGCATGGGCCTGGCAGGCTCCTTTGCGATGGGGTTAGCCGACCAATCCGCCCAGCGTATTTTATTAGGGTTAATCAGGGGTGAACGGCGGCCGCGCCCGGCGGCCCGATGCGACAGGGAATCCCGAAGGATCCGCCCGGCCGCTCAGCCCGGCCGCTCAGTCCGGCCGCTCAGGAGGTCTTCACCGCCGTCGGCTCGGTCGCCGACATCAGCG
>JANQGU010000101.1 GCA_028282935.1 Kiloniellales bacterium
CGACGACGCCGACCCCTTCGGCAACGAGCCGGTCTTCATGGACGGCGAGGTGGTCGGCCGCGGCACCGCCGGCGGCTACGGCCACTACGTCGGCAAGTCGCTGATGCTGGGCTACGTCCGCAGCGACGTCGCCGAGGTCGGTCGCGACTGCGAGGTCCGCGTCCTCGACCAGCGCCGCCCCGCCCGCATCATCGCCGAAAGCCCCTACGACCCGGAGAACGCGGCCTTGAGAGCCTGAGTCTCGTTCTCTCGCTCGTCGAGAGCGGCGTGGCTTGGCGGTCGCGTGGCTCCGCATTAAGTCCTGGACCCCCAAATGAGGTAGGGTCACACTGTTCGCGCCCAAGTGGTCCACAAGGACCGATGCTCAGGTCCGGGCAACGAACCCGGATGCGCCCCTTCGATAGAGACGGGCTCGGCATCTTCACGGGCGGAACAGAAGAGCGGATGGGCGTCGCGACGGACTCCCAATAAGCGTTTCAAGATCGAGGTCTAGTCTCGGGTTCGTCGGATCGCCGCCCAACGCTTGGGAGGGGAAATCATGACGGATACCTTTCTGCTGGCGGTGGACGGCAGCGAGCCCGCCGGGCGCGCGGCTGAGTTCGCCAAGGCGCGGGCCAAGGCGGGCGGCGCCCGCCTCGTGGTGGCCTACGTGATCGAGTGGTCGCCCTACACCTTCAACACCCCCGAAGAAAACGAAGAGCGCCACAAGAGGCGCGAGGAAGAGATCGCCAAGGCCAAGGGCCAGGTCCTCGACCCCCTTGTTGCCGCTATCGAGGCGCAGGGCCTGGAGGTCGAGGGCGTCGTCCGCCACGGCAACGTCGCGGAGGTGCTGAGCGGCCTGGCCGGCGAGAAGGGCGCCTGCCAGATCTTCATCGGCAGGAAGGGCCTGTCCAAGGTCAAGGCGATGCTCTTCGGCAGCGTCGCCGGCACCCTGGTTCAGGTCTCGCCGGTTCCGGTCACCGTCGTGCCCTGACCGGCGCCGTCCCCATCGACATCGAAGTCCCTCGCGCGGCCGTCCGCGGGCACCCGGCGGCAGCCGCGCCAAGAAAAAAGGCCCTGGGAGGCACTTATGAAAAAGCTCTTCGCAGCACTGACGCTGGCTCTCTTCTGGACTCCGGCCGCCCTCGCGCAGGAGACGCAGGAGCGCGGGATCGACACCATCATCAACGAGGCGGTCGCGCCGATCTCCAACTTCATCGTCGGCGTGGTCTTCTATTCGGTGCCGGTCTTCGGCGTCGACTTTCCCTTGATCGTCATGTGGCTGGTGATCGCCGCGGCGATCGCCACGATCTACTTCAACTTCATCGCCTTCCGCGCCTTCAAGCACGCGATGGAGCTGATCCGCGGCGACTATGCGGATCCCAAGGACGCCGGCGAGGTCTCGCACTTCCAGGCCCTGGCGACCGCGCTCTCGGGCACGGTCGGGCTGGGCAATATCGCAGGCGTGGCGATCGCGGTCTCCATCGGCGGGCCGGGCGCCACCTTCTGGATGATCCTGGCCGGACTGATGGGCATGTCGCTCAAGTTCGCCGAGTGCACCCTGGGGGTCAAATACCGCAACGAGTATCCCGACGGCACGGTCTCGGGCGGGCCCATGTACTACCTGAGCAAGGGCCTGGCCGAGAAGAACCTGGCCGGCCTCGGCAAGGTCCTGGCTGTCTTCTTCGCGGTCTGCTGCATCGCCGGCTCCCTGGGCGGCGGCAACATGTTCCAAGCCAACCAGTCCTTCCAGCAGATCGTCAACATCACCGGCGGCGAGACCGGCTTCATGGCCGACAAGGGCTGGCTCTTCGGCCTGATCGTCGCCGGCATCGTCGGCGCCGTGATCATCGGCGGCATCAAGTCGATCGCCCGGGTGACCGAGAAGGTCGTGCCCTTCATGGCCGTGGTCTACTGCACGGCCGCGGTGATCATCATCCTCGCCAACATCACCGAGGTGCCGGCCGCCTTCGGCGCCATCATCGGCGGCGCCTTCAGCCCGGAGGGCGTGGCCGGCGGCGCCATCGGGGCGCTGATCCAGGGCTTCAAGCGGGCCGCCTTCTCCAACGAGGCCGGCGTGGGATCCGCGTCGATCGCCCATTCGGCGGTGCGCACCAAGGAGCCGATCACCGAGGGCCTGGTCGCCCTGCACGAGCCCTTCATCGACACGGTCGTGATCTGCACCATGACCGCGCTGGTCATCGTCATCACCGGCTCCTACTCCAACGAGGCCGGGATGAGCGGCGTTGAGCTGACCTCCTCGGCCTTCGAGTCCGTCTTCCCGTGGTTCCCCTACATCCTCGCCCTGGCGGTGGTCCTCTTCGCCTTCTCGACCATGATCTCCTGGTCCTACTACGGGGTGAAGTGCTGGACCTATCTCTTCGGCGAGGGCCAGAAGACCGAGCTGATCTTCAAGCTGATCTTCTGCATCTTCGTGGTCATCGGCTCCTCCATGAGCCTGGGCCCGGTGGTGGACTTCTCTGACTCCGCGATCTTCGCCATGGCCGTCGCCAACATCGTCGGCCTCTACTTCCTCTTCCCCGTGGTCAAGCGGGAGTTGGAGTCCTACTGGTCGCGGCTGCAGGAAGGGCAGATCAAGAGGTACAGGACGACCTGGCTGATCCACACGGATTGACGGCCAGCGGCCTCCGCGCCCGGCGGCCTTTCCGCCGCCGGGCCGGGCGCCGCGTCCGGGGTTTTCCACCTGCGGCTTCGCATGAGATTTTCTTATCGGTCCGATAGGTAATCGTCGTTTGTAGAACGCGATGAGGTCCCGCATATCCGGTGTTAAGGAAACAGGTCTTGCTGCGCCAAGAGCCGCGGCGAGCCGGACTCGGATAAGGAGACCTCAGATGACGATTGCCAAGTCGGACAGCTTCCAGCCGGCCGGACCGGCTCCGGGCAGCTCGGACACAACCACGCGGCCAGGCGAGGGCATCGCCAGGCTCCGCCTCTACCTCGGCCTCGCGGCGATCGTCGCCCTGGTCGCCTGGGGCCTGCTGCGCGGCGCGACGGCGCCCGAGGCGCCCGAGCTCCGGCAGGACTCGAGCAGCAGTTCCCCGGACCCACGGTCCGCACAGGAGCCACGCTTCGACGGCCGCGGCAAGTGGAGCGGCTACGCGCGTTGACCCCGGCCTCGAGGCCCGCGTAGGCCGGTAGGCCGCGACAACAATCCCTGCTATTCTTTCTCTTCCACTCAAGCAATCTATGATTGCCATTCAAAGGCAGTCGAACAGGGAGGGACTCCATGCTTTCGAGGAAGAGGCCGGCCACTGCCTTGGTCAGGGGGGCGGTCGGAGCCTTCGCCATGGCCTTCGCGCTCGGTGCCGCGGCCGGGACGGCCCCGGCCTACGACGACGACGATGACGACGACGACCGGCGGGGCTCGAAGGGCCGGATCAAGATCGACGCGCCCGAGGGTGCGCTGCGCATCACCGGCGACCGCCTGGTGCTCAAGGCCCGGCAGGACGAGCTGCGGCACAGAGGGCCAGGCTACCGGACCAGCCTGATCGACGGCGAGCTGCGCGTCGACATCAACGACGGCCGCTTGGGCATCCGGGACGACGACGACGGCGACGCGCCGGTCACCGTCGACGTGTTCGATCTGGCGAACTTCGCCGCGTTCCCGATCGTCTGCGGCGACACCACCTACACCTTCGCCAGCGGCGAGTTGATCTTCACCCGGCGGGAGACCAGCGACCGCGACCGCCCGGCGCCCTTCCCGCCCGAGATCGACGATGCCTTTCCCGTCGCCACCCTGGTCGGCGAGATCATCGGCACGGCGGTCAACCAGGACGGCGAGGTCTTCGACGTGACCGGGCTCGACAACGCCGACGAGGTCTTCGACGGAGACGACTTCACCTCGGTGACGGCGGTCTGGCTGAACTTCATCGATCAGGACGGCGTGGTCGTGGACCGCGCCGCCCTCAGCGGCCGCTTCAAAGCCAACGATAAGGGCAGCGAGACCGTCGTGGTCGATCACGGCAACTGCGGGGTCGAGACCGTGCCCGGCGACATCCGGGTCGGGCCCTTCTTCATCTATCCCTACCAGCCCGACCGGTTGATCAAGATCAGGGGATTCCAGGAAGACTAACCCCTCACCCAGCTCCGGCTAAGGCTCGGCTGGTCGCCTCGCCAAGCCTCCACAACCCTCTCCCTCTGGGAGAGGGTGGGAGCGGCGTCAGCCGCGAGCGGGTGAGGGACGCAGCGGCACGGCGGTGGCTATGAACGCACAACGGGCTACTCGTAGGCGGCGAAGCTGGCGCCCTGCGGCGACCAGGGGGAGAAGCCGTAGGCCGGCAGGTCGGGGCGCAGCTTGCGGCGCTTCCGGTCGGCCGCCCAGTAGGGCCCCTCGGGCGGCAGGCAGCGGGCGACGTCGATCAGCGCCGCGATGCGGGCGTCGCGGGACTCCTCCCGCTTCGCCGTCTCGACCGCCTCGGCCGGCGACCCCAGGCAGGCCTGGGCCTCGGCGAGGTTGTGGAGCGCCGGCGTGTAGCCGCGGCTGCCGGCGTCGGCCTCGGACAGCAGGCCGCGGTCGCCCGACAGCAACGCCAGGGCGGCCAGGGCCTCGGCCCGGCGGCCGGAATCGCCGATCCGCTTGGCCACCCTGGTGGCTGCCTTCGCGTCGCCGCGGACCGCCAGCAGGCCGGCCAGGCCCCGGCGGACCTCGAAGCCGGTCTTGGCGCCCAGGCGGTGCGCCCTGAAGGGCAGCTGCCGGATCAGGTCCTCGTCCTCGGTCACCGAGGCAAGGCCGTAGACCGCCGAGCCGCGCATGAAGGGCAAGGTGATCTCCTGGATCAGGTCCAGCGCCTCCTGGGTCCGGCCGTGCCTGGCCAGGGCCGGCACGATGCCGGCCTGGGCCGCCTCGCGCCAGCTGGTCTTCTCGATCCGCTTGGCCAGGGCCAGGGCCTCGTCCAGTTGCCCGACGTCCGCCATCCGCGGCGCGACCCCGGCCAGGGCGGCGTCGCGCAGGGTCGTCGGCGCCTTCTCGGCGACGGCGATCGCCTCGGCGAAAAGCTCCGGCCGGCCGGCGACCGCGGCGACGCCCGCCAGGTTGGGCGCCAGGAAGTCCGACTTGCGGATCTTGCGGGCGGCCGCCAGGGCCTCCTCGGTCCGGCCGAGCCGCGCGAAGCTGAGGGCGATCCAGGAGAAGGCCGTGGTCCGGGACTCGAGGTGGTCCCGGCCCTTGCCGCTCAGCTTCTTGACCTCGCCCAAGCCGAGCTTGATGTCGCCGCCCTCGGCCTGCAGGCGGATGACGTGGGCGACGGCCAGGGCCTTGTACTCGCTGACCGGGATCCGGCCGGCGACCGAAAGGCCCGCCTCGAACTCGCCCCGCTGCGCCAGGGCCTCGACGACCTTGGCCAGGGCCGAGGAACGCTCTGTGATCCAGGGGATCTGGCCCGCCGTCTTGACCGCCGCCTCGGCGAGGCCGAGCTCGCCCTGGCGGCGCGCGATGATGCTGAAGGCCCGCCCTGTGCCCAAGGGCCGGGTCGCGGCCAGCGCGTTGGCCTCCTCCAGCAGGGCCGGCTTCGACCAGGCGGCGCCCAGCGCGGCGAGCTGGGCGCTGGCCTCCGGCGCGCTCCGATCGACCTCCGCCAGGGCCAGGGCCAGCACGCAGCCCTTGTCCGGCCGTTCGGCGCAGTCGGCGGGGCCGAGGCTCGGCGCCGGCGTCGCGGCGGCGACCGCCGTGGTCCCGGGCGCGCTGGCCGGGATCGCGGAGACGCTCCCCCTGGGCTCCGGCTCCAGGACCTCGCAGCCGAGCAGGGCCAGGCCGGCCAGCGACACCAGGACAGGGGACAGGCGTCTCATGGATCGATACCTCCGAAGCTTCAGCCTGGCACAGTTTGCGTCAGCCGGCGGCAAAGCAAAAGAGCCCGCGCTTCCAAGCGTCGCGGGGCTATGCTATGAGCAGCGCCCTTTTACTTCCCGGGCTCCAGAAAGGCCGGCCGATGACCGATCCGATCCACGAAATGCTGGCAGAGCGCCCCTGGCTCCTGGCCGACGGCGCGACCGGCACCAACCTCTTCCTGGCTGGCCTCGGTCACGGCGACGCGCCCGAGCTCTGGAACGTCGAGCGGAGCGAGCCGATCCACGACCTCGGCAAGGCCTTCGTCGACGCCGGCGCCGACATCATCCTGACCAACTCCTTCGGCGGCACCCGGCATCGCCTGAAGCTGCACAAGGCCGAGGACCGGGTGGCGGAGCTCAACGTGGCCGCGGCGCGGCTGGCCCGCCGGGCCGCCGACAGCGTCGGCCGCCGGGTCCTGGTGGCCGGCTCGCTCGGCCCGACCGGCGAGCTCTTCCAGCCCCTGGGGCCGCTCACCGAGGCCGACGGCGTCGCGGCCTTCCGCGAGCAGGCCGAGGCCCTGGCCGAGGGCGGCTGCGACCTGCTCTGGGTCGAGACCATGTCCTCGGTCGAGGAACTCAAGGCCGCGGTCGAGGGGGCCGGCGCCAGCGGCCTGCCGATCGTCTGCACCATGAGCTTCGACACCAACGGCCGGACCATGATGGGGGTCATGCCCGGCGAGGTCGCGGCCCTGGTCAAGACGCTCGCGCCGCGCCCCGTGGCCTACGGCGGCAACTGCGGAGTCGGCGCCGCCGAACTGGTCGCGGCCCTGCTCAACATGGCCGAGTCGGCCGATCCCGGCGACGTCCTGGTCGCCAAGAGCAACTGCGGCATCCCCGAGTTCGTCGAGGACGAGATCCACTACACCGGGACGCCGGAGCTGATGGCCGACTACGCCCGCATGGCCCTCGACGTCGGCGCCAGGATCATCGGCGGCTGCTGCGGCACCACGCCGATGCACGTCGCGGCCATGCACCAGGCCCTGTCGGCGCACGACAAGGGACCGAAGCCGAACCTTGAGCAGATCGTCGCCTGCCTCGGCGCGATCTCGACCGGCGCCAGCGAGCAGCAGCAGGCCGGCGGCCTGCTGCAGCGCCCCGACCGCGAGGGCCGGCGGCGCCGCGGCCGCCGACGCGAGGCCGCCAACGAGGACACCCCGCGGTTTTGAGCTAAGCGGTCATCTCCAGCGCCATTTTCATGAAGCCCTCGTAGAGCCGCCGGGCGTTACGGGCGAAGCCCGGCATCAGGGGCTGCGCCTCCGCATCCAGGCGCGCCAGGGCATCCCTGCCCCGCACCTTCTCGAGGGCGGCCGCGTAGGCGGGGATATCGCCCCAGTCCGAGATCGTGTTGGCCTCGAGCTCGACGTGGTACTGGATGCCGTAGGCGTGCTGCCCGATTCGCAGGGCCTGGTGCCGGCAGGCCTCGGAGCTGGCCAGGGTGACGCTGCCCTCCGGCGGCTCGACCACCTGCACGGAATGCCACTGCAGGCACTTGGCGACCGGGTCCAGCTCGGCGAAGAGGGGATCGGCCCGGCCCGCCTCGGTCAGCGCGACCTCCAGGATCCCGACCTCGGGCGGGCTCAGCCAGTCGCAGCGGCCGCCCAGCGCGTCGGCCAGGAGCTGGTGGCCGAGGCAGACTCCCAGGAAGGGCTTGCGCCGGACCCGCACCCACTCGCGAATCGCCGCCTTCTCGGGCTCGAGCCAGGGATTGGCCTCGAGGTCCCAGACGTCCATCGGGCCGCCCATGACCCAGAGTGCATCGTAGGCCTCGAGATCGGGAATCGCCTCGCCTTCGTCGAGCTCGACCGCGTCCCAGGCGATGCCGTCCTCGGCCAGGAACTTGCGGAAGATACCCGGGTGCTCGCAGGCGATGTGCTGGAAGACCAGAAGGCGCATGACTCCTCCCCAGCGCTGTGCCGAAACGCCAGCTTGATCGGCCCTGGCCGGAACGCCAAGGCCTTTCGGCGCCGCGCATGGCTGGACTGCGCCGGGCGCGGGCGGCGGCAACGGCGAGATGTTGGCTTGGCCGCAGCGGGGGGCTAGGAAGGGGCATGGCCCGATCCTCCACCGCCTACCTGGAGCAGCGCCTGGAGCGCATCCCGCGCGTCGGACTCGCCCAGTTGCCGACGCCGCTGGAGCCGCTCCCGCGCCTGACCGCGGAACTGGGCGGGCCGCGGCTCTGGGTCAAGCGCGAGGACTGCACCGGCCTCGGCTTCGGCGGCAACAAGCTGCGCAAGCTGGACTACGTCCTGAGCGAAGCCCTCTCGGCCGAGGCCGACACCCTGGTGTCCGGCGGCGTGGAGCAGTCGAACAGCCAGCGCCAGGTCGCCGCCGCCGCGGCCAAGCTCGGCCTCGCCTGCCACTTGGTGGTCTACGAGGGCCGGGTGGTGCCGCCCTCGCCGGACTATCACCTCTCCGGCAACGCGCTGCTCAACCGGCTCTTCGGCGCCGTGATCGAGAAGGCGCCCTGGACCGGCGAGCGCAACGCCGCCATCGAGGCGCGCGCGGCGGAGCTTGAGGCACAGGGCCGCAAGCCCTTCGTCGTGCCCTACGGGGTCTCCAACGCCCGGGGCGCGCTGGCCTATGCCTCGACGATCGTCGAGATCGCCCGGCAGAGCGCCGCGGCCGGCTTCACCCCCAGCGCCGTCGTGCACTGCTCGGGCAGCGGCGGCACCCAGGCCGGCCTGGTGCTGGGCGCCCGCGCCGCCCTGTCGCGGACGCGGATCCTCGGCATCGACATCGACGCCGAGCCAGCGCGGGTCGAGGCCGACGTGCTGCGCTACGGCCAGGAGGCGGCGGCCTTGCTGCAGATCCCCTTCGAGCCGGCCGACGTCGAGGTCGTCGCCGGCCACGCCGGGCCGGCCTACGGGGTGCCCCACGCCGCGACCCTGGAGGCGATCAGGCTCGCCGGCCGGCTGGAGGCCCTGGTCCTGGACCCGGTCTATTCCGGCAAGGGCCTGGCCGGCCTCATCGCCCTTATCCGCGAGGGCCGCTGGCGGGCCAACGAGGACGTGATCTTCCTCCACAGCGGCGGCGAACCGGCGCTCTTCGCCTATCGGGAGCTGCTGGAGCTGTAGGCCGACTCGGGCCCTCGCGAATCAGTCGGCGCGGTAGATGAAGTAGCGGCCGGGCGCGACGCCCTCCGGCAACTCGAGCGGCAGCAGCCCCTCGGTCCTGGCCTCGGCCTGGGTCAGCGCGATGCCGCCGGGGCAGAGCAGCCTGGGGAGCTGCGCCGCGATCTCGCGGATCACCTCCGGCGCGAGGTCGACGTGGACCAGCGGGATCCTGCCGGCGAAGCGCTCCACCGCCAGGGGCAGGGTCTCGGCGATCTCGCCGAGAAAGATGTGATCGCCGTCGGGGATGCAGTCGGGATGGGCGGCGATCTGACGGTCGAAGACGAAGATCTCGCGCCCCGGCAGGTGCTCGCGGATGTGGCTGTAGGTCCGGCCGTTGCCGAGCCCCAGCTCTAGCAGCGGCCCCGGCAGCTCCGCCATCAGCTCTGCTGCGCGTTCGATGCACTTGCACTGCGCTTGGCAGCGGCGGATATGGCTTTCCAGGCGGCTCATCGTGGCGTGGGGTCCTCTCGGCTCAAGAGTTCGGTTCCCTGTGTAGATGATCGGAACTGCACGGCGTTTCAATCGGGCCGCGGCGCCTGCCCAGGCAATCGCGGAATCGTGACCGGAAACCGCTATCCCAGCTTCGGCACCCAGCCGCGCAGCTCGGCGGCGGCCTCGGCGACGTCGCCGATCGAGGGAAAGGCGCCGGGGTTGACCATCATCTCGCGGGCCAGGGTCAGGGCGCGGGCCTCGCAGCGGGCACGGCGCTCCGGGTCCTCGATCCATTCCAGGTCGATGTTGTGGGCCAGGCCGACGATGCGGCGGATCATCTTGGCGGCGGCGAAGCCCAGGGTGTCGCGGTAGAGCCGGTCGAGGTAGGCCTTGCGCTCCTGGTCGAGGCGGGCGGCGCCCAGCGGCCCCTGGAACAGCGCCGCCGGGTAGCCGTCGCCGGCGGCGGCCGCGCCGCGCCAGAGCGCCAGGAACTTCTCGCCGAAGCTGGCCCAGACGCCCCGCGTCGTCTCCAAAACCCAGGCGCGGTAGTCGTCGCGTGCGCCCGGCCGCTCCTCGTGGCCGTCCTGCGAGAAGTAGTTCAGCAGCAGGTTGGCGACCAGGGCGCCGAGGTCGAAGCCCATCGGCCCCATGAAGGCGAACTCCGGATCGATGACCCGGGTGTCGCTTTCGGTGACCATGATCGAGCCGGTGTGCAGGTCGCCGTGGATCAGCGCCTGGGCGTCGCCGAGGAAGCGCAGCTTGAGGCGCGAGATCGCGACCTTGAGGTCGCCGTCCTCGCGCAGCCGCGCGGCGTAGGGGTCGAGCTGCGGGCTGGTCCAGCGGTTGTTGTCGGCGATCATGTAGGGCTCGGTGAAGATCAGGTCCTCGGTGATCTTGCAGAGCGCAGAGTTGCCCGCGAAGGCGGCGACCAGGTCCTTCTTCGCCGCCGCGGTCAAGGCCAGGTCGCTGGTGTGGAACAGGGTGTTGGCGGTGAAGGTCGTGATGTCCTCGACGAAGCGCGGATAACGCGTCCCGGCGATCATGCCCTGGCGCAGGATGATATGCGGCTCCAGCAGCTCCATGGCGATCAGCGCCAGGGTCTCGTCGTAGTGACGGACCGCCGGCACCAGGCCCGGCGCGTGCCGCGCCTCCTGGCTCAGGGCCAGGTGCTCATAGTGCGCGCGCGACAGCGGCAGGGGCCAGCTCTCCCCGACCAGGCGCACGTAGGGCAGCGCCTGCTTCACCGCCAGGCCGCCGGCGGGACCGCGCACCTTGAAGACCAGGTTGAGGTTGCCGTCGCCGACCTCCTCGACCGTCCAGGCCTCGGGCGCGCCGCCCAGCGCCGACCTCAGCTCCGGCTGCTCCGCCAGGTAGGCGGGCAGGCTCCCCGCGTCCTGCGGCCTGTAGCCCTCCGGCACCTCGAGCTGCATCCTGACCTCCCACGCCATCCGGGCGGGCTCTTCGTCCCGCGCCCGGAACTTTATCTTCGGCGCGCGGCGGGCTGTCCAGAGCGGTGAGTCGCTGCAGCGCAGCAACGAAAACGTTTGCGCAAACGTTTGCGTGGCTTTTATCCTTGGCTTGCCGGTCGCCAGAAAAACAACCAGACCGGTTGCAGGGAGACCTTCGTGCCGAAGCCGAAACCCCCGGCCCGGCCGCGGAGCCTTTCGGGAGCCAAGAGAACGGGCGGCGACTTCAAGCGGGGTCGCAACAGAGGCCGCGGCGCAGAGCAGAGCAGCGTGACCATCAAGGACGTCGCGCGCGTCGCCGGCGTTTCCGTCACCACCGTGTCCCATGTCGTCAACGGCACGCGCCATGTCGCGCCCCGAACCAGCGAGCGCGTGCGCGCGGCGATCAGCGATCTCGGCTTTCGGCCCTCGGCCGTGGCGCGCGCCCTGAAGGCCGACCGGACGCGCAGCATCGGCATGCTGGTCACCTCCTCGACCAATCCCTTCTTCGCCGAGGTCATTCGCGGCGTCGAGGAAGCCTGTTTCGCGCACGGCTACAGCCTGATCCTCTGCAACACCGGCGACGTGACCGAGCGCCTGGAATCCTATCTGGCAACCCTGGTCGCCAAGCGCATCGACGGCCTGGCGGTCATGACCACGAACATGGACCACCGCTTCTTCTATCGGCTGAGCGAGCGGCGGCCGGTCCCGGTCGTCGCCATCGATACGCTGGACGTGCCGGACACCACCATCGTCAACGACGATTCCGAGGCCGGCGGAAAGCTGGCCGGGCGCTATCTCCTGGAGCGCGGCTTCCGCCGCTTCGCCGTCCTCGCCGGCATGGCCGATCATCCACGCAGCCGGCAGCGGCTCGACGGCTTCCGCGCGGCGCTGGCCGAGCGCGGCGTCGCGCTCAGTCCGGAGCGGGTGCAGCCGACCGACCTCACCGTCGGCGGCGGCTTCGCCGCCATGCAGGACCTGCTCGACCGCTGCGAGGCCAACCCGCCCGAGGCGGTCTTCTGCATGAACGACCTGCTGGCGGTCGGCGGGCTTTGCGCGCTCAGCCAGCGCGGCCTTCGGGTTCCCGAGGACCTTTCGGTCATCGGCTACGACGACATCGAACTGGCCGCCTACACGGTGCCGCCCCTGACCACGATCCGGCAGCCGGCCGCGGAGATCGGCCGGCGTGCCGCCGAGATTCTCGTCGAGCAGATCGAGAATGGCGTAACGGCGGCAGAGACCCTGGCCCTGCCGCCTTTGCTGGTCGAGCGCCACTCCGTCGGCAGGGCGACGGCGCTCGGCGCCGAGAGGAAAAGCGCATGAGCCCGCCCTCGGAGACCGCGGCCATCGTGCGCGGCGATCCCGCCACCTATCCGGAGTGGTTCGACGCGCGCCGCCGGGCCCGGCCGCTGATCGTGTCCCGCTGGGTGCCCTTGATCCTGGTCGGCATCCCGGTCCTGACCCTCTTCGCGATCGTGGTCTATCCGACGGTCTGGATGTTCTATCACTCGCTGCGGGACACCAACATCTCCAGCCTCTTCTCCGGCAACCACGCCTACATCGGGATGGAGAACTACGCCACGGTCCTGAGCTCGGAGCGCTTCCAGGATTCCCTGGTCCATCTCGTGCAGTACCTCGGCTTCGGCGCCTGCCTGCAGGTCCTGCTCGGCGTGGTCCTGGCGCTGACGCTCTACGAGTGCGTCAAGTCGAACCTCTGGCGCACGGTGATCCTGATCCTGGTGATCCTGCCGATGATGCTGCCGCCCTCGATCGTCGGCGTGCTCTGGCGCTTCCTGCTGACGCCCTCGAACGGGGCGGTCAACCAGGCGCTGCTGAACCTGGGCCTGATCTCCGAGCACATCGAGTGGTTCAACGCCGGCATCTCGCTGTGGTCGATCATCCTGGCCGACATCTGGAACTGGACCGCCCTGCCCCTGCTGATCGTCTACTCCGGCCGGGTCTCGCTGCCGCCGGCGGTTTACGAGGCGGCGCGGGTCGATGGCGCCGGGCAGTGGAAGGTGCTGCGCCACATCACCCTGCCGATGCTGAAGGAGGTCATCGCCATCGCCTTCATCCTGCGCTTCACCGACGCCTTCAAGTTCGTCGACCTGGTCTACGTCATGACCTCGGGCGGGCCGGCGCAGTCCTCTGAGCTGCCGACCTACATCGCCTTCCAGCGCGGCATCCGGGAATTCGCCATCGGCGAGGCGGCCGCCTACGCGATCATCATCTTCGCCATCTCGGCGGTCCTCATCATCCTCTTCCTGAAGTACATGAAGCGGGTGATGAAGGCCCAGGGCATCGCCTGAGGGGCGCGGGCATGGCGAGCCTCGACACCACGATGGCCCAAGGCCCCGCCCCAGACCGGCGCTGGCGCCTGGTCCGCCTGCTGTTCCTCGCCTTCCTGGGGCTGTGGCTGCTGTTCACGCTCTTTCCCTTCTATTTCATGGCGATCACCGCCTTCAAGTCGGCGGCCGAGACCAACCTGACGGTGCCGACCTTCTGGCCGCAGGCGTGGTTCCCCAGCAACTTCGCCGGGGTCTTCGCCGAGCCGACCAACTTCGACGCCCTGGTCGACAGCTTCGTGATCGCGACCGGCAACACCCTGCTCGCGCTCTTCCTCGGCACCCTGGCCGGCTACGCCTTCGCGCGCTTCCCACGCCAGGCCGGCGGCGAGAACCTGGCCTTCTGGATCCTCTCCAACCGCATGTTCCCGCCGGTCGCCGTGCTGGTGCCGATGTTCTTCCTCTTCGACAACACGCCCTGGGGCACGGATTCGGCGCTGTCCCTGATCATCCTCTACCTGGTCTTCAACCTGCCGCTGGCGACCTGGCTGATGATGGTCTTCTTCCGCGACGCGCCGCGCGAGCTGGAGGAGGCCGCCTACCTGGACGGCTGGACGCCCTTCCAGGCCTTCGTCCGGGTCACGCTGCCGCTGGTCCTGCCGGGCATGATCTCGGTCGCCATGCTGTGCTGGATCTTCGCCTGGAACGAATACCTCTTCGCCAACCTCTTCGTCGGCACCGAGGTCCGCACCTACACCATCGTGATCCCGACCTTCACCCACGGCTCGCAGACCCTGTGGAACCTGCAGATGGCCTTCTCGCTGATCGCCATGATCCCGCCGGTGACCCTGTTCATCCTGCTGCGCCGCTACATGGTGCGCGGCCTCTCCCTCGGCGTCGTGAAAGGATAGGCGGTCATGGCGCGGCTCGAGGTCGAGGGACTCTGCAAGGGCTGGGACTTCCCGGTCATCGACGAGCTGAGCTTCGCCGTCGAGGAAGGTGAGTTCTTCGTCATCATCGGCCCCTCGGGCATCGGCAAGACAACCCTGCTGCGCCTGATCGCGGGACTGGAGACGCCGGACCGCGGCCGGGTCCTGACCGGCGGACGCGACGTCACCCGGCTGCCGCCCTACCGCCGCCGGGTCGCCATGACCTTCGAGTCCTACGCGCTCTATCCGCACAAGACGGTCTACGACAACATCGCCAGCCCCTTGCGGGCACGGCGCGAAAGCAAGGCGGTCATCGAGCAGCGCGTGACCGAGATCGCCAAGCTGCTGCGCATCGACCAGTTGCTGAACCGCCGCCCGGGCGAGGTCTCGGGCGGTCAGAAGCAGCGCACGGCGCTGGGCCGGACGCTGGTTGCCGATCCCGAGGTCTTCCTCCTGGACGAGCCGATCAGCCACCTCGACGCCAAGATCCGTCACGAGCTGCGGACCCAGTTCCACACCTTGGAGGACCTGCGCCGGGTCGCCACGGTCTACGTCACCCACGACTACGCCGAGGCGCTGTCGCTGGGCGACCGCATCGGGGTCATGGGCAACGGCGGCCGCCTGGTGCAGACCGGACAGCCCCACGACCTCTTCGAGCGCCCGGCCAACCTCTTCGTCGCCGAGCACCTGGGCCAGCCGACGATCAACGTCATCCCGTCGCGCCTGGCCAGCGAGGATCAGGCGCTGGTCCTCCAAGCCGAGGGCGGCGACCTCAGCTTCCGTGTGCCCGAGCCGCATCGCGCCAGGCTGGAGGCGCGCAACACGGCCGAGGTGACCCTGGGCCTGCGGCCGCAGCACATCCGCCCCGCCGATGAGCTGGCCAACGGCATCGCCATCGACGCCCGGGTCGACATCTTCGAGGCCCTGGGCTCGACCGGGATCATGCTCGCCGAGTCCGGCGGCGTGAAGCTGACCGCCCTGACCGACCCCGAGCGGCACTTCGCCCACGGCGAGAGCGTCGCGCTCTCGGTCGACGACCGGGCCTTCCACTACTTCGATCCGGCCAGCGGCCGCAACCTGATGGAGTGATCGTCTTGGCCAGGGTCTCGCTCCGCAAGGTGAACAAGATCTACGGCTCCGGCGCCGGGGCGGTGCACGCGGTCCAGGACCTCGACCTGGAGATCGAGAACGGCGAGTTCGTCGCCCTGCTCGGGCCCTCGGGCTGCGGCAAGACCTCGACCCTCAGGATGATCGTCGGGCTGGAGGCCATCACATCGGGCGAGATCTACTTCGGCGAGCGGCGAGTCTCCAACCTCGACCCGCAGGAGCGCAACGTCGCCATGGCCTTCGAGACCTACGCGCTCTATCCGAACTTCACGGTCGAGCGGAACCTCAGCTTCCCCCTGGAGGTGCGCGGCGTCCCGGAGGCCGAGCGCAGGCGCAAGGCGCAGCAGATCGCCGAGCTGCTGCGGATCACGCCGATCCTGGACGAGCTGCCCGGCGCCCTCTCCGGCGGCCAGCAGCAGCGCGTCTCCCTGGGCCGGGCCCTGATCCGCGAGCCCTCGGTCTTCATCCTCGACGAGGTCATGAGCCACCTGGATGCGCACCTGAAGTTCCAGATGCTCTTCGACCTCAAGCGCCTGCACCAGGAACTGGGCCGGACCATGGTCTACGTGACCCACGACCAGGTCGAGGCCCTGGCCCTGGCCGACCGGGTCGCCGTGATGTCGAACGCGCGCCTGCAGCAGGTC
>JANQGU010000066.1 GCA_028282935.1 Kiloniellales bacterium
CGAGGAGTCACGGGAGCTCGACCTCGCGGACTCGGGCAAGATTCCCGGCAACGCCAAGGACTTGGAAGCCGTTTACGACATCCCGGTTCAAGTCTCCGCCGTGCTCGGGAAGGCCAACATGCAGGTCGCGCAGCTTCTGAAGCTGGGCCGCGGCGCGGTGGTCGAGCTGGACCGCAAGGTCGGCGAGGCGGTCGACATCTACGTCAACACCCGCCTGGTCGCGCGCGGCGAGGTGGTCGTGGTCGAGGACCGCCTCGGCGTGACCATGACCGAGATCATCAAGATGGATCGCTCCTAGGACGGCGCCCGGAGCGAGGAAGAAGGCAAAGGGACGAGGCAGGCAACGGTCATGGCCAATCTCAGCAGCACCAGCGGCAACGCGCCGCCCATGGTCAGCCTCGACGACCTGCCGAGCGGCACCAGCGTCGACTTCGCCACCCTGGGCGGGGTGCTGGGCGCCTTCGCCATGATCGTGACCGCCATGACCCTGGGCGGCTCGCCCGGCGCCTTCGTCGACGTCCCGGCGCTGCTGATCGTCATCGGCGGCAGCTTCCTGGTGACCTCGATCTCCTTCTCGGTCGGCGAGGTGGTCCGGGCCCAGGGGGTGATGTTCAAGGCCGTGCTCTACAACGCCCAGAACCCGGGCGCCGCCGCCGAGCAGGTGCTGCTGCTGGCCAAGCAGGCCCGGCGCCACGGTGTGCTGTCGCTGCAGCGGGTCCTGCGCGACCTCGACGACCACCCCTTCCTGTTCCGGGCGCTGCGCCTGGCGGTCGACGGCACGCCCGGCGACCAGATCGAGCAGGTCCTGAACGCCGAGGTCCAGGCCATGGCCGCCCGCCACAACCGCGCCGCCGGCATCCTGCGGCGCGCCGGCGAGGTCTGCCCGGCGATGGGACTGATCGGGACCCTGATCGGCCTGGTGCAGATGCTGGGCAACCTGGAGGATCCGGAATCGATCGGCCCGGCCATGGCGGTCGCGCTGCTGACCACCTTCTACGGCGCGATCCTGGCCAACATGGTCTTCCTGCCCCTGGCCGGAAAGCTGGAGCGCAACTCCGGCATCGAATCCCTGGTCCACCAGCTCTACGCCCTGGGCGCCGTCTCGATCGCGCGGCAAGAGAACCCCCGGCGCCTGGAGATCCTGATGAACACCCTCTTGCCGCCCGACCACCGGGTCGGCGAGCTCGACTGAGCCATTGATATCTGGAGATTGAGACGATGCGGCTTCTAATCGTCGGCACACTCGAGGGCCACATCACCACGGCGGGCAAGATCGCGCTCGACCGCGGTGCCAAGGTGGCGCACGCTGACGACATCGCGACGGCCCTGTCGCTGCTGCGCGCCGGGCACGGCGCCGACCTGCTGATGATCGACATCAGGCTGGACGTCGGCAGCATGATCGGCAGCCTGAAGACCGAGCGGATCTCGATCCCGGTGGTCGCCTGCGGGATCGGCACCGACCCCGGCGCTGCGGTCAAGGCGATCCGCGCCGGCGCCCAGGAGTACGTGCCCCTGCCGCCCGATCCCGAGCTGATCGCCGCGGTGCTGGCCGCGGTCGCCGAGGAGTCGACCGCCTTCCTGACCCGCGACCAGAGGATGAAGGAGCTGCTGCGCCTGGCCGAGCAGGTCGCCGGCGCCGACGCCAGCGTCCTGATCACCGGCGAGTCCGGGACCGGCAAGGAGGTCATGGCGCGCTACATCCACGAGAAGTCCAGGCGGGCCAAGCAGACCTTCGTCTCGGTCAACTGCGCCGCGATCCCCGAGAACCTCCTGGAGTCCGAGCTCTTCGGGCACGAGAAGGGCGCCTTCACCGGCGCCATCGCCCGACGCGTCGGCAAGTTCGAGGAGGCCAACGGCGGCACGCTGCTGCTCGACGAGATCTCGGAGATGCACCCCCGCCTGCAGGCCAAGCTGCTGCGCGCGATCCAGGAGCGCGAGATCGACCGGGTCGGCGGCACCCAGCCGATCCGCGTCGACATCCGGCTGCTCGCCACCTCGAACCGCGACCTCGAGGAGGAGGTCCGCGAGGGCCGCTTCCGCGAGGACCTCTTCTTCCGGCTCAACGTGGTCACCATCGAGCTGCCGCCCCTGCGCGCGCGCGGCCAGGACGTCGCCCTGCTCGCCGAGCACTTCCTCGCCAAGTACGCCGAGGCCAACGGCGTGCCGCTGCCGGCCATGACCCCCGAGGCGCTGCGCTGCCTGGAGGGGCACCACTGGCGCGGCAACGTGCGCGAGCTGGAGAACACCATGCACCGCGCCGTGCTGATGGCCAGGGACCACAAGGTGACCGCCGAGGCCATCATCCTGACCGGCGACCGCCTGGCGCCCAAGCCCGCGGCCCCGGCCGCCGGCCAGGAGGGCGAGACCCAGACGGCTGGATCTCAGACCGCTGGAGCGCAGAGCGCCGCCGCGCGGAACGGCGGAGGCGAACAGGACACCAGCGCCCTTGTCGGCCGCACCGTCGCCGAGGTCGAGCGCGACCTGATCCTCGACACCCTGTCGCACTGCCTGGGCAACCGCACCCACGCGGCCAACATCCTGGGCATCTCGATCCGGACCCTGCGCAACAAGCTCAAGCTCTACAGCGAGGACGGGGCGGCGATCCCCCTGCCCGGCGAAGCGGAGCGGGCGCGGGTCTGAGGGAGCATGGCGTTGGCTGTCACCCCCCCACCCCGGCCCTCCCCCTCAAGGGGGGAGGGAGAAGAGGCGTCGCCGCTTGAGTTCCCTCCCCCCTGGAGGGGGAGGGACAGGGTGGGGGGGACTCCCCGGCGCCGGATGACTCAGGCGTCCTTCGCCACGAGCGAGCGGTGAGGCCATGACCGACGCCAGCCAGCAGCAAGGCAGCGGCGCGCCTCAGGGCGACATCCTGGGCCAGCTCAACCACGCCCTGCGGCGCGGCGAGATCGCGCTCGCCCTGGGCATCGTCTGCATCCTGGTGGTGCTGATCCTGCCCATGCCCGCCTGGCTGCTGGACATCAGCCTGGCGATCTCCATGACCCTCTCGGTGCTGATCCTGATGACCGTGCTGTTCATCAACCGGTCGCTGGACTTCAGCTCCTTTCCCACGGTGCTGCTGATCGCGACCATGCTGCGCCTGGCCCTGAACCTGGCCTCGACCCGGCTGATCCTGGCCAACGGGCACAGCGGCCCCGATGCCGCGGGCAAGGTCATCGAGGCCTTCGGCGGCTTCGTGATGAGCGGCAACTTCGTCATCGGGATCATCGTCTTCGGCATCCTGGTGATCGTGAACTTCGTGGTCATCACCAAGGGCTCGGGCCGGATCGCCGAGGTCTCGGCGCGCTTCAGCCTGGACGCCATGCCGGGCAAGCAGATGGCGATCGACGCCGACCTCTCCTCGGGCCTGATCGACGAGGACGAGGCCCGGGTCCGGCGCAAGACCCTGGAGGACGAGAGCAACTTCTACGGCTCGATGGACGGTGCCGCCAAGTTCGTCCGCGGCGACGCCATCGCCGGCCTGCTGATCACCCTGATCAACATCGTCGGCGGCATCATCATCGGCGTCGGCCAGCAGGACCTCGGCTTCATGGAGGCCGGGCACAGCTACACCGTGCTGACCGTCGGCGACGGCCTGGTCACCCAGATCCCGGCCCTGATCGTCTCGACCGCCGCCGGCCTCCTGGTCTCCAAGTCGGCGATGAGCGGCCCGGCCAACGAGGTCCTCTTCGGCCAGCTCAGCGGCTATCCCCAGGCGCTCGGCCTGTCGTCCTTCCTGATGCTGGCCCTGGCGCTGCTGCCCGGCGTCCCCTTCCTGCCCTTCGTCGCCCTGGCCCTGATCTCCGGCGGGCTGGCCTGGACCGTCACCCGCCGAAAGGCGGCGGCCCAGGAGGCCGAGGCCGAGCAGGAGCGCCTGGCCGCCGAGGCGGTCCCGGTCGCCGAGGAGCCGATCTCCAGCGCCCTGCAGATCGATCACATCCGCCTGGAGCTGGGCTACGGCCTGCTGCAGCTCATCAACGGCGAGTCCAACAAGCGCCTGACCGAGCAGATCAAGGCCCTGCGCCGCCAGCTGGCCAACGAGATGGGCTTCCTCCTGCCCTCGGTCCGGATCCAGGACAACCTGCAGCTCGCGGCCAACGCCTACATCCTGCGGATCAAGGAGATCGAGGCCGGGCGCGGCGATCTCAGGCCCAGCATGCTCCTGGTCATGGACCCGCGCGGCGGCGAGATCACCCTGCCGGGCGAGAACACCCGCGAGCCGACCTTCGGCCTGCCGGCCAAGTGGATCGACGGCGGCGCCCGCGAGGAGGCCCTGTTCCGCGGCTACACCGTGGTCGACCCGGCGACCGTGATCACCACCCACCTGACCGAGCTGGTCAAGGAGAACATGTCGGAGCTGCTGTCCTACACCGAGACCCAGAAGCTGCTGGACGAGCAGGGCGCGGCGCACCAGAAGCTGATCGCCGACCTGATCCCGGCGCAGATCTCGGTCGGCGGCGTGCAGCGGGTCCTGCAGAGCCTGCTGAACGAGCGGGTGTCGATCCGCGACCTGCCGACCATCCTGGAGGGCATCTCCGAAGCCTGCGGCTTCACCCGCTCCATCACCCAGATCACCGAGCACGTCCGCGGCCGCCTGGCCCGCCAGCTCTGCAACGACAACGTGAACGAGAACGGCTTCATCCCGCTGGTCACCCTGTCGCCCGACTGGGAGCAGGCCTTCGCGGAATCCCTGATCGGAGAGGGCGAGGACCGGCAGCTGGCGATGGCGCCGTCGCGCCTGCAGAGCTTCATCGCCAAGGTGCGCGACAGCTTCGAGGACTACGCCAAGCAGGGCGAGACCCCGGTGCTGCTGACCGGGCCGGCGATCCGGCCCTTCGTGCGCTCCATCGTCGAGCGCTTCCGGCCCAGCACCGTGGTCATGTCGCAGAACGAGATCCATCCCCGGATGAAGATCAAGACCCTGGGGCAGATCTGAGGGACGGGCCGGATGCCTGACCTGAGCTAGACGCCCGGAACGAGATGCCCTGAACGAGATGTTTGAACGATGCGGTTGAAGAGCTTCACAGGGGCCAGTCTGCCGGAGGCGATGAAGGCGGTCCGCGACCACTTCGGTCCCGACGCCGTCATCCTGTCGACCATCGAGGACGGGCCGGGCGGCCAGGTCCGGGTCACCGCCGCCCTGGAGAACGACGCCCCCGAGAGCGCCGCAGAGGCCGCGCCCGGCGCTCTGGCGGCGGTCGACACCCTGGCGGCGGCGCTGTCCTTCCACCGCGTGCCCCAGGGCCTCACCGACCGGATGCTGGCCGCCGCGGCGACCATCGGCGCCGAGGACGCCGTGCTCGGCCTGGCCGGCGCCCTGGACGCCGAGTTCGGCTTCAAGCCTTTCGCCGCCGAGACCGAGACCCGGCCGCTGCTGCTGCTCGGCCCGCCCGGCGGCGGCAAGACCTCCAGCGCCGCCAAGCTCTGCGCCCTGGCCAAGCTGGCCGGACGCGAGGCCACCCTGATCACCATGGACGGCGCCAAGGCCGGCGGCCGCGACCAGATCTCGATCTTCGCCGGCGCGCTGGACGCCCGGCTCCTGGAGGCCGCCGACGCCGAGGCCCTGGCGCGCTGCGTCGCGGCGGTCGACAAGGCGCGCCTGGTCATCGTCGACACCCCGGGCGCCAACGCCTTCGTGGAGCAGGACCTCAAGGGGCTGAAGGCCGCCTTGGAGGCCTCCGGCGCCCAGCCGGTGCTGGTCCTGCCGGCCGGCGGCGACGCCCTGGAGTCGGCCGAGGCCGCCCAGGCCTTCGCCGAGCTCGGGCAGCTCCGGATCATCGCCACCAAGCTGGACGCCGCGCGCCGCCTGGGCGGCGTGCTGGCCGGCGCCTTCCTCGGCGGCTGCCTCTTCTCGGCGGCCGGCATCGCGCCCCAGATCGCCGGCGGGCTGGTGCCGATCAACCCGGTCTGGCTGGCCCGCCTGCTGCTGCCCGAGGGCGTCGTGCCCATCGAGAACCCCAAGATCACCGAACCGCTCAGAGCTGCCCGATGACCCCTGCACCCACCTCCGCGCAAGTGCTCCCCCTGCAGTCGCCCGTCGGCCGCAACCTGATCGCCGTCGCCTCGGGCAAGGGCGGGGTCGGCAAGACCTGGCTGTCGATCACCCTGGCCCACGCCCTGGCGAAAACCGGTCAGCGGGCCCTGCTGTTCGACGGCGACCTGGGCCTGGCCAACGTCGACATCCAGCTCGGCCTGCAGCCCGAGCAGGACCTGGGCGCGGCCCTGGGCGGCGGCCTGGCGCTGCAGGACGCGGCCCTCGACGTCCCGGCCGCCGGCTTCCAGGTCATCGCCGGCCGCTCCGGCTCCGGCAGCCTGGCCAGCCTCTCCGCCCCCGGGCTGACCGCCCTGGCGCAGCAGCTCCTCGCCCTGGCGCCGAGCTACGACCGGGTGGTCCTGGACCTGGGCGCCGGCGTCGACGCCACGGTGCGCTACCTCGCGGCGCGCTGCGCCACCAGCCTGGTGGTCACCACCGACGAGCCGACCGCGCTGACCGACGCCTACGCCTTCATGAAGCTGGTCCTGAAGCAGGACCCCCAGGCCGACCTTCGGGTCGTGGTCAACATGGCCGCGTCGCGGGCCGAGGGCGAGCGGACCTACGCCACCCTGCACAAGGCCTGCAGCTCCTTCCTGAAGGCCGATCCGCCGTTGGCCGGCATCATCCGCCGCGACCCCAAGGTCAAGGACGCGATCCGCAGCCAGGAGCCGCTGCTGACCCGCCATCCCAACTGCGACGCGGCGAGCGACGTCGAGGCCCTGGCCCGAGACCTGGCACGAGACCTGGCCGCCGCCGATCCGCCACCCGGCGAGGACGGCGGCGGATGAGCGACGTCTTCTTCCCGCCGCCGCGCTTCACCAGCAGCGCCGCCCCCAAGGCGAGCAGCGGCGTCCACGCGACCATCACCCACCCGCCCCCGGCGACCGCCGCGCTGGCGACCGGCAGCATCGTCAAGGGCCGGGTGATCGGCAGCGACGCCAAGGGCCAGGTCCTGGTCAAGACCGATGCCGGCGTGCTGCCGCTGCAGACCAAGGCCCAGCTCGCCCAGGGCAGCCAGGTGACGCTTCAGGTCCGCTTCGCCGGCAGCGAGCTCCACGTCGTGATCCTGAACGTCGAGGCGGAGAAGGACGCGGTCCCGCGCCAGGCCGGCGATCCCGGCACCCAGGGCGGCCCCCGGCCGGACTCCCAGGGCCGCCAGGCGGCGCTGGCCCAGGCCGGCGCGCCGCCCCCGGCCATGACCGACGAGGACGTCGCCAGCGGCCGCCTGATCCGCGCGGTCCTGGAACCGGCGGCGGCGCAGGGCCGGACGCCGGGCCCCGCGGCAGGCGCCCCGGGGGCCGGCGGTGAGGTCCTGGTCAAGCTGATCTCGGTCTCGGCCCCGGCAGCCACCTCGGCGGCCGGGCCGGCCGCCACCGCTCCCAGCGCCCTCCTGGCCCAGCAGGCCGGCCAGCAGGCGCCCCAAGGCACGCCCCTCACCGGGCCCGCCGGACAGGGCCAGGGACAGGCGCTGCGCCTGGAGGGCGTGGTCGCCTCGGCCCTCAGCCATACCCCCGGTCACCAAGGCGCGGCCATCGATACGGCCCTGGGCAGCCTTCGGCTGGCCGTGCAGACCGCCCTGCCGCCGGGCACCCGCCTGGTCATGGAGGTCACGCCCCTGCCGGCTTCCCAGGCCGCCGCCCAGGCCCCGGAGGCGGCCGTGCGCGACAGCGGCCTGGCGCGCGGCTGGCCGGCGCTGGAGGAGGCCCTCCGCATCCTGCAGCCCGGCGACCTGCAGCCGGCCAGCATGACCCTCGGCTCCCACGCTCTGCCCCGCCCGGGGCCGCGCTTCGCCTCGACGACGCTGTTCTTCCTGGCGGCGCTGCGGGGCGGCGATCTCGGCGCCTGGCTCTCGGGCAGCGCCGCCCAGGCCCTGGAGCGGGCCGGCCGTAGCGACCTGGTCGGCCGACTGAAGCAGGACTTCGCCCGGATGAGCCGCCTGGCCGCCGAGCCGGCGCCGGGCGAGTGGCGCGGCTACCTGGTCCCGGTCCTGGACGACGGCGCGCTGAGCCAGGTCCGCTTCTTCGTCCGCCGCCCGGAATCTGAGGAAGAGGGTGGCGGCCCGGCCGCCGGCGGGCGCGCGACCCGCTTCGTCGTCGAGGTCGCCTTCAGCCGCTTCGGCGAGCTCCAGCTCGACGGCCTGATCCAGGGCCGGCGCTTCGACCTGATCCTGCGCAGCCGGGCGCCGCTGGCGCCGCCGCTGCGCCGCGACATCGCCGAGATCTACGAGGCCGCCGGGGCGACCACCGGCTATCGCGGCCAGCTGGTCTTCCAGGCCTCGGCCGACTGGACGCCCCTGCCCCTCGACGCCATGACCGCCGGCACCGAGGCCGGGGTGGTCGTCTGAGACGTCCGCAGGCGCCCTGCCCGCCGACCAAGGGCATCGGATCAAGGCCACTCCGACTTCCAGCCAGAAGTCAAAGAAGGCCGTTAAACGCTTAATTCAGCTATCTATCTTGACTTGATATATTGGAATCGCTAACGCGTCACCGCGCCTGGCGGCGGCGGACCGCGGCGTTCAGGCCGACCTCGTCGAGGGTCGCCTGCTCGCGGCGGGCGCGCTTCTTGGCGTCGCGGTCCTGCTGGCTGCGCAGGCCCTGCTCGTAGCGCTTGAGCTCCTGGAAGACCGCCTCGATCTCGCCGCGGGCGACGTCCATCTCGGCCTCGACCCCGGCGATCGACTGCTGGCAGGTCCGGCGCCGCTCTGCGACCGCGGAGGCGTAGCTGGTCATCGCCCGGGCCTCCTCGAGCCCATCGCCGGCCCTGGGCTTCTCGGCCTCCAGGGAGTCCTCCAGGGTTTCCAGCTCCTGGCGCAGGCGGACCGCCAGGCGCTCGAGCTCGGCCAGCTTCTGGCGCTTCTCGTCCAGAGTCCAGCGCTGCAGGCGTACCAGTTGCGTTAGTGCCGTCATAACGAATTGCCCCCTTGGGTCATGCCCTTAGCCGCCCCTCAGCCGCCGTTCCCGAAGTCCTGAGGCAAGTCGCCCAGGACCTCGGCCAGTTGCCGGTAGCCCTCCGCCAGGCTGCTGGCCTCAGCCTTGTCCTGCGCCAGGAAGGCCTCCAGGGCGGCGTTGTAGCGGATCGCCTCGTCGATCCCCGGATCGCTGCCCCGCTTGTAGGCGCCGATCCGGATCAACTCGGCCATGTTCTCGTAGGTTGCCAGCAGCGCCCGCGCGCGCCCGATCAGGGCGTTCTCCTCGGGGCCGTTGCAGCCCGGCAAGGTGCGCGAGACGCTGCGCAGCACGTTGATCGGCGGATAGCGGCCGCGCTCGGCGATGCCGCGCTCCAGGACGATGTGCCCGTCCAGGATGCCGCGGACCGCGTCCGAGATCGGCTCGTTGTGGTCGTCGCCCTCGACCAGGACCGTGAACAGCCCGGTGATCGAACCGGCGCCCACCCCCGGCCCCGCGCGCTCCAGCAGCTTGGGCAGCTCGGCGAAGACCGAGGGGGTGTAACCTTTGGTTGCCGGCGGCTCCCCCGCCGAGAGGCCGATCTCGCGCAGCGCCATGGCGAAGCGGGTCACGGAATCGACCAGGCAGAGCACGTCGCGGCCCTGGTCGCGGAAGTACTCGGCCAGGGCCAGGGTCGTGTAGGCGGCCTGGCGGCGCAGCAGCGGCGGCTCGTCGGAGGTCGCGACCACCACGATCGAGCGCTTCAGGCCCTCGGGACCGAGATCCTCGGCCAGCCATTCCTGGACCTCGCGGCCGCGCTCGCCGATCAGGCCGATGACGTTGACGTCCGAGGCGGTATATCGCGCCAGCATGGACAGTAGGACGGATTTCCCAACGCCGGAGCCGGCAAAAATTCCCATCCGCTGGCCGCGGCAGCAGGTCAGAAAGGTGTTGATGGCGCGCAGGCCGAGGTCGAGCTTGCCTTCCACCCGCGCCCGGTCGTGCGCCGGCGGCGGCGCGGCCCGCAGGGGCCAGGCGCGCGGCCCGGTCGGCAGCGGCCCCTTGCCGTCGATCGGCTCGCCGAGGCCGTTGACCACCCGCCCCAGCCAGGCTTCGGTCGGCCGCAGGGCCGCCGCCTCGGCGACCAGCTCGGCCTTGCAGCCCAGCCCTACGCCCTCCAGGGGGCCGAAGGGCAAGGCCAGGGCGCGGTCGCCGCGCAGCCCGACGATCTCGCAGTCCAGGCGGCGGCCGTCGCGCAGCGCGACCTGGCAGCGGTTGCCGACCGCGGCGAGCTGGCCCAGCCCGGCGATCTCGACCAGCATGCCGACCACCCCGG
This sequence comes from Kiloniellales bacterium, assembly GCA_028282935.1. GTDB lineage: Bacteria > Pseudomonadota > Alphaproteobacteria > Kiloniellales > JAKSBE01 > JAKSBE01. Next base: position 10,250 of record JANQGU010000066.1, read on the forward strand.
CCACGCGGCCGTGGTAGCGGACCTCGGGAAGCTGCCCGAGATCGTCGATAAGGTTACGCAGCGCCAGCCCCAAAACCTCTGCTCCGGACTTGTGTCTTATGGTTAAAACTGTGATAGCATCCGCCGAATCGGGCGCTCTGAGCCCGATCCAGTCTTGCCTGGCCCACTTTAAGGTTCGGTAAAAGATACGCCGCGTAAGGGTTTGTTAAGAAACCTGGAGCAAAATGGTTAACGAGACATGGGGTGTCTCGGGGTTGACGCAATCGGATAGGAAACATGCGAATTCTGCTTGTCGAAGACGATAGCGCGACCGCGCAGGGGATCCAGCTGATGCTGCAGTCGGAGGGCTACATCTGCGACTGCACCGACCTGGGAGAAGACGGGTTAGAGATCGGTAAGCTGTATGACTACGACATCATCATACTCGATCTCATGCTCCCGGATATCGACGGTTACGAGGTCCTGCGCCGGTTGCGCGCCGCACGTGTTAAGACGCCGATCCTGATCCTGTCGGGTCTCAGCGACCTGGACGACAAGATCAGGGGCCTGGGCGTCGGCGCCGACGACTACCTGACCAAGCCCTTTGACAAGCGCGAGCTGATCGCCCGCATCCAGGCGATCGTTCGGCGCTCGAAGGGACATTCAGACTCGATCATCAAGACCGGCAAACTGACGGTCAACCTGGACACGCGCACGGTCGAGGTGGAGGGCCAGCCCCTGCACCTGACCGGCAAGGAGTACGGCATCCTCGAGCTGCTCTCCCTGCGCAAGGGGACGACGCTGACCAAGGAGATGTTCCTCAACCATCTCTACGGCGGCCTCGACGAGCCAGAGTTGAAGATCATCGACGTCTTCGTCTGCAAGCTGCGCAAGAAGCTGGCGGCCGCGACCGGTGGTGACAACTACATCGAGACCGTCTGGGGCCGGGGCTACGTCCTTCGGGACCCGATCGACGACGGCGGGAAGTCCGAGGAGCCGCGCAAGGCCGCCAGCGGCTGAGCCGGCGGGCGGGCCTCAGCCCGCCTCCCTTCCCCACCCTAGGAAAAAGACGACGGCCGGCGCTTCCAGGCGCCGGCCGTTTTCCTTCCCCCATCCCGAGCGGCGGCCCCCTGACGTGTCCGTCGCAGGGGTCGCGCCTCGAGCAGACTGATGAGCTGGACGGATCGCCGGCAGCCGCCTCATACCAAGGAGCGTTGATACTGACTCATTTGACCGGGTTTGCTTGCCCGCCCGTCAGGCGCGCTTCGCGCAGCGGTGCATTGTACCGTAAGCGGAGCGCAACGCCGCGGGCGGGCAAGCAAACCCGGCCTTCGGTGGCGCGCGGCGGCCCGCCG
>JANQGU010000188.1 GCA_028282935.1 Kiloniellales bacterium
GATGGATCCCCGGGTCGAGCCCGGGGATGACAGCGGAGAAGGGACCGCCATCGTCCAACCCACCCGCTGTCATTGCCGGACTTGATCCGGCAATCCATCGCCGTTGGAGTCCCGCCCCGCGATGGGACCCCGGGTCGAGCCCGCGGATGACAATGGAAAGGTCGCCACCGCTGCGGAAGCGGGGCGGACGCCGCCGCCAAACGACGCCCGCCCCCTCCGCCGCCCCCCGGACGAGGGCTCACTCCTGGTAGAGGCCGCGCAGCTTCTCCGCCGCGTCCAGCGGCCGGCCGTCCTTCTCCAGCCGCTCCTTCATACGGCCGTAGGCGGACTCCAGCGCGGTCTCCAGGTACTTGTCGCCGGCGGACACGGCGTGGACCGTCATGCCCTCGCTCTCCAGCAGCTTCTTCTCTTCGACCGCCTCGGCCTCGCGCGCGGCGCGGCTCGAGATCTCGTGCGCGATCACCGTGTCCTGGAGGACCTTCTTGGCCGCGTCGTCCAGGCCCTTCCAGGCGTCCAGGTTCATGATCACGCTGATGTCGGTCTGGTAGAAGTCCGGGTCCAGGCGGTGGCGCAGGAACTCGTCCCACTTCAGCGCCTTGACGCCGATCGAGGTCCAGGCGCTGGCGTTGACCACGCCCTTCTGCAGCGCCGGGTAGACGTCGGTCGCCGCCATCTGGTGGGTCTCGGCGTCCAGCGCCCGGAAGAAGGCGCCGTAGATCGGGTTGTCGCGCATCTTCACGCCCTTGAGGTCGGGCAGGCCCGCGTCGGTGAACTTCGGCGCGTCCTTCATGTAGATGTGAAACTTGACCCCGCTGTCGACCCAGCCGAGGTACTTCATGTTGAGGTGCTTCTGGTGCAGCTCGTCGATGATCGCCATGCCGCCGTTGGCGCGCACCGCCTCGGGGCCGCTGTTGGAGGTCGAGATCGCCTCGTTCTCCGGCAGCGAGCGGGCGTAGAAGGCCGCCGGCAGGCAGCTCAGGTCGACCACGCCCTTCTGGATCGCCGTCGCCTGCTCGAACATGCCGATCGAGTTGAAGGGCTTGACGTCGACCTTCAGGACGCCGGCGCCGGCCGCGTTCAGCTTCTCGGCCAGGGCCTTGCAGCTCTTGGTGTAGACCAGGAAGTCCGGGAAGGGATAGACCAGCGACAGGGTGGTCTCGGCCCGAAGGCCTTGCGCCGCCGGGAACGAGCCCAGGGCGGCGACAGCGAGCGCCGCCGCGAGGGTCTTGAGGTTGCGTGTCTTCATCTCAGGCACCTTCTCCTGCTAAGTCCGGGCTGCTTGCCCGTTGTTGGCCCGGCGCCGTCTTGGCGGGCGCCGCTTCGTCGTCGCCGTCAGGCTGCCGGCGACCATCGTTTCTCGCTTTCCGACTGAACCCGCGACAGCACCATGCGGTACTGGTAGCGATCCGGCGGATAGAGCGCGGTCAAATGCTCGACCGGACGCTGCGCCTCGTCGGCCACGATCCGGGTCACCTGCAGCAGCGGCGCCCCGATCTCGACCTTCAGCAGCGGCGCCACCGTGGTGTCGGCCAGGGTCGCGGTGATCACCTGCTCGGCGCTGCCGACCTTGACCCCGCCGCGCTCCAGCAGGGCCAGCAGCGGCGTGCTCGCCAGGTCCGCCTGGTCGTAGGAGCGGCCGATCGCCTCCGGCACGTGGGTGGTCAGGTAGGACAGCGGCCGGCCTTCCAGGCTGCGCACGCGCACCGCCCGCTGCACCGCCGCCCCGGCCGCGCAGTCCAGCGCCCGGGCGATCTCCTCCGAGGCCGCGACGTAGCCGAAGGCGAGCAGCCGGACCTCGGTCTTCAGGCCCATCATCAGCAGGTTCTCCAGCAGCCCCTCGACCGAGGAGCGGACCGGCGGCGAGTGCGGCTGGAAGCTGACCGAGGTGCCGCGGCCGCGCTGGCGGACCACCAGGCCGGCGTCGGCCAGCTCGTTCAGGGCCCGCTTGGCGGTGATGCGCGAGACGTTGAAGTCCCGCGACAGCTCCTGCTCGCTGGGCAGGAGCTCGCCGAAGCCGTAGGCGCCGTCGCAGATCTTCTGGCGCAGGATCAGGTAGATCTGGTGATAGAGCGGTGCCCGCAGCCGCCGGTCGACGGCGGTGGTCTCGGGGTAGACGACGGAAAGGCCCTGGTCCATGGGGCAGCCGGTCCCTGTTTTCCTCACCGGCGGGCAGCGTCTCGCACGGGCCTCGCCAAATCAAATGATATAATGATATGACATTTGCGATCTGACCAGACCCGAATCGCGAGGCAGCAGCAGGAAAGGGAGGCGGCCATGCCGGTGGTCACGGTGACCCTGATCGAAGGCTACGACGAGGCGACGCGCCGCCGCCTCGGCGAGGCCCTGACCGACGCGGTGCGGGCCAGCATCGCAGCCCCCCTCGACGGCGTCACCGTGGTCCTCGACGAGGTTGCGCCCGGCAACTACCTGCGCGGCCGCGCGCCCCGCCGGCCCGGCCCGCCGCTGCCCGACCCGGCCGAGACGGTGCGCGACTTCCTGGCCGCGCTGGAGGCCCGCGACCTGGACCGGGCCCGGGCCTTCCTGGCCGCGGACTTCGAGATGACCTTCCCCGGCGCGGCCCGCTTCACCCGGCTCGAGGACCTGGTCGCCTGGGCCAAGGACCGCTACCGCTCGGTGACCAAGACCATCGAGGCGATGGAGACCCTGCCCGCGGCCGAGGGCGTCACCGTCTACTGCCGCGGCCGCCTCGCCGGCCAATGGCCCGACGGCAGCCCCTTCGAAGGCATCCGCTTCATCGACCGCTTCGAACTCGCCGAGGGCAAGCTCCGCCGCCAGGAGGTCTGGAACGACCTGGCGGAGGTGGGCCCGAAGCGGGGGGACGGATAGGCCGCGCGCTGACTGTCTACGAGGCCTTCCTTCCCCATCAACCACTCTGCTGTCATGCCCGGACTTGATCCGGGCATCCATGGTGCCGCCTGGCGCCCGTCGTCTGCCATGGATCACCGGGTCAAGCCCGGTGATGACAGATGAAGAGAACCAGGGCGCCGTGGCTGTACGGCCCAGGTCGGGAACGGCGATCGCGTCCTAGAGGAGGAGCACGGGTGTATCAGAATCGTCGACGAAGCCGGCGAGGACTACCGGTACCCGAAGCGGATGTTCGAGCTCACCGGCAGCTGAGCACATGATCCCTCCCCCCTTGAGGGGCGCGTATGCGCGGCGCTTCGCGCGGTTTGGGTGGGGGGTATCGCGAAGCGACCAGGCCATATCGAGGAGGTCTGTGCGGCCTTACGGCCGCCACCCCCTCCTCAATCCTCCCCCGTCAAGGGGGAGGAGGCGTGGTGGTACCGCCGCAGCCCCGCCAGCAGCAGCACGAGCAGCGCGCAGACCACGGTCATCATGACCAGCGCGCCGTCGAAGCCGCCGCTGACGTCGAAGGCCAGGCCCACGGACAGGGGGCCGAGCACGCCGCCGATCTCGGCCGCCGAGAAGAACAGGCCGCCGGCCGAGCCGGCGTGGCGGGCGCCGACCTCGGGGATCTCGACCAGGACCAGGATCGCCAGGGTCATCATCGAGCTGCGCGCCAGGCCCTGCAGGACCAGGCCGCCGGCCAGCCCGAGGCCGGGTCCGAGCTGCAGCAGCAGGGTCGCCCCGGCGGCGGCGAGGAAGAGCGCGAGCAGGATCGCCAGGCGCCGCTCCGGGGTCGCCAGGCGTGGGATCACCAGGGCGCCCAGGATGCCGATCGCGGTCGGCAGCGCCGCCCAGTAGCCGGCCGCGGCGGCGCTCATGCCCCGGCCGCGCAGGATCTCGGGCAGCCAGTTGTTGAGGCCGTGGTTGAAGAAGAAGATGCAGATGCTCATCGCCAGCACCAGCCGCACCGCGGGCAGGCGCAGCAGCTCGACGAAGACTTCGAGCTGCGGCCGGCGCGGCTCGGCGGCCTGCGCCCGCTCCAGCGCCCGGTTCGCCGGGTGGCTGGCGATGGCGAGCCAGACCGCCCCGGCGAGCAGCGCCACCGCGGCGTAGCCGGTCAGGACCGCGCGCCAGTCGCCGCCCAGCAGCGGCATCATCACGCTGTTGCTCAGCGACAGCGCCGCGATGCTGCCCAGGGACATGCCCGAGACGTAGACGCCCATGGCGAAGCCGCGCTCACGGCCCTCGAACCAGGTCGAGATCACCTTGGGTGCGCCGATCGAGACCAGCGGGCCGCCGATCCCGAAGACCGCGACCGCCAGGAAGAGCTCCAGGTGTCCCCCGGCCTGGCCGCGCAGGAAGCCGGAGAGCGCGATGACCGCGCCGGCCAGGGCCAGGGCCCGGCGCGGCCCGGCCCGGTCGAGAAGGGCGCCGCAGGGGATGGCCGCGGCGATGTAGACCAGCGGCCAGGCGCCCATGACGCTGCCCATGGCGCCGTGGCTGATGCCCAGCTCGCCGACGATCGCCGGCACCAGGGGCGCCATGGCCGCCGCGGTCAGGCCGAAGCAGAAGTACAGCAGCCAGACCCCGCCCAACATCATCCAGCGATGGCCCTGCGCGCTGGGCGCGGCGGCCGCCTCGGGCGTGGCCGTCACGCGCCGCCCGCCGGCCGCGGCCCGGCCGCTTCACCTTTTCCCGACGCGACGGAGTCCCCTGCCACCCGAACCATGCCCCGAGCCTAGATCAGATCCGCCTCCCGGGAAATCGCCGGGTCGGATCCGCTCGCCCTGCGTCCGACACTTCCTCGCTGTCATCACCGGGCTCGACCCGGTGATCCAGGGCCGCGGCAGGCCGCCCGACCCCGGGGCGCTAGTTCTCACTCAGCACGCGGCAGTCCTGGCGGCGGGCCTGCAAGGCCTGGCAGGTGGTCTCGGCCGCCGCCCAGTTGGGGAAGGAGGCCGCGACCAGGCGGTAGAAGGACCCGCGGTCGCCCTGGTCCTGGCGGTCGACGAAGACCTGGCGGCCGGTCAGCAGCTCGTTGAAGGCGGACAGCAGGCGTCGGCGCTCGATCTCCGCCTCCTGCGGGGTCCGGTGCGACGACAGGAAGATCTGGATCGCCTGCTGCGGCGAGGGCTGCGGCGACTGCAGGGCGGCGCCCTGGCGCAGCTTGCGCGGCGGCAGCGCCGGCGGCACCACGGCCGAGGGATTGGGGCGCACGGCCGACTGCGACCGGCTTCCGGCCGCGGCCGGCGGCGTGAGCTGCGGGTTCGGCAGCGGGGCCGCCTGGGGCGGCGCCTGCGGGGCCAGGGCACCGTTCGACGGCGCCGCGCCATTCGCCGAGGGCGGCGACAGCAGGCCGAGGCCGCCGCCGCCCAGCGTCCCGACTCCGCCGGATCCGGCCTGTTCCCCAGCCTGTCCCGCGGGCACCGCCGTCATGTCGGCGATCACGGTGCGGACCGGGATGATCGGGAACTCGCCGACGTGGAAGCGGTGGCACTGGACGCAGGCTTCGCCGGCCGACTCCTCGACGTGGCACTCGGTGCAGACGTCGACCTTCATCGGTGCGAAGTTCGACTGGAAGGTCTGCGGGTTCAGGTCCTTGTAGCCGCCGGCGAAGTCGGCGCCGGGCTGCAGCTCATGGCAGGTGCCGCAGCCCTTGGTGCCGACCAGGCTGAAGTGGAAGGAGTGGTTGAAGACCGTGAAGGGCCGGAAGCTCTGGACGGGATAGTAGGGCCGCCAGTTCACCTTCAGGCCGCCGGCCGGCCGCTCGTCCTGGCTGTGGCAGCGGGTGCACTTGCCCGGCGTGGCCTTGTCCCGGAACACCGCCATCAGGGCGCGGCCACCGGGCTCGGCGCGGGTGCCGTGGGCCTTCGCGGCCAGGTCGATCCAGGCCCGCATGAAGGGGTCGCGGTGGGTCACCGGCCGGTAGTAGATGATGAAGTCCTGGCGGAACCAGCCGCCGAAGCCGGCCCAGGTCTCCGGATCGACCTCGGGGTCGAGCGGCTCGTAGGGCGCGGCCACCTCCGGCTCGGGATCGACCTCCTCGGCCGGGGCCTCCTGCGGCGCGGCCACCGCCGGCGCGTCCTGATCCGCGGCCGGCGCGGGGGCCGCCGGGGCGCCGCCGCCGCCGCCCGAGGGCGCGATGGCGCCGATGCCCGTGTTGTCGCCGCTGGAATCCTCCTTCAGGAGCTGCTCGAAGTCCTCCAGGCGCAGGGACTTCTTGTCGACCAGCTTCTCGTCCGACAGCAGGTCGTCGCCGCCGCCCGTGGCGACCCGGGGCGCCGGCGCCGCGGCCGGTGCTTCGGCCGGGGCCGCGGCGGGCGCCGCGGGCTGCGGTGCCGCGGCGGGGGCCTCGGGCTGCGCCCTCTGCACCGGGGCGGACTTGCGCGGCGCCTCGTCGATCCCGGGCCGGGCCTCCGCTCCGGGCGGCGGCGGCGCGCCCTTGGCTGGCTCGGCCGCGGCCTCTTCCTTCGCGGGCGCGCCGGCGGCCGGCTGATCGATGGTCCCGAGGTCGCTGTTGTCGCCGCTGGACTCCTCCTTCAGGAGCTCTTCGAAGTCCTCCAGGCGCAGGGACTTCTTGTCGACCAGCTTCTCGTCCGACAGCAGGTCGTCACTGTTCTGGGCGAGCTGCAGCGCGCCCGGCGCGCGACCGTCCGAAGTCGGGGGCGCGCCGAGCCGGTCCTGTTCCGAGGCCGCGGCGAGCTGCGCGCCGCCCGGCGCACCCGGCACCAGGGGCGGCAGCGAGAAGCGCCGGAAGGAGAAGGCGGTCCGCTTGCGCGGCTTCAGCAGCTCGAGCGCGGCACGCTTCTGGCGCTGCTCCTCGACCTCCTGCTTCAGCGCCGGGAACCAGTCGCGCTGGGCGGCGCGCATCACGTCGAGGGGGATCTGCGCGATGATCTGGGCCGCGATGTCGGCCTCCAGGTTGCGGTTCAGGCTCAGCTCGACCCGGGCCCGGACCGTCTCGGCGCCGGTGACCACGATGTCGTACAGCAGGTCCTTGACCGCCCAGGCGATCCGCTGCACGGCGCGCAGCTCGCCTTCCTTGGCCGCGGTCAGGTCGGCGAGCTCCAGCCGCTGGACCAGCGCCAGGTCGATCTCCAGCCCGGGCTGGCCGCTCAGCATCATGACCATGAAGGGCGAGAGGTTCGGCGCGATGGCGTACTCCGGCCACTGGCCGACGTCGATCTTCTTCTCCTGCAGCGTCTCCAGGTCGAGCTCGGGCAGGGCGAAGACCGGAATGCCCTTGGTCCCGGCCAGGCCCTCGCCCTGGATGTCCTTGCGGTGGCAGGCGACGCAGGTCTCGTTGAAGGGCTTGACCTCCATGTAGCGGCCGCTGGAGTCGGGCACGTGGCAGGCGGCGCAGGTCTGCGGCGGGTTCTTGACCTTGGACTCGGCGAAGTTGCGGTTGAAGTGGCTCTCGTGGTCGAAGGCCAGGCGGGTCCGCCGCAGGTAGGGATAGCGGTCGAAGGGCGGATGGCCCTCCGAGAAGCTGGAGAACTTGACCGCGTGGCAGGTCTGGCAGCGCGCGTCGGCCACCTCGGTGGCGTCGAACTGGGCGCCGAGGTGCTCCTTGTGGCAGGTCGCGCAGGCCAGGGCGTCCTCGGCCACCTTGGGCAGGTCGAAGACCGAGTCCCTGAGCGCGATCATCCAGGACGGCCGGGACTGTGGGGTGTTCGCGGTGATGGTCTTGCTGTGCTGCTCCAGGACGGCGGGCGACAGATTGTGCGGATGGGTCGAATGGCGGCCGCGGTCGTGGCAGGCGACGCACTTCTTGCTGTCGCCGTGCGGGTCGTCCGGCCGGACCGCCGCCTTCAGCCAGGCGGCGGGGCCGCCGTCGAAGGCGACGTGGCAGGTGCCGCAGTCGCCGACCTCGCCGTGGCCCTGGATCACCGGGCCGGGGTCGAAGGCCCTGTCGCGCAGCTGGGTGCCCAGGACCAGGGCCACCACCGCGACGGTCAGGGCCGTGGCCCAGAAGGTCACCTTGCCGCGCTTCCGGCGCAGGCTCGCCTGCGGCACGCAGGGCGGTCGCTGGTTGCAGCAGCGGCCGTCCCGGCCGGGGCCCTCCTCGCAAGCACCGCCCAGCTCCTCCGAGCGGGTGCAGAGCCATTCCTTGCCGTCGTGCCGCGGCTCGCACTCGCCCTGCGACTGGCAGCGGCCCTTGGCGGTCGGCCCCAGGCGGCAGGGCCGGCCCTCGGCGGCATAGCCGCAGACCCACTGGTCCGAGACCCGCTGGTAGGGGCTGCGGTTGAAGTCGAAGCTTTGCAGTCTTTTCATCATGGTGCCGCCGACCCGAAAGCGTAGGCCAACCCGACGTGGGTGATGCTCAGGACCAGGACCGAGTAGCTCAGCGGCAGATGGAAGAACAGCCAGAGCTTCATGGTCAGCTGCAGGGCGTACTGATGGTCGAGGTTGTCCTTGGCCGCCGTGATCTCGCCCAGCTTGGTCAGCAGGTCGCGGCCCTTGGTGTTCTCGTAGCGCTGCAGCTCGCGGATCTGGTTCTCCAGGCGGCGGGCGTGCTTGCGGGAGCCGGCCAGGTGCGCCAGCAGGTTGCGCGGCTTGCGCAGGTAGGGCGCCAGCACGGTCCAGTAGAAGTTGGCGACCGCCGTGTTGCCGGTCTCGTCCAGCGAGGTGTAGGCCAGGGCCTCGGCTTCCTGGGACAGCTGGGCGCGGAAGGCCGGGATCCGCTCGAAGAGGATCCGCTCGCCGCCCGCGCGCAGGCGCAGCGGCAGCCGGCGCGAGATCACCAGCCCGATGACGCCGGTGACGAAGAGCGCGACCGTGGTCGACCACAGCAGGATCTCGAACAGGCCGTTCGGCAGCCTGAAGTCGCAGTGCAGCAGGAACAGCAGGGCGCAGAGCAGGCCGAGGTAGACGTGGATCTGCAGCCAGGTCGAGGCCGTCATCAGGGGCAGGAAGGGCAGCTTCTTGCGGGCGTTGAACAGGGTCAGGAAGACCATGCCGGCGAACAGCAGCCAGCCGTTCAGGAAGGCCGCGTCGCGCAGCGACATCTCGTAGAGCGTGTTGACCAGGACCAGCAGGCCCCCGACCACGAAGGCCAGGGTCACGTTGACGAAGCGGCGCTGCGCGAAGCTGTTCATTGGCTGGCCCAGCGCCAAAGGCTGTCGCGGTCCCGGATGTCGAGCCGGACCAGGGCGTCGTGCGGGCAGGCCCGCTGGCAGGCCGGGCCGCCGATCTGGTCGATGCAGAGGTCGCACTTGGTCGCCTTGGCGATCGGATTGCCGCTGGTCTGGTCGACGATCGGCGAGCCGTCGTGGTCGCGGATGTCGACCATGCGGATGTTGTCGTAGGGGCAGGAGTTCGCGCAGGTCGCGCAGCCGATGCAGGTCGTGTCGTCGATGACGACGTTGCCGGTCGCCTGGTCGCGGTGGATCGCGCCGGTCGGACAGCCGATCAGGCAGACCGCGTCGACGCAGTGCAGGCAGGCGTTGGCCACCATGATGTTCTCGTGCTCGGGCCCGTGGCGCACGAAGCGGGGATTGTTGTCGTGGGCGGCCGCGCAGGCCCGCACGCAGTCGTCGCAGGAGGTGCAGCGGTCGGTGTTGATCGCCATCACCGCGGTGCCGTTCATGGTCCGGGTGTTGACCAGGAAGTCGATCAGGGTCGGGTCGACCGTCGCCTCGCGCCGGCTGGCGAAGGCCGAAAGGTGCCGCGTCGGGTCGTCGCGGGTCGCCGTGGCCAGGGCCTCCTCCGGCAGGCTGGGCAGCACGAAGCGCTCGACCAGGACCGTGGGCACCCGCAGCAGGTCGACGTAGCCGACCGCGTGCAGGCCGAAGCGGTGGTTCAGCGGCGCGTCCCGGCGCCAATGGTCGATGATCTCGGGCAGGCCGAAGGTCTCGTTGCGGGTCAGGAAGCCGGCCGTGCGCAGGCCGCCCGCCTCCTGCTCGGTGATCCGGCCGAAGCCGGAGCGGATCAGGATCAGGCCGTCCAGGTAGTCGCCGTACTCGGCGATCACCGGCTCGGCCTTGACCACCTCCTGCGGGCTTTCCGAGGCCAGGCGCTTGAAGCCGTGGGCCCACTCGAACTCGCCGTGGGTCTCGAAGAGGGTGTTCCTGGCGATGTGGTCCAGGACCTCGTCGTCGAGGTGGCGGAACAGCGGCGATTCCTGCAGGTGCATCCTCAGGTCGCGGCTCTGGTAGAGCGAATCGATCCGGGCGCGGAAGCCCTTGCTGCAGCGCCGGATGTCGCGCAGGCCCTGCCAGCGCAGCTCCAGGACCACGGCCCGGCCCTCGGCGAAGTAGGTCCGGTTGTAGGGCTGCCGGGTCAGGGCCTCGGTCTCGCCGAACATGTCGTCCTCGGTCAGCAGGTCGGTCTGCTGGCTCGCCAGGACGGCGCCGACGTCCTCCAGGCGCTCGCGCGGCCCTTCCTCCTCGGCCATCGCCCAGGGTCCGGACAGCGCCGGGTAGTTGTCGATGTTGCGCCGCTCGGGCACCGGCGAGTTGCGCCAGGCCTGGCTCAAGGCCGAAAAGAACGAGCGCTTCGCCTTGATGCCGGAACGCGGCGCCCGGCCGTTGGCGCGGCCGTTGGTCTCGCCGCGCAGGCTGCGGACCCGGCCGGCCATGACCTGGAAGAAGGAGCCGCCGAAGTCGCCGGCCTGGACGATCACCTCGCCGTGCTCGTAGTGGCGGATCCGCGCGTCGTTCAGCAGGATGCCGCGCAGCGGCAGGGTGCGCGGGAAGTCCTTGGGGTCCATCTTCTGGAAGACCGGCGTGTCCATCACCAGATCGACGTCGCGCTCGGTCATCTCCGGATCGAAGGGCCGGTCCCAGCGCTGCGGCCGGGGAATCCCGACGGTCTTCTGCGTGCGGCCGCGATCGCTCTGGACCCTGGGGCTCCGCACGGGGTCCACGCGGAGGTCGATCGGCATGCTGTCCCGGCCTCGGGCCATCGTTTCCCTCAACTGCCGGGCGCCCTTGTCTCGCCCTTGTGTTCCTTGCTCTTCGGCAGGAAGCGGTCGATTGCCGCCAGCTTGGAGCCGTCGTGCTTCTCGGCGAAGGACTTGGCCGCCTTGGCCACCAGGTCCGCGACGCCGGCCAGGGACTTGGCCTCGCCCAGGCTCAGCCGGGCGCCGCTGGCCGCGCGGGCCAGGGCGATCAGGTCGGGATCCTTGGTGGCGCGGGCCAGGCGGCGGGCGCGCAGGCGGACGATCTGGACCCGCTTGGCCATGGTCACCGCGAAGCGGTCCTTCTCGGTCGCGGTGCTGAGCGCGCGCAGCGAGTTCTCGAGCTCGACCGCGACGCCGACCGCGTAGAACAGCCGCAGGCGCTCTTGGCTGAGCGGGCGGTTCTCTTTGCCGGAGTTGTGCCAGGTGTTGTGCCGGATCTCGCCCTGGGACCAGCGGACCAGCTCGAAGGGGCTGCCGGCGGGGTGGCCGCCCTTATTGACCAGCTTCTCCTCCGGCACGATGTGGCAGCCGTAGCAGTTCTTGGTCAGGGTATAGATCATGCTCGGGCGGATCATTCCGGCCGCCTCGGCGTCGATCCAGCGCTGCTTGGCCTCTTCCGGCGTCTCGGTTTCCTTCTTCTTGCCGCTGTACTTGCTGTGCCGCTTGATCCAGTCCTTGGCCGGGCTGTGGCAGGACTCGCAGGAGATGCCGGCGATCGGTTTGGTCTTGCCGTTGTCCTCCGTCTTGCTGGAGAAGTGGCAGGTCAGGCAGAGCCCCTCGGAGCGGACCCGCCTCAGGCCCAGGGCCTTGCCGATCTTCCTGGCCTCCTTGTTGCGAGGCAGCTCCTTGAAGGTCTTGTAGTGACGGGTCTTCTTCCAGGTCTCGGTCTCTTCCTTGTGGCACTCCGCGCACTCGGTGGCGCCCATCACCTTGGCCGGGTCCGGCGCCCGCGCCTGGGCGGCCTCGGGCAGAGCCAGGAGCAGGCCGAGGGTGAGGCCGGCGCCGGCAAAAAGGATCCCCTGGTATCGCGTTCCTTGCATCATCTCTATCCCCTTGGCCTCAGGCGTCCAGCACGAGGTCGCTCTCGGGGACGGCGATACAGGCCAGGCACTGGCCCCTGGGCGGGGTCTGGCCGGGCTTCGCGAGATAGCGCACGCGGCCTTCCTTGATCCCGACGGCGCAGCTTCCGCACTGGCCCGCCCGGCAGCCGCTGTTCAGGCTGACGCCGTTGCTCTCGGCCAGGTCCAGGAGGCTGCGCGCGGCCGGGCTCCAGTCCAGGGTCTTGCCCGACTTCTGGAACGAGATCTTGACGGCGTCCTGCTTGCCGCGGGCCTGGGCCGGCGGCGGGGCGCTGGGCTCCAGGGATGCCGGTCCGAAGGCCTCCATCTTGATGTCGATCTCGGGCACGCCGCTGTCCTTCAGCCCCTCGGTGATCGAGCGGATCATGCCGCCGGGGCCGCAGAGGTAGAACTCGCAGCCCTTGAAGGGCAGCAGGAAGCGCATCAGGGGGACCGTGACGTGGCCCTTGTGGTCGTAGTCGCGGCCCTTCTTGCAGGTCGGCGTCGGCTTCGAGTAGCAGACGATGAGGTGGAAGTTCTTGTGCTTCCGCTGCAGCTCCTTCAGGTGGTCGTACATGGCGTGGTGGCTGTGGTCGCGTACGCCGTAGAAGAGATAGACCTCGCGCTTCAGGCCGTAGTTGCAGATCGTGTTCAGCATCGAGAGCATCGGCGTGATGCCGATGCCGCCGGCGATCAGCACGACCGGGCGGGTCCGCCTGACGTCCAGGAAGAACTGCCCGCCCGGGGCGCGGACGTTGATGGTCGAGCCCTCGGGCATCTCGTGCAGGCGGCTCGAGACCACGCCCGCCGGCGAGCCCGGGCCCTTCTCGCCCTCGCCGATGCGCTTGACGGTGATCCGGTAGAAGTCGCGGGACCCCGGCGCGTCCGACAGGCTGTAGCAGCGGACCTGCGGCTGCGCCTGGCCCGGCAGGCTGACCTCGACCGTCAGGTACTGCCCGGGCACGAAAGGCGGCAGCGGCTTGCCGTCGTGCGGCTTCAGGTAGAAGGAGTAGACGCCGGCCGCCTCGCGGACCTTGCGCTCGATCGAGAACTTCCGGACCCCGGTCCAGTTCTCGATCCGCTTCGCCGGCTTCGGCCGCGCCGCCCCGACCGCGCGTCGCGCGCGATGGACGAAGCCTTCGAGGGCCAGAGCCTCGCGCCGCTTGACCTGGGCGTTCTGCCGCGCCACCCGGAACAGCATGGCGGCGGCCTGCATGATGGCTCCGCCCAGAACCAAGGCGCTGACGACCTGTAGAATCTCCTCCATGCGTCCTCTTACCCTGAATGCCCCGCAGGGCTGGTTTCCCCAGGCCCCTGCTGATTTCTGTTCAACGCCCGGTTGGCCCCGACCACTTCACGTCCCGCCGCCCGGCGTCTCGATCGCGTCCCACCCGATGACTGCGAGCCCCGTCTCCTAGGCCCCGTCTCCAGGGCGGTTCTCCCCGGCGACGCGCCGTGTCGCGCCCGCCTCGAACTTCAGCTTTTGTGGAAGCCGCAACTCCGCCGGCAAATCGACCGCAACGTCATCTTGTGCACGCCTCCCGATCAGTGTTTCTAGCCAGCCGTGATCGCCCTCTTGGCGATCCTGATGGGACGTTTGCTTCGATCAGTTCACCGCGCGCAGTTTCCCCCCTATTCCGGGGCTTTGGTGCGTTATCCCGGTGACATAATTCGGAACGCTCGGGCCGCTCCCGACGGGCCGCCGGGATGGCCCGGGACTCCGCGCGGAGTCCCGGGCTAGAACTGGTAGAGGATCTCGGTGCGGCCGCCGTAAGCGGTCTTGTCGCCCTGCTGCCTGGCGCCGAAGCCTTCGATCTGCAGCTCCGAGAGGCGGCTCTCGCTCTCCTCTCCGGCGTCGTCGTCGCCCGTGTCGCCGACACCCGTGTCCTCGACGGGACTTTCGCCGAAGGCGTCCTCGGCCAGGAACAGGGCCGCCGCGGCCAGGAGGAGGATCAGGACCAGGGCCCTGCGGTCGCGGTCCTCGCCTTGCCGGCCGCGCGCCCTCGCGGGCGATCCTGCGGCTGGGTCGGGGCGCGCTGCGGTCGGTTTCATCGCCTGCCGCCCCCGCTCACTCGGCCGTCTCGAAGGTGATTTCCTTCTTCCAGAGCGTCTCGCTGCCCCGGACCACGGCGTCGGCGAGCTGCCGGGCGCTCATGTTGTAGTCGAAGCCCACGCGCTCCACCGCGGCGATCAGGTTGACCGGGATCATCTGCGCGTTGAGCTTGATCACCGCCCGGTAGGGCGCCTTGCCGGTCAGGGCGTCGCCCTCGACCTCGTAGTCCGCCCAGCGATGGCCCAGCGGCTCGATGCCTTGGCGGTGGTTGCGCTCGGTGGTCGGCTCCCCGGTCAGGATCAGCGACAGCGTCGAGGGCCGCACGATGGGCAGGGCGGTGACCGTGAAGGGGATCGGGATCACGGCCTCGCGCTCGCCGCCGCGGCCCTGGCTCACGACGAAGCGGGACTGCAGGTTGAAGAGGTAGGGGTCCAGCGGCAGCTCGCCGTTGTGGACGTAGCGCGAGTGCAGGTCGCGCAGGTCGCCGTTGGGATCGCGGTCGCCCGACCGGAAGACGACCTTGCCGGCGGCGTCCAGGACCGTGACGTCGAGCCAGACCAGGCGCTCCCCGGTGAAGCCCGTCGGCACGTTGTGGCCGTCCGTGATGTTCTTGACCTCGACCCTGAAGGCCAGGCCGCGGCTGTCGGCCTCTTCGACGACGATCTCGCCCAGCATGTAGCCGTTGCGCAACAGCTCCAGGCGCTTCTCCCGGGCGACGGCCAGCCGGGCGAACTGCACCTCCAGGATCTCCCGGGCGTGGTAGCGGTCGTCCGGCGCTTCCCAGAGCGGTGGGAAGACGTCGTCCTCGCCCACCTCTTCCGCCGCCGCCTCGGCGGCCGCGGGCGCCCTCTCCTCGGCTTCATGGGTGACCTGCGTCGCGATCCCGGGATCCGGGATCGGCTCGCCGCGCTCGGAGCCAGCGGCCGGCCAGGCGAGGCCGGCTGCGATCGCCGCCGCGGTCGCGAGGGCGCGGGGTGTCTGCGTGATGGCGGGCTGGCTTGGGATGGCGAGGCCTCTCGTCTGGGCGCGCCGCTCTGCCCGAGACGAGAAACCGGCCCTGCATGGGAAAGACGGGAAAGCTCGACCCTACCTGGGACATCGGTTTTCTTATGCCGAAGGGCCAGAGCTGCTTCAGACATTCTGTGCAGCCCAAAAGGCAGAGGTTAAGGGATTTTGCTGCGTCATTCCGGTGACCGGATTCGGAGAGCGCCGCATGGCTCTTCCGGTTTCGGTCCCGAACCTGGACCGCTTCGCGCGCCTCTTTCGTCCTCCAGCTGCGGTGATCGCGACCTCGCCGGAGCCGCCCCGCGAAGGCGCTCCGCCGGGCGGTCGCGATCCTCGGCACCGCGCCGCGGCTCTACACAGAATTCACACATTATTGGAGGGCGTCACTGCGTAATATATCGGCATTCGAGTCGAGCATGTTGAGCGGTCCAAGAAGTCGAGAAATCTCGCCATGACAGGAATAGTCGAATTGAATTGCGCGCTGTCCGGTCAGCGCCTTCAGCGGCACTCGGCCGGCCGCCGTCTTGCGGGCCTGGCCGCCGGGCTGCTCGTCGCTCTGGCCGTGGCTCTGACGGCGCCGCAATCCGGTGCCGCCGGCGAGGTCGCCTGGGAGCGCTACTCCGAGCTCGGCCGCCAGGCCCTGCAGGAGAAGAAGTACGGCGAAGCCCGCGAGATGTTCGAGGCGGCGCTGCGCGAGGCCGAGCAGATCTCGCCCTGGGACATGCGGGTCGGCCACAGCCTCAACGACCTGGCCGCGACCTACTACGCCGAGGGCGGCCACGCCGAGGTCGCCGAGCTCCTGGCCCGGGCCCTGCGCGTGATCGAGGTCGGGCTCGGGTCGGACCATCCCGATGTCGCCCAGGTCCTCAAGAACCTGGCGGCGGTCGAATACCTGACCAACGACTACGCCTCGGCCGAGACCCACATGGTCCGCGCCGTTGAGATCTGGGAGGCCAGCCTGGGCAGCGAGAACCAGAGCGTTGCCGCCGCGCTGAACAACCTCGCCGGCATCTACGAAGCCCAGGGGCGCCACCCCGAAGCGGCCATCGCGCTGGAGCGCTCGCTGCTGATCTGGGAGAGGCTGGTCGGTCCCGACCACGAGGCGGTGGTCGAGAGCCGGCGCCAGCTCGCCGAGCTGCAGCGGGTCCACGGGCTGCTGCCCTCCGCCGCCGCGGCGCTCAAGCGGCCGGCCCGCCAGGTCGCCTCGGCGTCCAACGCCGCCGTCGGCCTCGCGCCGCCGCCCAGTCCACAGCCGCAAGCGGCCGCCGCTCCGGTCCCTGCCGCCGCCCTGGCTCCGGCCGCGCCTCCACCGGCGCCCGAGCCCGTGCCCGAGTCCGTGCCCGCGGAAGCCGCGCCGGACACGATCTTCCTCCAGCCCGCCGGTCAGGCCGAGCCGCCGGCGATCGATGCCGCGGCCGAGCCGGCGCCCAGCCAAGTCCCGGCGGCGCCCAGCCAGGTCCAGGCGGCCCAGGCCGCGCCGGCGGCCCGCTTGGTGACCCTGCACCTCGGCTCCTTCCGGTCCGAGGCCACGGCCGAGGACAACCGCAGCCGCTTCCTCGACAGCTATCGGGACATCCTGGCGGCGCAGGAGCTTTGGGTCGAACGGGTCAAGGTCGGGCCGCGCGGGGACTTCTACCGCGTCATGGCCGGTCCCTACGAGAGCGCCTCCCTGGCCCAGGACGTCTGCAGCCGCCTGCAGAGCCTGCGGCAGGACTGCTTCCTGCACCAGCGCTAGCACGGATCCCGACCAG
>JANQGU010000237.1 GCA_028282935.1 Kiloniellales bacterium
ACCTCGGTCTGGGACGACGACGACAGCTCGATCTTGGCCTTCTCCGCCGCCTCCTTCAGGCGCTGCAAGGCCAGCTTGTCCTGGCGCAGGTCGATGCCCTGCTCCTTCTTGAACTCGTCGGCCAGGTACGCGATGATCCGGGCGTCGAAGTCCTCGCCGCCGAGGAAGGTGTCGCCGTTGGTCGACTTCACCTCGAACACGCCGTCGCCGATCTCCAGGATCGAGATGTCGTAGGTGCCGCCGCCCAGGTCGTAGACCGCGATGGTGCCGGCGTGCTTCTTGTCGAGGCCGTAGGCGAGCGCCGCCGCGGTCGGCTCGTTGATGATGCGCAGCACGTCCAGGCCGGCGATCTTGCCGGCGTCCTTGGTCGCCTGGCGCTGGGAATCGTTGAAGTAGGCGGGCACGGTGATCACCGCCTGGGTCACCGTCTCGCCGAGGAAGGCCTCGGCGGTCTCCTTCATCTTCTGCAGGATGAAGGCGGAAACCTGGCTGGGGCTGTAGTCCTTGTCCCTGGCCTTGAGCCAGGCGTCGCCGTTGTCGGCCTTGACGATCTCGTAGGGGACCAGGCCCTTGTCCTTCTCGACCATCGGGTCGTCGTAGCGGCGGCCGATCAGCCGCTTGACCGCGAAAAGCGTGTGCTCGGGGTTGGTGACCGCCTGGCGCTTCGCCGGCTGGCCGACCAGGCGCTCGCCGGATTCGGAGAAGGCGACCATGGAGGGCGTGGTCCGGACGCCTTCGGCGTTCTCGATGACCTTCGCCTGGGAGCCTTCCATCACGGCGACGCAGGAATTCGTCGTGCCAAGATCGATGCCGATGACCTTGCTCATTCTATACCTCTTGTTTCAGCAGACCGCCCGGCGGCCTCGATAGCGGCGAGCACCGCGCCCGGGTCCCTGGTTGGAATGACTCGGAATCAGAGACTTACCGCCGGATATATAAGCATGGCCCCCGATCCTGCAAGGTGGGAGATACCCGGAAACCGTAATTTCCTTGGGTGTTTGACCGGCCGCCAAGGCCCCGGAATCCGCCGATGTCGGGGCGCCGCCGGGGCCGTCCGAGCGGCCTTGCGGAGGCCGCCGTTAGGGGCCAGATTGGGCCCGATCCCGACCCCAGGACAAGCCGGAGGAGGCCTTGAACGCACCACCCGACCCGATCTACCGGATCATCCTCTGGGTCCTGGTCGCCGACGTCGTCATCGGCGCCTGCCTGGCCCTCGCCGGCGAGTTCATCTGGCCCAGCGCCGTCCTGCGCTACAGCGGCGCCGGCCTGGCCGTGGTCGCCGGGCTGCTCTACCTCTTCTTCCGCCGGCTGGGCCGCCGCGCAGGCGGCCGCGATTGGCCCTGAGGGCTATCGGTCGGCTCGAACGGGGCGCCAGCGCATGATCGTCTCGGCCAGCTATCGCAGCGACATCCCGGCCTTCTACGCAGAGTGGTTCGCCCGGCGCCGCGCGGCCGGCTTCTGCCAGGTGGTCAACCCCTACGGGGGCGCGCCCTACCGGGTGCCGCTGGCCGGGCCCGAGGTCGCGGGCTTCGTGTTCTGGACCCGCAACGCCGCGCCCTTCCTGCCAGCGCTCGACGGGCTGGCCGCCGAGGGCCTGCCCTTCCTGGTCCAGTACACCGTGACCGGCTATCCGCGCGCCCTGGAGGCGGCGGTCCCGCCGCCCGCCCGCGGCGTCGCCCTGATCCGCGAGCTGGCCGCACGCTACGGGCCGCGGGTCGCGGTCTGGCGCTACGATCCGGTGATGATCACCAGCCTGACCGAGGCGGACTGGCACTTGGAGGCCTTCCGGCGGCTGGCGGGAGGCCTGGCCGGGGCCTGCGACGAGGTCGTGCTGTCCTTCGCCCAGATCTACGCCAAGACCCGGGCCAACACCGAGCGGGCCGCCAAGGCCCGGGGCTTCTCCTGGCGGGACCCGGACGCGGAGGCGAAGCGCGCCCTGCTGGCCGGGCTGGCGGAGATCGCCCGCGCCGCCGGGATCGAGCCCAGCCTCTGCGCCCAGCCCGAGCTCTCGGAGGCCCGGATCCGGCCGGCCCGCTGCATCGACGCCGAACGGCTGTCCGCGGTCGCCGGCCGGGCCATCGCGGCGCGCCGGAAGGGCAACCGTCCGGGCTGCCTCTGCGCCGAATCCCGCGATATCGGCGCCTACGACAGCTGCCCTCACGGCTGCGTCTACTGCTATGCCGTGCGGCGCCAGGACCTGGCCAAGGCGCGCTACCGCGCCCAGGACCCGGACTCGGCCTTCCTCGGCCCGGAACCGAGAAGGACCCCGGGAGGCACGCCGAAACCGGCGGCGCGCGGCTGACGCGGCGCGGCGGCGGTCAGACCGCCGTGTCGATTCGCTGCCCGGGCTTGGCGGCGCCCTTCGCGCCCCCCTGGTCCCCGGCGTCCCGATCCCCGATGTCTTTATCCGCGACGTCTTGATCCGCGGCATCCTGGTTCGCAGCACCGGCGTCCTTGCCCTCCGGGGGCTCCGGCGCGACGGCGGCGGGAGCCGCCTTGTAGACCCCGACCCGGGCCGCGCGCAGCAGGCGGTCGTGCAGCCGGTAGCCGACCTCGATCACCTGGGCGACGGTGCCGGCCGGCTGCTGCGGATCCGGGACCTCGAACATCGCCTCGTGCAGGTTCGGGTCGAAGGCCTCGCCCAGCGGGTCGATGATCTCGACATGGTGCCGGGCGAAGGCCGCGCTGAGGCTCTTCTCGGTCATGACCACGCCTTCGAGCAGGGCCTTGAGCTGCGGCTCGGCCTCGACCGCCTCGGGAGAGACGCTCTCGATGGCGCGGCAGAGGTTGTCCCGCACCGTCAGCAGGTCCTCCGCCAGGGGCTTGACCGCATAGCGGGCGCCGTCCTCGCGCTCGCGCTGGGCGCGGCGCCGGACGTTCTCGACCTCGGCCAGGCTGCGCAGGAGCTGGTCCTTCAGCTCGGTCTTCTCCGCCTGCAGGGCGGCGATGACCGCCGCCATCGCGTCGGCCGGCGCGGCCTCCGCCTTCTCGGCGCTTTCCGGCGCGGCCTCCTGCCGCGCGCCCTCGGCCTCGGCGGCCGGGGTCTCGTCCTCCGTGCCTTCGCCCTCCGGCTTGGCGTTGTCGTTCGACGCCATCTCGTCCCGTCCTCCGTTGCGCCCTGGGGTCCCGCGCCGGGTCAGCCGATCAAGCGGCCGATGACCTGCGCCGTGTAGTCCACCATGGGAATGATCCGCGCGTAGTCGATGCGGGTCGGCCCGATCACGCCGATGGCGCCGACCACGGTGTTCTCCGAATTGGAATAGGGGGCGATCACCAGCGAACATCCGGTCAGGCTGAAGAGGTCGCTTTCGGCCCCGATGAAGATCTGCACCCCCTGGGCCGAGTCCGTCAAGGTCAGAAGACGCAGCAGCGATTCCTTGGTCTCGAGCGCGGTGAAGAGCTGGCGCACCCGCTCCAGGTCCTCGACCGCGGTGATGTCCTCCAGGAGCTGCGCCTGGCCGCGCACGATCAGGGCACCGCTGCGCTCCTCGCCGCCGCCCCAGAAGGCCAAGCCGGCCTCGATCAGCTTGCCGGTCAGCTCGTTGAGCTCGGCGCGCTGGGTCTCCAGCTCCATCCGGATGTCGTCCTGGGCCTCGCTCAGCCGCCGGCCGACGAGGCGCGAGGTCAGGTAGTTGCTGGCCTCGACCAGGGAGGAGGCCGGCAGGCCGACCGGGACGTCGATGATCCGGTTCTCGACCACGCCCGAGGCGCTGACCAGCACGACCAGGGCCCGGCCGGGCCCGAGGGAGACGAACTCGATGTGCTTGAGGGTCTCCTCCGCCTTGGGCGCCACCACCAGGCCGGCGCAGCGCGACAGGCCGGACAGGGTCTGGCTGGCTTCCTCGAAGACCTCGGTCAGGCTGCGGCCGGCGCCGCTGCACTGGGCCTCGATGCTCTCGCGCTCGTCCTGGGTCAGGTTGCCGTGCTCCAGCAGGCCGTGGACGAAGAGCCGCAGGCCGAGCTCGGTCGGCAGGCGGCCGGCCGAGGTGTGCGGCGCGAAGAGCAGGCCCAGATCCTCCAGGTCCGCCATGACGTTGCGGATCGTCGCCGGCGAGAGGTCCAGGCCCAGCTCGCGCGACAGGGTGCGCGAGCCGATCGGCTCGCCGGTCTCGACGTAGGCGTCCACAATATGACGGAAGACCTCGCGCGAGCGCTCGTTCATGCCGCTCAGCGTGTCCAGGTCCGGCCGTTTTCCCGACAAGGCTTGCGTCATCGTCCCTACCGCCAAACACCTGCCCAAAAATCTAGGTTCGCCCCCCTGGAAGGTCAACGTGGCCGGCGCCCCGGGCCCTGCTCGATGGGCGCGCCTCTAGGGACGTGCCCCTAGGGACTGGCCTCTATGGACGGGGCGGCCGGCTTCCACTAGCCTGCGCGCCGTCCGATAGGAAAGCGTTAACGAAAGAGGCGCCAGGAATGCGACCCTCCGGCCGAAAGCCAGACCAACTGCGGGATATCAGCCTCGAGACCGAGGTCAGCAAGCACGCGGAGGGCTCCTGCCTGGTCCGCTTCGGCGATACCCACGTGCTCTGCCTGGCGAGCATCGAGGACTCGGTGCCGCGCTTCATGAAGGGCAGCGGCCGGGGCTGGGTCACCGCCGAGTACGGCATGCTGCCCCGGGCCACCAACACCCGCGGCGACCGCGAGGCGGCCCGCGGCAAGCAGAGCGGCCGGACCCTGGAGATCCAGCGCCTGATCGGCCGCTCACTGCGCGCCGTGACCGACCTCTCCGGCTTCGGCGAGCGCAGCGTCAAGGTCGACTGCGACGTGATCCAGGCCGACGGCGGCACCCGCACGGCGGCGATCACCGGCGGCTACGTCGCGCTGCACCTGGCCTTCCGCTTCATGCAGGAGATGGGCGCCCTGAAGACGCTGCCGCTGATCGATCAGGTCGCCGCCGTGTCCTGCGGCCTCTACAAGGGCGCCTGCGTCCTGGACCTGGACTACGACGAGGACAGCGCCGCCGAGGCCGACGCCAACTTCGTCATGACCGGCAAGGGCGGGATCGTCGAGATCCAGGCGACCGCCGAGGCCGATCCCTTCGACCAGGCCCAGTTCGACGAGCTGCTGGTGCTGGCCCGCCGGGGCATCGACGACCTGGCCGGGCGACAACGCGCGGCCCTGGGCCTCTAGGCGCCGCGGGGAGGCTCCCGAGATGTCCCGCCTGGGCCCCGAGGACCGCCTGGTCATCGCCACCCACAACCCCGGCAAGCTGCGCGAGATCGCCGAGCTGATCGCGCCCTTCGGGGTCGAGGCGGTCTCCGCCGGCGCGCTGGGCCTGCCCGAGCCCGAGGAGACCGGCAGCGACTTCGTCGAGAACGCCGTGCTCAAGGCCCGGGCCGCCGCCGAGGCCGCGGGCCTGCCGGCCCTGGCCGACGATTCCGGCCTGGAGGTGGCGGCGCTGGAGGGCGCGCCCGGGATCTACTCGGCGCGCTGGGCCGGGCCGGAGCGCGACTTCCGCGTCGCCATGGAACGGGTCGAGCGCGAGCTGGCCGGCAAGGAGGACCGCAGCGCCGCCTTCGTCTGCGTGCTCTGCCTGGTCTGGCCGGCGGGCGAGGTCGTGAGCTTCGAGGGCCGCTGCAGCGGCGATCTGGTCTGGCCGCCGCGCGGCGACCGGGGCTTCGGCTACGACCCGGTCTTCCGGCCCGAGGGCCACGACATCACCTTCGGCGAGATGGCGCCGTCCGAGAAGCACCGGATCGACCACCGCTCCCGCGCCTTCGCGAAGCTGGTGCCGGCGGTCTTCGGCGATCCCGATGGCTGACGGCGGGACAAAGGCGGGCGTCGAGGACCCGGGCTTCGGGCTCTACGTCCACTGGCCCTTCTGCCTGTCCAAGTGCCCCTACTGCGACTTCAACAGCCACGTCCGCGAGACCATCGAGCAGGCCCGCTGGCGCGGCGCCCTGCTGCGCGAGCTCGACCACGCCGCGGCCGAGAGCGAAGGCCGCCGGCTCACCTCGATCTTCTTCGGCGGCGGCACGCCCTCGCTGATGGCGCCGGAGACCGCGGCGGCGGTGATCGAGCGCGCCGCGACCCTGTGGCGCCTGGATCCCGGGGTCGAGATCACCCTTGAGGCCAATCCGACCTCGGCGGAGGCCGAGGCCTTCCGCGGCTTCCGCTCGGCCGGGATCAATCGCCTCTCGCTCGGCGTCCAGGCGCTGGACGACGCCGCGCTGCGCGCCCTGGGCCGCCGGCACGGCGCCACCGAGGCGCTGGCCGCCCTGCGGCTGGCCCGCGAGGTCTTCCCGCGGGTGTCCTTCGACCTGATCTACGCCCGCCCCGGGCAGGGCCCGGCGGAGTGGCGCGCCGAGCTCGGCCGCGCCCTCGACGAGGAACCGGACCACCTCTCGGTCTACCAGCTGACCATCGAGCCCGGCACCGCCTTCCACGCGGCACGGCGCCGGGGCGAGCTGGCCGTCCCGGACGAGGACGCCGCCGCGGCGCTCTTCGACGCCACCCAGGAGGTGCTGGAGGCGGCGGGCCTGCCGGCCTACGAGGTCTCGAACCACGCCCGGCCGGGCCAGGCGAGCCGGCACAACCTGACCTATTGGCGCTACGGCGACTACCTCGGCGTCGGGCCGGGCGCCCACGGCCGCGTCACCCGGGCCGGCGGCAAGCGCGCGACCCGCCGGCACCGCGCCCCGGAGGCCTGGCTGAAGCTGGTCGAGGCCCAGGGGCACGGCACGCGCGAGGAAACCGCGCTGGACCGCGAGCTGCGCCTGGCCGAGATGGTGATGATGGGGCTGCGCCTGAGCGAGGGAGTCCCGCGCGGCCGCTTCCTCCGCGAGCTCGCCGCCGCGCCCGAGGAGATCTTCGATCCGGCCCGCATCGCCGCCGCGGCCGAGGCCGGCTACCTCGCGCTCGACCGGCAGGGCCTGCGCGCGACCGCGGCCGGCCGCCGGCGGTTGGACGCGCTGATCCGGCACGTCCTGGAGGGCGCGGCCCTGGACGCGGCGGCTTAGGGGCTGGGACTTACCGAAGGTAAAGCCCCTCACCCTCCCACAGCGCTAACGCGCTGCGGGCCCCTCCCTCTCCCCCGGGGAGAGGGA
>JANQGU010000308.1 GCA_028282935.1 Kiloniellales bacterium
GGCGATGGCGCTGATAACGCCTACACAGGCGGCACCCGTCCCGAAAGGCGGGCTTTTCCTTGAGTCGGGGGTCCGCGAATACAAGACCCGCCTTCGGGCGGGGAATAAGCGGGCGCGTCCTGTGCGCGTTATCAGCCCCCGGCGCCAGGGACGATCCCTGGCATGGCCTGATAAGCCACACAGGAGACCAAGACATGACCGATGCCGAACTGGTGCGCCTCGAAGCCAGAGCCCTGAAGCTCATCGCCAGGTCCGAGGCGCTTCGCCTTCAAGGCGAGGAGCTGGACCACCGGCTTGACGAGATCCAGACGGAGATTTCCAACGAGCCGGCCGACACGGTGCTGGGGGCGCTGGTGAAGATCAAGCTCTGTATCGAGATACAGGACGCCCTGGTCGGCGGCGCCGACGAGCCCTTATGGCTGCCCTTGCTGCGATCCGCCTACATCGATCTTCAAGGGGGCTAGGCCCCACGACCGCCTTCGACGGGCCGGGGCCGGCCGCTCCGGCCCTTTTCTTCGTGCAGGCCGACCGCCGAAGCGTTGGCAGGGCGTGCTCGCGTGTATCATGAGAATCGCCGAGGGTGCCGAGAGCGGAGACGGGTGTATGTTGAAGGGAACCTGCCACTGCGGCGAAGTTTGCTGGACGCTCGATGCCTTGCCGACGTCGGCCACGGCGTGCAACTGCACGATTTGTCGGCGCTACGGCATGCTCTGGGCCTACGGCTACCTTGGCGATGACATTCGAACGACCGGGCAAACAAGCGCTTATCGGCGCCGCGACAGCGGAGACATTTGCTTTCACTTCTGCGCCCTTTGCGGCTGCGTGACGCATTGCGTCGCGACTTCCGAGGACGAGAACGGCCGCAAGCGGGCCGCCGTGAACCTGCGGATGTCCGACCCCTCGCCGATCGGCGAGATTCCCATCCGCCGCTTCGAGGGGCACGACAGCTTCAAGGAGCTTCCAAGCGACGGCCGGAAGGTGAAGGACCTGTGGTTCTGACGCCTTTCCCGAAAGCGGTCATCGGCACGCCATCGTTCATGACCACAGGCCCTGGAGCAGCCCGCGTTCTCATGAACGCGGATAACTTGATCTAGCAGGCTGTTGAGAAAGTCCAGAGTTCTTGCCCGAGATCATCCTTCGACAAGCTCAGGATGAGGAGAAGTGCTTGAAAATGCTCACCCTCACCCTGAGCTTGTCGAAGGGTGGGGGTGGCGGCTCGCACTTTCTCAACAGCCTGCTAGTCCTCGGAGCGACCCGTGGTGTCGCGATCGCGGTCGTAGCGTCTCGCGAGCGGGAAGGGCGGCAACCAGGACTCGCGACGGAGGGTCCAGAGTTCGTAGGTCGGCATCAATTGGTCGGGGGCATCCAGGGCGCCCAGGTGGACTTCGATTTCGTCCGCGCTGCGCGCGAACAGGGAGGAGCCGCAGCGGGGACAGAAGAACCGCCCGGCGTAGTCGCGTGTCTCGCCCTCGACCGTCACCGCTTCCTGAGGGAAGACCGCGGCCGCGTAGAAAAGCGCCCCATGATGCTTGCGGCAGTCGAGGCAGTGACAAAGGCCGACCCGGTAGGGGCGGCCCGACGCCACGATCCGGACCTGGCCGCAGAGGCAACCGCCGGTGAACCGCTCCATGCTCCGTCTCCTCCAAAATCAAGCGGTCGGACTGTTTACAGCGAAGCCCGTCGGGCGTCCATAAAGCGGGAGTCCCTCTGCGCTCTCCCTCCGACGACCCCGGGGCGCGTTTCCCCCAAAGACCGGGGTGTAGGCAAGAGCCGGAGCCGCAACGGGCCTCGCGGCGCCGGGCTGCGTCGTGCCGGCGCCCGGATCGACCCGCCGGAAAAAAACTCACCGAACCGAACCAAGTCGCCTTCTGGCGGCACCTACTCTCCGACGGTCCGTTCGGCGCCCGCCATCGAACCGCGCCCTGACAACGCGAAAGACGGAGACGAGCGATGCCGATCAGGATCGACAAGAAGACCTATCCGGACGCACCGAAGGAAATCCTGAAGCATAACAAATTGGGCCCCGCCTTCATGAAGCACTTGAAAAGAAACGTGGCGGACGAAAACGGGCTATTCCTGCTTGCCGTGATAAAAAGAAAACCGTTCAGTTTTCTATATCAGAACTTTTTTGCCGATGGCTGCGCCAAAGAGATCAACATCGGCTGGAATGACAGAAAATTCAATTTCGTAAAAGGCCTTGGGGACAACGGAACCTGGAACGACAGCCGCTGGCCAAAAGTCGTCAAGGACGCTGAAACTGCGATCTGTACTCTTGTAACGAACAACTATCTTCCCAGCAGATTCCCCGGCGCAGACGGACCACAGAACTTCTGGAGATCGCAGCCTTTCCGTGAGTTCTGCGTCGACCACGCCCTTAAGGCCAACGTCGACCAGGTCGCAAGCCGGCTGAAGATCAGGAACAAGAAGGATCTCATGGAGATCTACTACCAGAAGCTGATGGGCGCGAACCCGAGGCAATCCATGGCGGCCTGCGAGAAATTGATCAAGAAGGAAAAACTGGCCGCCCAAATGGAAAAGACTCTCAAGGACCACATCATGGAGATGAGGCTGTAGCGTCAAGCGCGAGACCGTCCGGTAGAAGCGCGCTGTCTGTAATCGGATCGGGCCGCTACGCTGCTTCTGCAGCGTAGCACCAGGAATTGCTATCCCCGGAATTGCCCGCGGCCGCGCTTGAGCCGGCGGCGGCGGGCGCTAGGATCGCCGGTATGGCGGAACAGGAACTCTTCGTCTCGGTCGACATCGAGGCCGACGGGCGGATCCCGGGGCGCAACTCCATGCTCAGCTTCGGCTCGGCCGCCTTCACCCTGGACAAGGAGCTGGTCGCCCGCTTCGCCGTCAACCTGGAGACCCTGCCGGGGGCCGAGGGCGATCCCGAGACCCTGGCCTGGTGGCGGAAACACCCCGAGGCCTGGGCGGCGGCCCGGGCCGAGCCCGAGGACCCGGCCATCGCCCTGCCGCGCTACGCCGCCCACCTCGAGGCCCTGGGGCGGCAGGGGGGTCGCGAGTGGGAGCGGCCGACCTTCATCGGCTTTCCCGCCGCCTACGACTTCGCCTGGATCAACTGGTACCTGCACCGCTTCGCCGGCCGCAATCCCTTCGGCACCTCGGGGCTCTGCCTCAAGACCCTGGGCGCGGCCCTTCTGAAGCTGCCCTTCCGCCAGGCGAGCAAGCGGCGCTTCCCGCGGCGCTGGTTCGACGACCTGCCGCACAGCCACGTCGCCCTGGACGACGCCATGGAGCAGGGCGCCATGGGGATCAACATGCTGCGCGAGCTGCGCGGCCTGCCGCCGATAAAGGGGATCGTCGAGCGGGATGTGGGTTAACCGCCGCCGGCGCCGCTGAGCAGACCAAAAGGTGCGAGCCGCCACCCTCGCCCTTCGACAAGCTCAGGACGAGGGTGAGAGTGATAAGCTGCAGGCCTTTCACCTCATGCTGAGCCTGTCGAAGCATGACCTCGGGCAAGGGCTCGTGAGCCCTTCGACCGCCCGCTAAAGGCCGAGGCGCCCCCCGCGCTACTGCTCGACCAGCTCGACCCGGCGGTTCTTGGCGCGGCCGTCCTCGCCGCGGTTGCTGGCGACCGGTGCCAGGTAGCCGACGCCCCAGGCCGCCAGGCGGCCGGCCGCGATGCCGTAGTCGGCGACCAGGGCCTGCTTGACCGCCTCGGCGCGGCGCTTGGAGAGGTCCATGTTGTAGTCGAGCTTGCCCTGGTTGTCGGTGTGGCCGACGACCACCAGCTTGAGCTCGCCCTGGTCGGTCAGCAGCTTGGCGATCTGGTCCAGGGTCTCCTTGGACTCCGGCTTGATGTCGGTCTTGTCCGTGTCGAAGTAGATGCCGTAGAGCGCGACCCGGCCGGTGGCGTCGATGGACTTGGCCATCTCGCCGGCGTCGACCACCACCATCTTCTCGGCCAGGGCCTCGGTCTCGACCACGTCGAGCTGGGTCAGGACCCGCTTGAAGAATTCGCCGCCGCCGACGTCGGACATGCCGACGAAGAGCGAGACGTAGACGTCGCCCTCCTCGGGCCGCGGCAGCTTGGCGGCGAGATAGCGGTAGTCGCGCGAGTAGAGCAGGTGCTTGCTCTTGATCACGGCGGCGAAGGCGTTCTTGCCGCAGTCGTCTCGCTTGCAGGTGAAGAGGGGCTCGAAGCCGGCGGCCTCCAGCGCCTTCTGGTAGCTGCGGAAGACCGCGGCGACCGACTGCTCGGCCGGGGCGGCGTACTGGATCCGGGTCACCCGGCCCTCGACGGCCTGGGCGGCGTCGGGGAAGGCCTCCAGCCCGCCGCGCTGCTTGATCGGCTTGATCAGCAGGTTGTACTCGTCGAACTCGGACTGCTCGTAGCGGGCGATCTCCGAGCCCTCGTAGCGCTTGCCGACGATGGGATGGTCCTTGCTGCCCTCGACGTCGGCGGCCTCCGCGGCCAGGGACCAGGCGAGCGCGAGCGCAAGGGCGGCCGTAAGCATCAGGGACAGCGCCCGCAGGGGCGAGGCTGGGAAAGCGAACATCTTCGAAGACTCCTTTGAGACAACCTGCGACTGGGCCACGACTGGGCCGGAGCCGGGCGCGGAGGGACGCCGGATCCGCCGCCAGGGATAGCACGGAATCGCCCGCCCCGCGATGCGCCGGCCGCCAGTGGGTCGGTTTCGGCGACGACCGGGTTCAACTTATACCAAGGGAAGGAGATATTGACCTGTTTCACGGCGCTGCCTTGCCTTCCGGGCAGGCGCGGTCCGCGCGGTGGTGCTGGCGCACCATAAGCGGAGCGCAACGCACCCGGAAGGCAAGACAGCGCCGCCTTCGGTGGTC
>JANQGU010000330.1 GCA_028282935.1 Kiloniellales bacterium
CGGTGGCGAACCAGCCGGCCGCGACCAGCAGGCCCATCAGGGCGCCGCCGAGGACCGCCGGCCTGGAGCGGCGGAAGCCCGGATCGGCGAAGCAGTAGAGCAGGAGGCCGGCCACGACCAGGCCGACCACGGGCCAGCGCAGGCCGCCGGCGGAGAGTCCCGTGGCCCCGGCCAGCAGGTCGACCAGGCCCTGGCTCTCGGCGCCCAGCTCAAGGTTCGTCGCCTCGATCACGCCGACCCGGAAGACGCCGAAAAGGCCGCCCAGGGTCATGTAGGCGGCGACGGCCAGGACCACGGCGACCACCAGGTAGCGCAGGTCGCCGCCGCCCAGCCGGATCAGGGCGCCGTAGCCGCAGGTCCCGACCAGCGCCATGCCGAAGCCGAAGCAAAGCCCGCCGAGCGCGGCGCCGAGCCAGGGCAGCTCGGCGGTCAGATAGATCGACCGGCGGAGGTCGATCCAGCCGGCTGCGTCCATGGCCTGGCTGGCCAGGGCGGCGACGGCGATCGCCAGCAGCCAGCTACGCAGACGGCGCCGGTCGGCCGCCAGGAAGGCGTCGGCGATGGCGCCCAGGGTGCAGAACTCGGCCAGGCGCGCGGTCGCCCCGAAGGCGGCGCCGATCGCGAAGCCGAGGCCGGACATCAGCAGGGGAATGGGGATCTCCGGCATCACCCGTCCCGGCGCCGGGGCGAAAGACCGCGGCGGGCAGGGCTTGGCCGCGCCGGCCCCCGGGGTTCTGCGCGGGTCACGAGTTGCTTCCTTGATGGCTGCCAACCAAGCCTATCGAAGCAGACTGCGGGCGCCGCGTCGAGGGCCTGGCCCCGCCGTCCTTGCCTGCCTGGTAGTTGCGGGCGCCGGGAAGCGGGGCTAAGTTCTGGCCCGAAGCGGGGCGGTTCGGCCGCCCGGCTGGAGGGCCCGGCGACGGCTGACGCGCCTTGCCGATCCGGGCTATGATGCCGCCGTAGCCGGGCGACAGGCAGTCCGAAGGTCCGGCGGCCAGCGACCCAAGGGCCGGCGAGCGATGGGCCGGCGAGCGACGGGCCGGCGGCAAAGGTGCTTCGAGGCGAAAGGCGATCATGGCTGTTCTCAAGGAGAAGGACCTGGAGGCGCTGGCGGATAATGCCGAGCGCGCCGCCGACTTCCTCAAGGCCCTGGCCAACCGGAACCGCTTGACCATTCTCTGCCTGCTTTCCCGGGGCGAGCGCAGCGTCAGCGACCTGGAGGCCAGCCTCGGCATCCGCCAGCCGACCTTGTCCCAGCAGCTCGCGGTCCTGCGCGAGGAGGATCTCGTCACCACCCGCCGCGAGGGCAAGGCGATCTACTACAGCCTGGCGAGCCGCGACGTGGAGGAGGTGATCGGCGTCCTCTACCGGATCTATTGCGCCGGCGACAGGTCGCGCAGCCGCGACAAGGAGCTGGTGCCAGCCGCCGCCGACTGAGGCCGCGGCCACGCCCGGACCCTCCGGAAACCGATCCAAGCCGCCTGAGAGGCCCGGCCCTATTCGAGCGCCTGCTGCTCGTCCTCCGGCGTGACGTCGAGCGTGCGCGCCCGGCCGATGACCTCCACCGCGGCCTTGCAGTCCTTCATGCAGGGCTCGCCGCTGGGCAGGTCGGAGCCGTCGCGCATGAAGAAGCCGTCCCGGTTGGGCAGGCGGACCTCGGTGAAGTTCTCCCGGGTCAGCACGAAGTCGTCCTCGACCACCTCGTTCAGGTAGAGCAGGAAGGCGGTCACCGCGTAGGTCTCATCGTCGCTGAGCGAGCGGGCCTCGCCGAAGGGCATGGCGCGCTGCACGTAGTCCCAGACCGTGCTGGCGTAGGGCCAGTAGCTGCCGATGGTCTTCTCCGGCCGGTCCTCCTCCAGGCTGTCGAAGCCGCCCATCAGCACCGGATAGCGGCCGGCGCCCTCGCCGAACTCGCCGTGGCAGGCGGCGCAGCGCTCCAGGTAGATCTCCTCGCCCTCCTGGACCGAGCCTTCGCCGGGCGGCAGCCCGGTGCCGTCGGGGCGGACGTCGACGTCCCAGCCGGCGATCTCCTCCGGAGTCGCCGCGCGGCCGAGCCCGAAGCCGCCCGGCTCCGCCGAGGCCGCCGACGCGGCCAGCGCCAGGCCGAGCCCCAGGGCGGCGACGACGCCCAGCCGTGTCGTGAGCTTAGGAACCGCCACACTAGCCCAGGCGCACATTTTCGACCTCGCCGCTTTCGTTCACCAGCCACGTCTGGATCGCGTGGTTGTGATAGATGGAGTTCACGCCGCGGACCTTCTGCAGGGCGGCGATCTCCGGCTGGACGTAGCCGGTCTCGTCGATGCAGCGGCTTTGCAGCAGGACTGGCTTGCCGTCCCAGGCCCAGTCCAGGGTGAAGCGGGTCAGGCACTTCGGCAGCACCGGTCCGTGCAGTCTGGCCGTCCGCCAGTTCTTGCCGCCGTCCAGGGAGACGTCGACGCGCTTGATCCGGCCGTTGCCCGACCAGGCCAGGCCCTTGATGACGTGGGCCCCGGTGTCGGTCATGGGCATCTCCGGACAGGGCGAGGTGATCACCGACTTGGCCTCCATGGTCCAGGTGAACTTGTAGGCCCGCCCGTCGGGCAGCAGGTCGGTGTACTTGGAGGTCTCCTCGCGGTGGTACCAGGCGGCGTCGCCGACCTCGATGCGGCGCAGCCACTTGACCCACATGTTGCCTTCCCAGCCGGGCACGACCAGGCGCAGGGGATAGCCCTGCTCCGGGCGCAGGCGCTCGCCGTTCATGGAGTAGGCGACCAGGCAGTCGTCCAGCGCCTTCTCGATCGGGATCGAGCGCGACATGCCCGCCGAGTCCGCGCCCTCGGCCAGGATCCAGGTGCCGCTGGTCTTGAGGCCGGCCTCCTGCAGCAGCAGCTTCAGCGGCACCCCGGTGTACTGCACGCAGTGGACCATGCCGTGGGTGTACTGCACCCCGTTGAGCTGCGCGCCGCGCCATTCCATGCCGCCGTTGGCGGCGCACTCCAGAAAGTGGAAGCGGTTCTCCTGTGGAAAGCGCTTGATGTCCGCCACCGTGAAGAGCAGCGGCTTCTCGACCAGGCCGTGGATCATCAGCCGGTGATCGGCCGGGTCGATCTCGGCGACCCCGCCGTGATGGCGCTCGAAGCAGAGCCCGTTGGGGGTCACGAAGCCGTCCAGCTCGTGCAGGGGCGTGAAGTTGACCGAGGACTCCGGGGTCGCGGTCAGCCAGGGGACGTTGCGCCGGATCACGTGCGCCTCGTGCTCCGAGGGCACGCCGTAGGGCTGGGCGTCGACGCCGCTGCCCAGGTAGCGCGACCAGTCGGCCACGTTGGGCGGCAGGTTCTCAGGATTGCCGGCGGCCGCGGCCGTGCCGGCCAGGGCACCGGCGGAGGCGAGGCCGCCGGCGGCGCCGGTCAGCAGGAACCGCCGCCGCTCGGGCGAGGCCGGAAGCCCGGGTGCTTTCGGCTTTCGGTCAGTCATCTCGTTCGCTCCTTGGGTCCCGCGTCACGTGATCTGCCTCGGGCGCCGGGACGAGAAGGAGGTATCGAACGGCGCCGACTCATTCGTCGCCGATAATTTATCATAATCGAATATGTTTGGACAGAGGGGATGCCCCGGATTTCCGCGCCCCCGGCCGCAGGCTTCGGCGCGGATCAGCCGCCGGGCGCGCGCTGCAGGTAGTCGTTGAAGCTGGTGCTGTCGTAGGCCTTTTCCTGGACGAAGCGGTACATCGCCAGGAAGTGCGGCGGCCGGAAGTAGCCGGGCATGCGCGCGACCTCGGCCTCCTGGCCCGGGCGGCCGGCGACCGCCGTCGGATCCTGTGGGAAGAACATCGTCGTCGGGGTGAAGCGGACGCCCCACTTGCGGGCCAGGGCGCGCTCCTCCAGGGCCTCGCCGTCGAAGTCGACGACCTCGCGGGCGCCGACCAGGTTGAGCTGCAGGATGTCGAAGTTGCCGCTGACGAAGCTGCGGATCTCCGGGTCGGCGAAGTTCACCAGATGGGTCTCCTTGCAGTAGGGGCAGCCCTTCAGCTCCCACATCACCGCAAAGCGCTTGCCCGCCGTCGCCGCCGTCTCGAGGTCCTCTGCGAGGTCGAGGAAGGACTGGACGAAGAAGGGCTGCTCGTAGAGCCCGTCGTCGTTGAGCCGCGGTTCCGCAGTCTCACCGGCGGCCGCGCCCAGGGCCCGCCGCCAGGGCGGCAGCAGAACGGCGCCGGCGGCCATGGCCAGGGTCGTCTGCACAAGCCGTCGCCGCGTCACCATCGTCTTCCCCTCCGCATCGAGAATCCGGCCTTCCGGCCTGTTCTTTTCGGAAAACACATTCTATAGTATGAATATGTAATTGCACGCGGTTTCTGTGCCGCACCGGGCAGGGATGGCTCGTCAGGTGATGGCGGAGAACGGTGGCGGGGGGATCGAGGCAGGGGCGCCTATCGCTCTGCAGCAGGCCCGGCCGGAAGACGGGGCCGGGGGTCGGCGGCTGCTCTATGCCGCCGTGCTCTTCGTCAGCTCGGCGGGCGGCCTGATCCTGGAGATCGTCGCCGGCCGCATGATCGCACCCTACGTCGGGATGTCGCTCTACACCTGGACCGCGGTCATCGCCGTGGTCCTGGCCGGCTTCTCCATCGGGCATTGGATCGGCGGGCGCCTCGCGACCCGGGACGACCGCGCGGCGCGCTGGCAGCTCGCCTGGCTGCTGGGCCTGGCGGCGGTCACGACGGCGGCCTGCCTGCCGCTGATCCGGCTGGTCTCGCCCCTGGTGCTCTCGGCCGGGCTGCACCCGATCACCGCCATCGTCCTGCTGACCTCGGCGCTCTTCCTGCTGCCGAGCCTCTTCGTCGGCACCCTGTCGCCGATCCTGACCAAGCTGGCGGTCGACGCGCTGCCGCGGGCCCCGGGGCAGGCGATCGGCCAGATGTTCGCGGTCGGCGCCGTCGGCAGCATCGCCGGGACCCTGGCGGCGGGCTATGTGATGATCTCATGGATCGGCTCGCTCGGCTCGGTGCTGGCCGTGGCCGTGGCCTATCTGGCCATGGCGCTGGGCTTCGGCTGCGCCGCCCGCCCGGCGGCCCGCCAGGCCTGGGGTGCGGGCGCCGCCCTGGCTCTCGCCTTGGCCGTCGCGCTGGGCGGCGGCGCCCGGACCCAGGCCTTCACCAGCCCCTGCCTGGTCGAGAGCGACTACTACTGCATCCGCGTCGTCGATCTGACCGCCGAGATCGGCCGTCCGGCCGCGGCCATGGTGCTGGACCACCTCGGCCACGGGATCAACGACCGCGAGGACCCCCTGCGCCTGCATTCCTCCTACCTGGCGCTCACCGACCGCCTCCTGACGCTGCGGCTCGGCCCGCCGGAGGACTTCACGGCCTTCTTCATCGGCGGCGGCGCCAACACCCTGCCGCGGGCCTGGGCGGCACGCTATCCCAGGGCCGGGCTTCTGGTCGCCGAGATCGACCCGGCGGTGACCGCGGTCGCCCGCGACGCGCTCTGGGACCGCGCGCGCGACAACCTCGAGGTCACCCATCGGGACGCCCGCCGCGTGCTGCGGTCGCTGCCGGAGGGAACCGCCTTCGACGTCATCGTCGGCGACGCCTTCCACGACATCTCGGTGCCCCAGCACCTGACCACCCTGGAGTTCGCCCGGCTGCTGGACGCCCGCCTCAAGCCGGCCGGCTTCTACGCCCTCAACGTGATCGACGGCGCCCGGCGCCCGCTCTTTCTCCTGGCCAGCGTCCGGACCCTGGGCCGGGTTTTCGACCGGGTCGAGGTTTGGGTCGACGAGGCGCAGCTGGCCGGTGGCCGCGTGACCTACCTCGTCGTCGCCGGCCGGACCGGAAGCGGCCGCGACCGTCTCGCCGGCCTGGCGCCGGCGGGGCCGAGCTGGCGGCGCTGGCCGGCGGAAGACCTGGCCCGTCGGATCGCCGCGTCGGAGGTACCGCTGCTGACCGACGACTTTGCCCCGGTCGACCGGCTGATGTTGCCGGTGCTGGCCGAGGACCCCTGAACCCCTTGCACGGGAGGTTCCCAATGTCCGCTCTTCGCTCCACCCTTTTCTGCCTTGCGGTGCTCACGCTCTCCGCCCCGGTCGGGGCCAGCGAGCTGGCCCGCTTCAACGCCGCGGTCGCCAAGGCCTACACGCACTACCGCGGCGCGGTCTTCTACCTGCGGACCGGCAACCCGGCGGTGGCCAACGTCGAGCTGCAGCAGGCCGCCGTCCTTTGGCGCTCCGAGGTCAGGCCGTTCCGCGACTCGCCGCCGGACGCCTTTGCCGACGACCGCGCCTGGCCGGGCATCTACGACGACATCGGCGCGCGCCTGGAGAAGGCCAAGGCGGCGACGCAGCAGGACCTGACGGAACCGGCCGAGGCGGCCTTGGCGCCGATCCGCGGGACCCTTGCGGCCCTGCGGGCGCGTAACCAGGTCCGCGTCTTCTCCGACGACGTCGACGAAGCCAACGCCGCCATGGATGCGCTTTGGGTGTTCCGTCAGAGCCCGCCGGACTTCGCTGTGCCGGAGCAGGTCAACGACCTCAGGGCCAAGACCGCGGTCACTGCCTACCTCTACCGCCGCTGCGCCGAGCGGGCGCCGGCGGATATCGCGGAGACGCCGGAATTCAAGCGGATCACCGACGGCACCCTGGAGTCGCTGGGGCGCATGTGGGCGGTGATCGACGCCGGGGACGGGGAGGCGGTGATCTCGATCCTGCGCGAGGTCCGCTCCTTCGACCGCATGCTCTGGCTGCAGTTCGGATGAGGAGGAAGACATGACCAGATCGCTGCCCGTTGCTCTCGGCCTTGCCGCCCTGCTGCTCGGCCTCGGCTTGGCCCCGGCGCCGCTCGCCGCCGGGGAACTCGAGACCGAGATCGCCGATCCCCAGCCGGACTTCGACACGCCGCGGCGGATCCTGCTGCAGATCTCGACCGACGATCCGCGCAAGATCAACGACACGCTCCACAACGCGGTCAACATGCAGAAGTTCTACGGCATGGACAGCGTCGAGGTCGCCATCGTGGTCTTCGGTCCGGGCATGACCGCGCTCTACAAGGAGACCTCGCCGGTGCGCGAGCGGGTCGAGAGCCTGCTGAAGTACAACGTCCAGTTCATCGGCTGCGGCAACACGCTGGAGGCGACCAAGCACAGCCCCGAGGAGCTGATCGACGGCGTCGACTACGTCCAGGCCGGGGTCGCGGAGATCGTCGAGCGCCAGCTCTCGGGCTGGACCTACGTGCATCCCTGACCGGAGGTCTCAGCCGATGCGGCCGAGCGCCGGAAAGGTCTCCAGCAGCCAGAAGGCGATGTCGGACATCGAGCCGGTGACGAAGAGCAGGCCGGTCGCGACCAGCAGGCCGCCCATGGCCTTCTCGACCTTGCCGAGATGGCGGCGGAAGCGCTTCAGGAAGGCCATGAAGGGCTGCACCGCGACCGCGGCCGCGAGGAAGGGGATGCCGAGGCCGAGGGCGTAGGCGCCGAGCAGCGAGGCGCCGTAGGTCATGGAGTCCTCGCTGCCGGCGACCATCAGGATCGCGGCCAGGATCGGCCCGACGCAAGGGGTCCAGCCGAAGGCGAAGGCCAGGCCGATCACGTAGGCGCCGAGCAGCCCCGCCGGCCGCGACTCGATGTGGAAGCGGGCCTCGCGGAACAGCGCCAGAATCCGGAAGACCCCCAGGAAGTGCAGGCCGAGCAGGATGATGACCACGCCGGCGATCGGCGCCAGGACGTGGATGTAGCTGGTGATCAGGCCGCTGAGCGCCGAGGCGGTCGCGCCCAGCGCCATGAAGATCGTCGAGAAGCCCAGGACGAAGGCGAAGGCCGCCGGCAGGACCCGGCGTAGGGTCGCGCCGCTCGAGGCCTCGGGATCGGCCTCCTGCAGGGTCATCCCGCCGAGGAAGGCCAGGTAGGGAATCACCAGGGGCAGGACGCAGGGGCTCAGGAAGCTGAGGATTCCCGCCCCGACCGCGGCGAGGAAGGAGACCTCCATTCCGGTCATGAGAGGACGCGGATGCTCTGGTTCTCCGGAATGACGACGCTCTTCTTCTTCTCGATGTGCCGCGCGACCAGGTCGTAGATCGGCGGGCCCTCGGTGCCCTCGTTGACCGAGGCCCAGCCGGCCACGACGTAGTTCCGCGCCGGATCGATGGGTTTGCCGTCCTTCGCCGAGGTCATGTCGCTGATCCGGCTGCCGATCGGCTTCCGGACGTCGATGGTGTAGGCCAGCCCGCCGACCCGTACCATGTCGCCGCCCTGCTGGTAGTAGGGATCGGGGTTGAAGAGGTTGTCGGCCACGTCCTCCAGGATGTCCTTCAGCATCTGGCCCGACATCTCGCTGCGGTAGGCCTTGGGATAGGTGATGGCCGTCATGTTGTAGACGTCCTCGACCGTGATCTCCTGGCCGGGCAGCAGGGAGGCGCCCCAGCGGAAGCCGGGCGAGAGCGCGATCTCGGCGTCGCGCTCCTCCAGCAGGGCCTGGCAGATCAGGTCGTCGAAGGTGCCGTTGAAGTTGCCGCGGCGGTAGAGCAGGCTCTCGGTCCGGCCCAGGACGCGGCGCAGCTCGGCCTCGTGGGGCTTGCGGATCTCCTCGATCACCGCCGCCATCTCCGGGTCCGGCTGGATGGCGTCGCTCAGCACCGGGATCAGGCGGTAGCGGTGCTCGGCCAGCTTGCCGCCCTCGAGCTTGAGGTCGAGGCGCGAGAGGAACTTGCCGTGGCTGCCCGAGGCGACCAGCAGGGTCTTGCCGACGGTCTCGACCCGGGGCAGGGCGTCGTGGGTGTGGCCGGTCAGGACCACGTCGATGCCCTCGACCCGGCCGGCCAGCTTGCGGTCGACGTCGAAGCCGTTGTGGCTCAGCAGGACCACCAGCTCGGCGCCCTCGGCGCGGGCCGCCTCGACGTGGCCCTGGACCTCCTTCTCGCGGATGCCGAAGGACCAGGTCGGGATCTTGTAGCGCGGGTTGGCGACCGGTGTGTAGGGGAAGGCCTGGCCGATGACCGCGACCTTGACCCCGCCGCGCTCGAAGACCTGGGTCGGCGAGAAGACCGGCTCCTCCCACTCGGTATCGACCACGTTGCCGGCCAGGAAGGGGAAGGCCAGCTCCTCGACCAGCTCCTGGACCCGGTCGCTGCCGTAGGTGAACTCCCAGTGCGCGGTCATGGCGTCGACGCCCAGAGCGTTCATCGCCTTGACCATATCGGCGCCGTCGCTGACCAGCGAGGTGTAGGAGCCTTGCCAGGTGTCGCCGCCGTCGAGCAGCAGGGTGTTGTCCGGCCGCGCCGCCCGGATGGCCTTGACCAGGCTGGCCATGCGGTCGAGGCCGCCGACCCGGCCGTAGCTGCGGGCCAGGGCCTCGAAGTCCTGGTCGGTCAGCATGTAGGCCTCGGCCGACTTGGCGGCGATGCCGTGGGCCTCGAGGAAGCTCTTGCCGGTGACGTGGGGCGGCAGGCCCTTGGCCTCGCCGACCCCCAGGTTGACCGAGGGCTCGCGGAAGTAGACCGGCCGCAACTGGGCGTGGAGGTCGGTGAAGTGCAGCAGGGTGACCTGCCCCAGGGAGTCGAAGGACAGCAGGTCGTCCTGGGTGATCGCCTGCTGCGCCGCGACCCGGGCGAGGCGACCCTTGGTCCCCGTCAGCGCCGCGGTGGTCGCGGCCAGGATCAGGAAGTCACGTCGGCTGAACATGGCGGCTCGGCATCCTCTGGCTTCGGCCCGCGGCGCGGCGCCGGGGCGGCACGTGAAAGGGAGCGAAGAAGACGGCCGCCGCCCCGAAAAGGCAGTCCCGAACGGGGAGGCGGCCGGACAGCAGACCGTTCAGTTGCGGACCGCCGGAGTTTCAACAGGGAGGCCGTTGGCCCGGTGGGAAATGTAGAGCTCCAGGTTCACGTATTCGTCCGATCCCGCCTTGAAGGGCTTGGCCCGGACCTGCTTGTTGCAGCCGCGCAGCCGGCGGTGCAGCGAGCCGGCCTTCTGCCACTTCAGGCGATAGGTCGGAAAGCCGTTGGGCTGGCCCTGGGTCAGCAGGTTGGCGCGCAGCATGGTCCCGGCGTTGTCGACGTGGCAGTGCGCGCAGGCCATGTCGAGCTGGCCGCGGCGTTCCTCGTAGAAGGCCTTGCCCTTCTCGTAGAAGGGGGCGGCCGGGCCGTCGATGGAGACCTCCATCGGCATGCCGCGGGACTGCAGCTTGACCAGCATGGTCATGCCCAGCAGGGCGTCGGACTCGTACTTCCAGGGCTCGGCTTTCATGTTGTCGACGCGGCACTGGTTGATCCGTTGCTCGACGTTCATCAGCTTGCCCCAGGGCTCGAAATAGATCGGATAGCGGGTTCCGACGCCCTTCATGCTCTCGACGTCCTCGTGGCAGTCGGCGCAGGACTTGCCGGCCTCGCCCTCGGCCGTCTCCCAGAGCTCGGCGGCGGCGTCGACCAGAAGGAACGCCGGGTTCTCGAAGTCGTCCTCCTGGATCGCCCGCGTCTCCGGCTGCGCGAAGGTGTAGCCCGAGCGCTTGTCGCCCACCTTGTAGGGCCCCCATTGGGCGGCGTCGTCGGTCACGGCGACGCCGGCGAAGGCCAGGCTCACCGCGCTGCCGCAAAGCAGGGCCAGTACCAGTCTGCGCATCGTCCTCCCCCTTTCGCGGTCAGTTGACCGTCAGCTTGCTTTTCTTCGAGTAGGTCGTGCCGTCGTCGTCGACCCAGGTGAATTCGAACTCGCCGCTCTCCTTGACCTTCACGAAGAAGGACATGTAGGGGTTGGCCGAGATGGCCGGATGGAAGTCGGCCTTGAAGACCTCCTGGCCGTTGTAGGTGCAGGTGAAGGCGTTGATGATCTTCCGGGGGATGATCTCGCCGGTCTTGCGGTCCTTGCGCTGCCCGGACTCCATGGGGTGCGAGATCAGGGTCTTGATCTCGATCACCTCACCCTTGGAGGCCTTCTTGGGTGCGCGGATCCGGGGCTTGGGTTTCGCCATGTCTGCTGTGCTCCCGTCTCTTGCCGCGGTCAGCCGCCGCAGCCGCCGATGGTCACCTTGACCTCGGCCTTGGTCATGTAGGCCTTGCCGTCGGACATCTCGGCGATGGCGATGACGTTCTGGGTCTTGGCCAGGCGCATCCGGGTCGAGGCCTGGGCGCGCCCGCTGAGGGGCGAGAAGTGGAAGCTCGCGACGCCGGGGCGCGGGTTGCCGTCGGCCACGATATGGACCGTGGTGACGTGGTCGGCCTCGGTCATCGGGCTCTCGACCGAGACCTCGAGCGGCACGGTGTTGCCGTTCTCGGCGATCTGCGGCAGGTCCATCGAGATGATCTTGGCGCCGTCGGCGAGCTCCTTTCCGCCCATCAGGCGCTTGATCTCCTCCTCGACCGTCTTGGCGTCCTCGGCGCTCCAGGCCGCCCCGCCGGGCAGCGCCGTCAGGCCGGCGGCGGCCGCCGAGGCCGCGCCGAGCGTGATGATGAAGCGGCGCCGGGTCCAGCCCGCCGCCCCTGTCTGTTCTGCCTTCGTCTGGCTTGTCATTCCGTTCTCCTGCCGTTTGGCTGGCTTCCGACCGCCTTTGCGGCGCCGCGGCGCCGGAGGCCTAGTCTTCCTTTAGGGTCATGAGATAGGCGACGACGTCCTCGACCTGCTCGGCGGTCAGGATCGGCTTGCCCGCGAAGTCCTTCATCACCCGGTTGAGGCCCGTGACCCTGTAGAAGGCGGGCATCATGGTATCCGGGTTGACCAGCTTAGGGTTGACGACCCGCAGCCTGATCTCGCCCGGGGTCAGCCGGCTGCCGACGCCGGCGAGGTCGGGGCCGGTCTCGCCGTGGAACTGCTGCTCGGGAATGGGCAGGCTGTGGCAGGCGAGGCAGTTGCCGAGCTTGCGGTCGATGGCGAGCTTGCGGCCCTGGGCCGGATCGCCGGGCTTGCCGGTCAGCGAGTCCTGGATCTCGATGTCGTCGACGACCTTGTAGGCCACCATCTCCTCGGCCAGGGCGGCCGTGATGCAGAAACCCAAGGACACCGAGAGTGCCGCAAGGGACGCGATGATCCTGGTGATCAAGTCTCCCTCCTGCTTCGCCTGCTCGGGGGCCGCGCCGGACGACGCCAGGCACCCCGTTTATAATTTTCTTGCGATAATCGTATTCGTTTCAGACAATATATCAAGTTTGAATGTGAGTGGCGATGCTCGAGGGGCCAAGGCAGAGAGCTTCGAGACTGCGGCAGGGGCCGGGGAGGCTGCTGTT
The DNA here is from genome assembly GCA_028282935.1 of Kiloniellales bacterium. Taxonomy (GTDB): domain Bacteria; phylum Pseudomonadota; class Alphaproteobacteria; order Kiloniellales; family JAKSBE01; genus JAKSBE01. The sequence goes on from JANQGU010000330.1 coordinate 12,170, forward strand.
GGCGGCGGTTTTCTGCCTCTCGCTGGTCCTCCCGGGCGCGCTGCGGGCGGCGGAGCTCCTGATGTTCGAGGAGCCCGGCTGCCCCTGGTGTGCGGCCTGGCGGGCCGAGATCGGCGTGGTCTACGACAAGACCGCCGAGGGCCGGCAGGCGCCGCTGCGCCGCGTCGACATGACCCTGCCGAGACCGGCCGACCTGGAAGCGGTCGATCCGGTCGTCTTCAGCCCGACCTTCGTGCTCTTCGCGGAGGGCGTCGAGGTCGGTCGCATCGTCGGCTATCCCGGAGAGCACTTCTTCTGGCCGCTGCTGGGCGAACTGCTGGCGCGGCTCGACCGCGGCCCGGAGGGCTGACGCCGATTCGAGACAGAACAGGACAACCCGAGAAGGGGAGAGGGGTAAAGATGTTGAAGAAGCTTGGCATGATCGGTCTGGTCGCCGCCGCGCTCGCGGGACCCGCGGGCGCGCAGGACGAGCCCCTGGTCAGTTTCCAGGTGCTGGCCCCGCGGCTGGCGGTCGATCTGGCGCAGTCCGTGATGAAGGCCTGCAACGAGAAGGGATTCCAGGTCGCGGTCGCGGTCGTCGACCGCTTCGGCGTGCCGCAGGCCCTGGTGCGCGACCGCTTCGCCGGACCGCACACGCCGGATACCGCGACCCGCAAGGCCTGGACGGCGGTGAGCTTCCGCAGCGACACCCAGGAACTGGTGCCGGTCACCAAGGGCGGCATGCCGCAGTCCGGGGCCCGCGACATCACCAACGCCCTGATGCTGGGCGGCGGCGTGGTGGTCTCGGTCGGCGGCCAGATGGTCGGGGCCGTCGGCGTCTCCGGCGCGCCCGGGGGCGAAGAGGACCACGACTGCGCCCTGGCGGGGATTGCGGCGATCGAGGATCGCTTGCCTCTGTAGCGGCGGCGCGGGCCGCCCGCCCGCCACCGGGAACAGGGAGGGTTCAGTGATGATCTCTATGCGTCGGGAAGCCGCCGCCCTTTCCTTCGCCCTGTTGTTCGCCTTGCCGCGAGGGGCCGCAGGCGACGAGCTCTTCGAGTACGGCGAGTACCTGTCGTCGCAATGCTCGACCTGCCATCGGCTGGATGCCTTCGAGGGCGGCATTCCGCCCCTGGGCCACCTGCCGGAGGACTACTTCATCATCGCGATGCGGGAGTACAAGTCCGGCCGTCGCAGCAACCCCGCCATGGTGAGCGTGGCCAACGCGCTCACCGACGAGGAGATCGCCGCGCTGGCGGCCTACTACGCCGCCCAGCGCCAAGAATGACAAAGCCACGGGAGGTCAAGACCATGAAACTGACACGACGGAACTTCGGGAAGGGCCTGGGTGCCCTGGCCACCGCGATCGCAGCCCCTTCGCTGCTGCGCGCGCAGAGCAAGGGCCGGCTGGTCGTGATCGGCGGCGGCGCCGCCGGCGCGACCCTGGCCAAGTACGCCGCGCGCGACAGCAAGGGCGCGCTCGAGGTCACGCTGGTCCAGGAGAACCCGCTCTACACGACCTGCTTCTATAGCAACCTCTACCTCGGCGGGATGCGCAGCTTCGACAGCATCACCCACGGCTACACGAAGCTGTCGCAGGCCTACGGCGTCAAGCTGGTCTTCGACCGCGCGGTCGGGGTCGACACCGCGGCCAAGACGGTCGCCCTGCGGGACGGCGGCAAGCTCGCCTACGATGCCCTGGCGGTCGCGCCCGGGATCGACGTGATCTACGACTCGATCGAGGGCTACAGCGAGGCCGCCTCGCTGGTCATGCCGCACAGCTGGAAGGCCGGGCAGCAGACCCAGATCCTGCGCAAGCAGCTCGAGGCCCTGGAGGACGGCGGGCTCTTCGTCATGGCCGCCCCGCCCAACCCCTTCCGCTGCCCGCCGGGCCCCTACGAGCGGGTCAGCCTGGTCGCCCACTACTTCAAGCAGGCCAAGCCGAAGTCGAAGATCCTGATCCTCGACGCCAAGAACAAGCACTCCAAGCAGGCGCTGTTCCAGGAGGCCTGGGAGACCTACTACCAGGGCATGATCGAATGGGTGCCCGAGGAATTCGGCGGCAAGGTCGAGGCCGTCGACGCCGGGGCGATGACCCTGGTCGCCGGCGGCGAGAAGCACAAGGCCGGCGTCGCCAACGTCATCCCGGCGCAGCGGGCCGGCGCGATCGCTGGGCTCGCGGGCCTGGCCGACGACAGCGGCTGGTGCCCGGTGGTGCCGGAGTCCATGGCCTCGCGCAAGGTCGAGGGGGTCTACGTCATCGGCGATGCCTGCATCCCGGGCGACATGCCCAAGTCGGCCTTCTCGGCCAACAGCCAGGCCAAGGTCGCGGCCATGGCGATCCGCCACGAGCTGACCGGATCGAAGAAGTTCCCGCCGAAGTTCCGCAACACCTGCTGGAGCACAGTCGCGGCCGAGGACGCGGTCAAGGTCGGGGCGAACTACCAGGCGACCGAGGAGAAGATCGCCAAGACCGACGGCTTCATCAGCGAGGTCGGTGAGGACACGGAGATCCGCCAGCAGACCAAGATGGAAGCCGACGGTTGGTACGCCGGCATCACCAACGACATCTTCGGCTGACGCCTCAGGGCGCCGATACCTGCAGTCAGGCTCCTAGCGAGCAGCCTTGCTCCCGTCCTTGGCGGATTCCCGGGCCAGGCGCTTGGCATCCTCGAAGAGGTCGCTGAGCGCCGACTTGGTCCTGGAGCCCAGCTCGGCCGACTGCAGGAGGCTGTCGAGCTGCGCGTCGATCACCTCGGGTGCGGACTTGGGGTCGTCCCTCTGCAGCGCGATGTGAGCGACAAGCCGCGTCATCAGGAACTCGATGGCGCGTACCCGGGCGGTCAGATCTTCGTCCATCGCTTCTCCTTTCCGGGCAGGGAAAGCCGCCAGCCGGACTCTAGGCCCTGCCGCGGCGCAACTTCCACAGGAAAACGTCCGACGCGGCACAAGGGGCGGATCCGGGCGACCTCGGCCTCCGGACAGCTGGACCCGATCCTGCCGGGGCAGGGGCCTCGCGCGTTCGCAGAAGAGGACACTCATAAATAGCAGAGCAAAATACCTTGACACGAATGGAGCGTATAAGTTTACATCAAAAACTAATTATCGACGAATAGACCGCCACCGGTGACGGAGGCGAGGGGGAGCAAGCGGATGAAATCATCCCGGATTGCCCTCGAAGTCGCGGCGCGCGCCTTCCCCGAACGGCGTCTGCGCCAAAGGCCCCTCGTGTCCTCCGCCGCCGTCTGCCCCATCGTCTTGCCGCAGGTCCCCTCCGCCGCGCCCGGCCGTGGCGGGCCTCCCGGCACCGGCTCGATTCACGTCACTCTGCAACAAAGGACAGATCCATGAAGAGGAAGCTCCTGCGGGATGCGCTTCTAGCGCTGTCTTGTTCTCTCGTCTCGGCAAGCTCGCTCGCCTTGGCCGAAGGTGGCGGGCTGGCGCCCCAGGGCCCCAGCTTTCCGGAGGACAAGCGCTTCGGCGCCGGCTCCGTCTGGGCCAGCTCGATGAAGCAGGGCATCGGCACCTCCTACGAGAAGTACAACACGGACCTGACCGCCTTCGGCCACGCGGACACGGGCGCCCTGTCCAAGGTCTGGTTCTCCCTCGCGGAGGGCATCGTCACCGAGACCGCCTTCGGACTGATCCACGAGGCGCAGCTCAAGGACCTCCAGTTCCTGATCACCGGCGGCGAGGGCGGCGGCTTCTTCGACGAGGAGCGGTTGGATACCACCCACAGCGTCACCTACCTGCACACGGACACGGGCAGCGCCCAGGGTCGGCCGCTGTCGCCGGCCTACCGGATCGTCAACGAGGACAAGGAGGGCAAGTACAGGATCGAAAAACACGTCTTCACCGATCCCAGCCGCCAGACGCTTTTCATGCGGGTGATCTTCACCGCCATGGAGGACGGCATCACGCCCTATCTTCTGGTGAACCCGCACATCGCCAATACCGGCGTCCAGGACGTGGCCTTCGTCGGCACCCCGGCCGGCGGCACGCCCCACCTGGGCGCGCGCAACCGCGCCGACGACAAGTACCTGCTGGTCAAGAGCAGCGCGCCCTTCGTCAAGACCTCGGCCGGCTACGTCGGCGTGAACGACGGCTGGTCGGATATCTCGGGCGACCGCTTCATGGACTTCGAGTACGACTACACCGAAGCCAACCCGCCGGACGGCAAGGGCAACGTCGCCCTCACCGCGCAGCTCCCGACGGTCGACAGCACCACCGTGACCTTCGATGTCGTGGTCGGCTTCGGCGACAGCTTCCTGGAGGCCGAGGCCAACGCCCTCGGTTCGCTGGGGGAGGGCTACGACGCGGTCCGCGACCGCTACAACGGCGTGGGCGCGCTGGTGGGCTGGGAGGACTACATCGGCAGCCTGTCCGAGATCGGCTCCCTGGTGTCGGCCAGCGGCGACGATGGGCGGCTGCTGCACGCCAGCGCGCTCGCGATCAAGGTGATGGAGGACAAGACCAACGCCGGGGCGCTGATCGCCTGCCTCTGCGTGCCCTGGGGCGAGTCGACCTCCGCCGACGTCTTCGCCACCGGCTACCGCGCGGTCTGGGTGCGCGACTTCTTCCAGGTCGGCATGGCCTTTCTCGCCCTGGGTGATGCCGAGACCGCGAAGGTCGCCTTCAACTACCTGCCGCGGGTGCAGGTGACCGCCAGCACCCCGGGCGTCGGCCCCGGCAACGATCCCGGCTGGTTCCTGCAGAAGACTCTGGTGGACGGGACCCTCGAGTGGATTCGCCTGCAGAAGGACCAGACGGCGATGCCGATCATGTACGCCTGGAAGCTCTGGCAGGCCGGCGTGCTGAGCGATGCCGAGATCGCCGCGGCCTACTGGGGCATGCTGAAGCCGGCGGCTGAGTTCCTCTCCAACACGCGCTCGGTGGACCTGACGCTCGGCGCCGACCGCTACGCCGAGACCTACACGCCGGCCGAGACCGAGCAGGAGCGCTGGGAGGAGGAGAAGGGCCGCTCGCCCTCGACGAACGCCGCGGTCATCGCCGGCCTGATCGCGGCGGCGGACATCGCCGACTGGATCGGCGGCTCCGAGGTCGGCGCCGCCAGCTACTACCGGGCGCAGGCGGACATCCTGGTGCTCGGCCTGGACCAGATGTTCACCACCAGCGGGTTTCTCGGCGACGGGCAGTACTTCATCCGGATCGGCGACAACGACGATCCCAACGACACGCCGGCCGGCGCCCATCAGGTCTGCATCAACAACGGCGGCCCCTGCGTCAGCGAGCGGGCGATCCTCGACGGCGGATTTCTGGAGCTGGTGCGCTACGGGGTGCTCGCCGCCAACGACCCGCGCATCCTGGAGACGCTGGACGACTACAACCTCAAGGGCCCGGCGATCGCCGAGCACGACCAGGTGCGCTACGACTTCGGCTTCGGCGGCACCCCCTTCCCGGCGTGGCGGCGCTACTCGCAGGACCACTACGGCGAAAGGGTCGCGGACGGCGCCGACTTCTCGGGCGACGATCCCGACAATCGCGGGCGTCCCTGGCCTTTCCTGACCGGCGAGTACGGCACCTATGAACTGGACCGCCTGAAGGAGAGCGGCGGCGGGTCGCTGTCTCCCGCCCAGATCACGCAGCTTCGCGAGACCTACGCGCGTGCCATGGAGCGCTTCGCCAACGACAGCCTGATGCTGCCGGAGCAGATCTGGGACGGCGTCTCCGCCGTGCCCGTGGATCGCTTCTCGCTCGGAGAGGGGACGAACAGCGCCACGCCGCTCGCCTGGCCGCACGCGGAGTACATCAAGCTGCTGCGCTCCTACCGCGACGCGGCGAACTTCAGCCGCTTCTCGATCGTCGCCGATCGCTACGTCTCCGCGTCGCCCTAGGTTCCATACCCCTTCGTCGGAACCGGACGGGACCAGATTCAAGCCTCCGGGGTGTCAGCGCCACGCCTCGCGAGGCGTGGCGAGATGAAGACTAGGCCTCCGGCCGAAAAGGCACTCTGTGCGCCAGCCGGAGTGCCTTTTCGGCTGCCGGCGTGGCGCAGCGGACACGACGTCCGGGAGGGCAGGGGCCTGCCCTCGGAAAGCCAGAGCTTTGTTGACAGGAAAGCTGTTTCAGTGCGAGGCTTGTACCAAAGTTCAATGACTGAAGAAAAGTTCAGTGCAGGGAGATCTGCAGATTCATCCTGATACGGGCCTCGCCAGCCGTGCGGCCTGGCTCTCCTACGTCGGCGGCTACCGGCAGGAGGACATCGCCGAGCTGCTGGGCGTCTCGCGGGTCAAGGTGACCCGCCTGATCGGGCTGGCCCATCGCCAGGGCCTGATCCGCGTCTTCGTCGAGGGCAGCGTCGGTGAATGCCTGGCCCTTGAGGCCGCGATCAAGGAGCGCTACGGCCTGGCCGTGTGCCAGGTGGCGCCGGACCTGGGCGAGCCCGGGCTGCCCCTGCGGGCGCTGGCCTCGGCGGGCGCCCACTTCCTGCTGAAGACTTTTGAGGCCGAAGCCGTCAGGCTGGTCGGCATCGGCCACGGCCGCACCCTGGCCGCGGTGGTCGACGCGCTGCCCAGCCTTGCGGTGGAAGACCTGCGCTTCGTGTCGCTGCTCGGCGGCCTGACCCGCAACGCGGCCGCCTATCCCTTCGACGTGATCCACAGCCTGGCCCGCAAGACCGGCGGCGAGAGCTACTTCATGCCGGTGCCCTTCTTCGCCAACAGCGCCGAGGACAAGGCGGTCCTGCTGGCCCAGAAGAGCGTCGGCGACGTGCTCGCGCTGGCCCTGGACGCCGAGCTCTGCGTCCTGGGGATCGGCGAGGTGGGGCCGGAAGCGCACATGCTGCAAAGCGGCATGCTCACCGAGGCCGAGTTGGACGAGGTGAACCGATGCGGCGCGGTGGGCGAGCTGCTCGGACAGTTCCTCGATGCGGAGGGGCGTCCGGTCGCGGCGGGTCTCACCAGCCGTTCCTTGAGCCTGCGGCTCGAGGATCTCAAGGGCAAGTCGGTGGTCGCCATGGCCGGCGGTCCAGCGAAGCTCGCCGCCATCGAGGCGGTTCTCAAGAGCGACGTGCTGACCGGCCTGATTACGGACGAGCGCACCGCGGCGGCCCTGATCGGAGGCGTCCGAGGCGGCAAGGTCCCCGCCGCCTCGTCACGGCGCAGCAACCGACAACCCCGTGAAAACAAGAAAGGGACTGGGAGGCAATAATGTACGAGAAAGCCAAGGATCTGGCCGGCGCGGTCGTGCGGCGCAAGATCAGCCGGCGCGACGCAATGCGGCGCATGGGAGAACTCGGCCTTGGAGCCGGCACGGCGGCGTTCCTGCTGAACGGCGCCTCGACGCGGGCGCTGGCCGCCGACTTCGACTGGCAGAAGCACAAGGGCACGGCGATCAAGCTGCTGCTCAACAAGCATCCCTACACGGATGCCATGGTCGCCAACCTGGAGAACTTCAAGAACCTGTCCGGGATGGAGGTGACCTACGACGTCTTCCCCGAGGACGTCTACTTCGACAAGGTGACGGCCGCGCTCAGCTCCGGCTCCAGC
>JANQGU010000338.1 GCA_028282935.1 Kiloniellales bacterium
TCAAGAGGACGGATCGCTCACCGGAGAAATCCGCTTCCACAACGGCGACGACTCCCACTTCATCGCCCGGCCCTGGCCAACTTCTTCAACAGCCTGCTACGCCATCTTCGACGACCGCGACCCGGTTGCCATGGAACGGACCCAGGCGGGCAGCGGCGAGAACATCCAGGAGACCCTCGATCCCTTCGCCCTGAAGCGGCAGATGCAGATCGCCCGGCACGCCTTCGCCAGCGACTCGGGCGAGCCGCGCGCCAACGGCTTCGAGCTCTTCCAGGGCAGCATCCGCTGCGGCACAGCGGACCCGGGCGCCTGCAGCCCGCGGCCCGACGGCTCCTTCTTCTGGACCGACCAGTCGAACCATATCTGGCAGGTCAAGCTGCCGAGCGACCTCGAGGTGGGCCCGCACTCGGTCAAGGTGGTGACCGAGGACCTGCACGGGAAGCGCTTCGAGGACAGCCTGGCCTTCGAGGTCCGGGAAGCCCGTCCGCCGAAGTACTTCCAGTCCGAGTTCTTCGAGGTCTGGCCCTAAGGCACCGAGACAAAGCCTATTGCTGGCCGGAACGGGCCGACGCCGGGAGGGGAGCGCTTCGCCGCTCCCCTTCTTGCTGACAAAGGCTGCTTAGATCAGGCCATCTTCGCGGTGATGCCGCCGTCGACCACCAGCTCGGTGCCGGTGACGTACTTGGCCTCGTCGCTGGCCAGGAAGAGCGCGGCGTAGGCGACGTCCCAGGCGTCGCCCATGTGCCCCATGGGGCATTGCGCGTCGCGGACCTCGACCATCTTCTGCACGTCGCCCTGGCCGTAGGCCTCCTTCAGGGGCTCGACGATCATCGGCGTGTTCATCAGGCCGGGCAGGATCGAGTTGGCGCGGATGCCGCGCTTCGCGTACTCCAGCGCGACGGAGCGGGTGAAGCCCAGGACCGCGGCCTTGGTCGCCGAGTAGGAGACGTAGGGCACGCCGGTCCAGCGGATCCCGGCGATCGAGGAGATGTTGACGATCGCGCCGCCGCCCTGCGCGACCATGATCGGCAGCACGTGCTTGCAGGTCAGGAACATCGACTTGAGGTTCACGTCGACGACCCGGTCCCAGCCGGCCTCGGAGGCCTCGACCGGGCCGCCGAGCTCGACGATGCCGACGTTGTTGTGCAGGACGTCGACGCGGCCGAAGCGCTCCAGGCAGGACTGCACGATGCCCGCGACGTGATCGGCGTTGGCGACGTCGGCGACCTGCGCCGCCGCCTCGCCGCCCTCGCCCAGGATCAGGTTCAGGGTCTCCGCCAGGGCCGGCGTGTCGATGTCGGTGCAGAAGACCTTGGCGCCCTCGCGGGCGAAGAGCACCGCCGTGGCCTTGCCGTTGCCCCAGCCGGGTCCCGACGACCCGGCGCCGGTGACGATCGCCACCTTGTCCTGCAGGCGTCCCGCCATCCCAAGAGCCTCCCCCGCAACCTGGACCTATCCTTGCAGGAAAGCGCCGGCCACGCAAAGAGCCGCCGGGGCGGCGTCGCGAGAGGCTCCCGGGTCGCAGGCGCGCGCATGACGGGTGGCGCGGTCGTGCTAGAGGATTCCCGAGAAGAAGAAGCGGACCTGAGGGAGGAGCCTGCCATGGAGCGCCCGGAGCTCATCGAGATCAGGAACGGCGAAAGGGCCGCGGGGACCTTCTCGGCCACCGAGATGGAGTCGCGGCAGGCCAGGCTGCGCGGCCTGCTGGCGGAGCGGGGCATCGACCACGCGCTCTTCACCTCCTACCACAACGTCAACTACTACGGCGACTTCCTCTACTGCGCCTTCGGCCGGCCCTACGGGCTGGTGGTCGGCGAGGCCGGGGCGACGCTGATCGCGGCCAACATCGACGGCGGCCAGCCCTGGCGCCGCAGCTTCGGCGCGAACCTGACCTACACCGACTGGCAAAGGGACAACTTCTACCGGGCCGTCCAGCGCCTGATCCCCGACGGCGCGGTCGTCGGCCTGGAGTTCGACCACGCGAGCCTGCAGCTCCGCGACAAGCTGGCGGCGGCCCTGCCCGCCAGCCGCTTCGTCGACATCGGCGCGGGCTGCATGGGCCTGCGCCTGGTCAAGTCGGCCGAGGAGATCGCCCTGATCCGCCAGGGCGCCGAGATCGCCGACCTCGGCGGCGCGGCCTGCGTCGCGGCGATCGCGCCCGGCGTGGCCGAGCACGAGGTCGCGCTGGCGGCGACCGCGGCCATGGTCCGCGAGATCGCACGGCGCTTCCCCGAGGCCGAGCTGCGCGACACCTGGACCTGGTTCCAGTCCGGGATCAACACCGACGGCGCCCACAACCCGGTCACCAGCCGCCGGATCGCGCGCGGCGACATCCTGTCCCTGAACTGCTTTCCGATGATCGCCGGCTACTACACGGCCCTGGAGCGCACGCTCTTCGCCGGGACCTGCGACGACGCCTCCCTGCGGCTCTGGGAGATCAACTGCCGGGTCCACGAGGAGGGCCGCCGGCTGATCCGGCCGGGCGCCACCTGCGGCGCCATCGCGCGCGACCTGAACGAGATCTACGCCGAGCACGACCTGCTGCAGTACCGCACCTTCGGCTACGGCCATTCCTTCGGCGTGCTCTGCCACTACTACGGCCGCGAGGCGGCGCTGGAGCTGCGCGAGGACGTGGAGACGACCCTGGAGCCCGGAATGGTGGTCTCGATGGAGCCGATGATCATGCTGCCCGAAGGCACACCCGGGGCCGGCGGCTACCGCGAGCACGACATCCTGGTGGTGACCGAGGAGGGCGCCGAGAACATCACCGGCTTCCCCTACGGCCCGGCGCACAACATCGTCGGGGCGTGACGGGATTGCGAGGCGGTCCCCTCACCCTCCCGTTGCTGACGCAACGGGCCCCTCCCTCTCCCCGAGGGAGAGGGATGTGGAGGCTTGGCGAGGCTGAAAGCCGAGCCCTAGCCGGAGCTGGGTGAGGGGATTCCTCGGGATCGAAGGCGCCTAACCGGCCGAGACGCAGCTGGTGCGAAAGGCCCAGGTGTCCTCGACCCCGCGCTCGGCGAGCTCGCGCCGGACCTCGGCCAGGGCCTCGCGGCCGAAGGGACCGAGCAGCACGCGCCGGTAGAGCCGGCCGCCGACCTCGGTGTGGACGATCTGCGCCTGCCAGCGGTCCTGGACCCGGGAAAAGGCCTTGAGCGCGTTCATGGGGTCGGTGTAGCTGCCGACCACGATGAAG
>JANQGU010000359.1 GCA_028282935.1 Kiloniellales bacterium
GCGGCGAGGGTCGCGGTGCCGGCCCAGAGGATCGAGGAGAAGGCCTCGGCGAAGGTGGCGACGCGCGAGGAGGTCTGGCGGCGGCGGAAGGCGCTGCGCTTGGCCTGGGCGCGGAACCAGATCTGGATCACGGTCGCCGAGGCGGCCGAGACCGCGATCCCCGCGGCCGTCACCAGCGCCAGCCAGGGCGAGGCCAGGGCCAGGGCGAGGATCAGCGGCGCGACCACGACCGCGATGGCGCCGAGCACCGCCTGGACCTTGGCCAGGATGATCGCCCGCGCCGAGATCGGCGCCGAGGCGACGAGTTCGGGCGCGTCCTCGCCAGAGACCGCGAGCCAGGCGAGCCCGCCGGCGAGCTGTCCCGCCGCCATGACCAGCACCGGCACCACCACCAGCAGGGCGCCGATGGAGTCGCCGAAGTTGCGCCACAGCAGGAGGGCCGGCGGCAGCAGGTAGAGCACCTGCATCAGGGTCTGGGAGACCAGCCAGGGATCGCGCCGCAGCAGCGCCCATTCCTTGCGGCGCAGCGCGGCCATGGTCGAGGCCGGGCGGAAGCCCGCGTCGCGCCGGCGTTGCCGGACCGCGGCCTCGGCGCCGGAGGCGGCCGCGATCACCAGTGCTCCGAAGCGCGGCGCGAAGACCGCGATGACCAGCGCCAGCAGGCCGAGGCTGAAGCCCAGCACGGCAACCAGCGCGCCCAGGTCGCCGAGCGCGGCGCGGGCCGGCCACCAGAGGACGCTCTCCGCCGCCGGCGCCAGGGCGAGCACGGCTTCGGACTGCAGCAGGTCGAGCCGGGAGATCTTGCCGAAGGACAGGATCGCCGCCGCCTGGACCCCGATGATGAAGGCGGCGCCGACCACGGCGGCGACGATCTGCGAGACCAGGCGCGTGCGCTTGGGGCCGAGGCTGCGGAAGAGGGCGACGTTCACCACCACGGCCAGCGCGGCGGCCAGCGCGCCCATGGCGCAGAGCAGGCCGTAGGCGGCCAGCCAGCGCGGGCCGTCGATGACCGCCAGGACGTTGATCAGGGGACCGGCGAGCAGCGCCGCCATCAGGGTCGCCGAGACCGCGATGGCGCCGATGCGGATCGCGAAGAGGCGCCGGGCCGGGGCCGGCGAGGCGAGGATCAGGTCGAGGTCGGCGCGGGCGTAGAAGGCCCGGGTGACGAACTCCACGGCCTGGGACAGCATCAGCGACCAGGACAGGAGCGCGCTTGCGGTCAGCACCGTCAGGGTCGCCCGGTCGGGCCGGATCCCGGCCTCGGCCAGGGGGACTACGAAGAGGTAGGCCAGGGCGTGGGCGCCGGCGGCGAGGCCGAGCAGCACCGCCAGGACCAGCGGCTCGCGGCTGCGCTTGCCGGCGGTCATCATGGAGATGAAGTCGCGCCAGACCAGCAGCAGCTCGTGGCGGGCGAACCAGAGCAGGGTGGCGGGACGCTTCACGCGGCCTCGACCTGCTCCGCGACCAGGTCGAGGAAGACCTCCTCCAGGCTCGACCCGCCGGTGCCGGCCCGGCGGCGCAGCTCCTCCAGGGTGCCCTCGGCGATCAGCCGGCCCCGGGCCAGGACGCCGATGCGCTCGGCCATGCGCTCCGCGACCTCCAGGATGTGGGTGGTCATGATCACCGTCACCCCGCTGCGCACCCGCTCGGCGAAGACCTCCTTGACCTGGCGCGCCGAGCCGGCGTCGAGCCCGGTCAGGGGCTCGTCGAGGATGATCAGGCGCGGGTCGTGGACCAGGGCGCCGGCCAGCGCGACCTTCTGGCGCATGCCCTTGGAGAAGCCCTGGCAGCGCTCGTGGGCATGGGGCGCCAGGCCGAGCCAGTCGAAGAGCTCACGCGCCCGGGCCTCGGCCACCGCGGCGTCCAGGCTCCAGAGCCCGGCGACGAACTCCAGGTATTCGAAGGGCGTCAGCTTCTCGTAGATCATCGGCTCGTCGGACACCCAGGCGACCAGGCGCTTGGCGGCGACCGGGTCGCGCCGGGCGTCGACCCCGAAGATCGAGATCGCGCCGGCGTCGGGCTCGAGCAGGCCGGCGACCATGCGCAGGGTGGTGGTCTTGCCGGCCCCGTTGGGCCCGAGCAGGGCGTAGAACTCGCCGGCGCGGACGGAGAGGTCCAGGCCGTCGACCGCCGGGCGCTCGAAGCTCTTGCACAGGCCTTTCAGTTCCAGGGCGGCGGTCGGAGCGGGCATCTGGGCCGGACCTCGATTGGGGAAAGCCGAAACCCTTTGCTTACAGGCCAAAGGTTTCAGAGCCTTAAAGCCCGGCGAGGGGTCGGACTCCGGCGCCTCCGGCCGGCCGCTTCCCTCGGCCCGGCGCTTTCCCTAAGCTGGCGCCCCTCCCGTCCTGCCGGCCGCTCGGCCCCGAGCCGGCCGCCCCCATCCGAAAGGCGTCCGAGAGACGCCAGAGAGATCACCCGAGGGATCGCCATGTGGCTCGTGCTGACCATCACCCTGCCGCTGTTCTTCGTGATCCTGGCCGGCTATCTGGCCGCGCGGCGGGGCCTGATCGACGCCGCGGGTATCCGGGGCATCACCGGCTTCGTCTTCTACTTCGTGCTGCCGCTGATGCTGTTCTACCTCATGGCCAGCTCGCCGCTGGCCGAGCGCTTCGATCCGCGCTTCTTCCTAGCCTACCTGGGCCTCGCACTGGTCTTCCACGGCCTCGGCATGGCCCTGACCCGCTGGGGCTTCGGCTGCGGGCTGAAGGAGCAGGCGATCGGCGGCTTCTCCTGCAGCTTCGGCAACAACGTCTTCATCGGCCTGCCGATCGCGCTTTCGCTCTTCGGGCCGGAGGCGGCCTTGCCGATGGCGCTGCTGATCGTCATCGAGGGCGGCTTCGTGATGCCCTTCACGGTGGCGCTGCTGGAGATCGCCCGCAGCCCCTCGGGCCAGCAGTGGCGCGCGGTCCTGCCCGCCGGCGCGGCGGTGCTGCGCAACCCCATCGTCATGGCCGCCCTGCTGGGCGCCGGCGCGGCGCTGGTGGAGCTGCCTTTGCCGGAGCTCTTCGTCGGCCTGGTCGAGCTGGTGCGCGGCGCCGCGGTGCCCTGCGCGCTCTTCGCCCTGGGCGCCAGCCTCGCGGGCTTCCCGCTGTCGGAGAAGGTCGCGGAGACGGCCGCGCTGGCGGCGGTCAAGCTGCTGGCCTTCCCGGCCGCGGTCTTCGCAGTCCTGGGCCTGATCCCCGATCTCGACCCGGACTGGCGCAAGATGGCGGTCCTGGCCGCCGCCATGCCGGTCGGCGCCAACGTCTACCTCCTGGCCAGCCGCTACGAGAGCTACGTCGCGCGCGCCTCCACCGTCACCCTGATCTCGACCGTGGTCTCGGTGGTGACGGTGACGCTGCTGGTGGCCCGGCTGGCCCAGGGCTGACGCCCTAAGGAAAAAGGGGGCCAGTTCAGGGCTTGGTCGCGGCGAAGGCCTCGCAGAGGTCGTTCAGGCAACAGTCCGGGCACTTCGGCGCCCGGGAACGGCAGATCCGCTTGCCGAACTCCAGCAGCCAGAGGTGGCCCTGGGCCAGCGCCCAGCCGGGCGCCCGGGCCTCCAGCGACTTGGCGGTCTCGGCCTCGCTGCGGCCGCGGGCCAGGCCGATGCGGTTGCAGACCCGGTGGACGTGGGTGTCGACCGCGATGGTGTCCTGGCCGAAGGAGAAGTGCAGCATGATGTCGGCGCACTTGCGGCCGATGCCGGGCAGGCCCATCAGGCCCTTGCGGTCCCGCGGCACCCGCTTGCCGTGCTCTTCGATCAGTGCCCGGCAAAGGCGCTTCAGGTTCCGGGTCTTCAGGTTGTAGAGCCCGGCCGGGCGGATCGCCGCGGCGACCGCCGCGTCGTCCAGTGCCAGGATGCCCTCGGGCGTGTCGGCCAGGGCGAAGAGCGCGTTCTTGGCCTTGGCGGTGTTGGAATCCAGGCTCTGGGCCGAGAGCAGGCAGGA
>JANQGU010000159.1 GCA_028282935.1 Kiloniellales bacterium
TCCAGCTCCGGCCGCCAGAGGGCCATCAGGCCCTCGACGTAGGCCCGGGTGCCGCGCGGCCCGAAGACCCGCTGCGGCCGGTCGCGGCCCTGGTGCCAGGAGGAGAGGATCAGCTGGAAGAGGTCGACGATGTGATCCGAATGCAGATGGGTCAGCAGCAAGGCGTCGAGGTCGCGGCCGGAAAGCCCCGCCGCCACCAGCCGCTGGGTCACGCCCGAGCCGCAGTCGACGAGGATGGCGGTCGAGCCCTGGCGCAGCACCTGCGCGGGGCCGTAGCGCTCGGTCGAGACGACGGGACAGCCGGTGCCGAGGAGGGTGACCTTCATGAGGCGGAGGCTAACCCGGCGGTGGGGGAGCGCCAAGCCGAAGTCGCGGCCGGGCGACCGGTGACAAACCTCATTGCCCAAGATCTTTCGACTATGGGTCTATCTGCAGCGCCGACATCGCCCCCCTTTACCCGAAACGGAGAAGACCATGAGTGGCGCCCAGACGACCGACGGCTCCGGCTGGCTGATCGGCAAGCTGAACTGCATCTGGGAGGTCCTTCAGGACCTCGGCCGGGTCCTCGGCTACACCCGCCTCTCGGTCCTGGTGACCCTGCTCGCCGGCCTGGCCCTGATCTTCTTCGGCCAGGGACAGGACCTGATCGTGATCCACGCCGAGGAGCCCTGGTCGCTGTTCCTGTTCTATCCGGCGGTGATCTTCTGGGCCCTCAACGCCTGGTACTGGGCGCGGGTGACCTTGAAGCACTGCAAGGCCATCCCGGTGTCGGAGAGCTGCCCGACCCCCTTGTTCGGCGGGCGGAAAAGGCGGGTCGCTTGGCTCGTCAGGCACGTCCCGCGGCTGATCGGCACGGCGGCCTTCGCCTTGATCGCAATCGCGCAGTTCGTCGCGAGCGGTCGCGAAGGCCTCGCCGGAGCCGAGCAGGACCTTCTCCGGGACCTTGCGCTTCTCACCCTGGGGCTGGGTCTCGGCTTCTACCTCTTCGTGCGCTTCCGGCGGCCGATCAGCCGCGCCCTCGGCCGGCTCCTGTCCGCCTTGAGAAAAGGAGCGCCCGCGCCGGACTGGCTGATGCTGAGCCCGGCGCCCGGCTACAGCTTCGCCCGCCGCCTGTCGGAGCTGCCGTCGGGCTTGAAGCGCAGCTTCGCCGTCTTCGGCCTGGCCCTGCTGCTGGTCTTCCTGCTGGCAACCTTGACGCCGACCTGGCTGGGCTGGCTGCGCGCGGACGTGGTCTTCCTGGTCGGGGCCAGCCTCTGGATCGCGCCCGGCACCTGGCTGATCCTTCTCGGGCGGCACGGCCAGCTGCCGCTTCTCTCCTTCCTGGTCGTGATGGCCCTGGCCTTCAGCTTCTTCAACGACAACCACGCGGTCCGAAAGCTGGCGCCGAACGCGCCCGCGCCGCGGAGCAGCCTGGCGGAGGCCCTGGCGGCCTGGCGGGGTCAGTGGCAGGAGCAGCCGGCGCCCAGGCTGGTGCTGGTGGCGACCGCGGGCGGCGGCAGCCGGGCCGCCTACTGGACCGGCAGCCTCCTGGGCACCCTCCAGGACCTCACGCCCGATTTCGACAAGCGGCTCTTCGCGATCAGCGGCGTCTCCGGCGGCTCGCTGGGCGCCGCGGTCTACCGCAGCCTCCTGACGGCGAAGCCCGACGGCGCGGCGCCCTGCCACGGGCCGCGCACGCCCTACCGCGACTGCGCGCGGGCGGTCCTGGGCCAGGGCTTCCTGGCACCGACCCTCGCCGCCATGATCTTTCCGGACCTGGTGCAGAGGTTCCTGCCCCTCCCCCTGCTTCCCGACCGCGCCGCGGCCCTGGAAGAGGCCTGGGAGCTCGCCTGGAGGCGGCAGCTCGGCAGCGATCTCCTGGGCGCGGACTTCTTCGCCTCCTGGCCGCGGGCCGGCGACGGCGAGGCCGCGCGGGATCTGCCGGCGCTGCTGCTGAACGGCACCTCGGTGGCGACCGGCAAGCGCATCGTCACCAGCAACCTGCAGCTCCGGGGCATTCTGACCGATGCCTACGACTTCTTCTCGCAGTGCCGCTTGCGCATCCGGATGAGCACCGCGGCCAACAACTCCGCGCGCTTTCCGGTCGTCGGCCCGGCGGGCACGCTGCCCAGGGACGGGAACGCGGACGGGGACGCGGGGGACCAGGAGGGCTGCGACTTCGACCGCGACTTCGAGCGCATCGTCGACGGCGGCTACTTCGAAAACTTCGGTGCCACGACGGCGCTGGACGTGCTTCGGGCCCTGAAGACCCTGGCCTGCCCCCGGGGGCCGCAGGACTGCGGCCTCGAGATCGTCGTCATACAAATCAGCAGCGACCCCGACTACCCGGGCGTCGTCGAGCGCGACCCCGCCTCGCCCGGGACGGCGGAGGCCGAGAGCCGGCGGCGCGGCGGCCCGGCACCGCAGCGCTTCGCGTCCGAGCTTCTGGCGCCGGTCGAGACCCTGCTGAACACCCGCAGCGCCCATGGTGACCTGGCGGCACAGCAGCTTCGCGACTGGGCCGCCGGGGAGCCGGGCGCAGACTACGTCGAGTTCCGGCTGGTCAAGCGGGAGGGCGAGAGCGTGCCGCCTCTGGGCTGGGTGCTCTCCGAGGCGGCCAAGACCTCCATCGACTGCCAGCTCCTCGTCGAGGAGAACACCGCGAACCTGGCGCAGCTCGGCGACCTTCTCCAGTTCGACGCCCAGGCCTTTCTCGAGGAGCTGAAGACAAGCTGCCCCGAGAGCGGCTAGCCGGGCCCCGAGACGTTACGCGGCGGGCTGCTCGGTCTCCGCCGTGTAGGGCGGCGCCGGGAAGTACTCGATGCCCTGCTGCACCTCGCGCGCCAGGGCCGGGGAGAAGAGCTGGCCGAGCAGCCAGAGGCTCATGTCGATCCCGGCCGAGACGCCGGCCGAGGTCACCAGCTTGCCGTCGCGCACGAAGCGCACGCCCTCCAGCACCTCGGCGGCGAGGCCGCCGGCGCGCAGCTCTTCCACCGCGCCATAGTAGGTGGTGATCCGCTTGCCCCTGGCGGGACCGGCGGCCAGCAGCAGCCGGGCCCCGGTGCAGACGCTGGTCACCCAGCGGCAGCCCTCGGCCTGCGCCGCGATCCAGGACAGCAGGCGCTCGTTCTCCACTTGCCGCCGGCTGCCCCGGCCGCCGGGCACCAGCAGGACATCGAGCTGCGGCGCCTCGGCGATGCCTCGCTCGGCCTGCAGCCGCAGGCCCTTGGCGCAGGCGATCTCGCCCGCCGCCTCGGCGATGGTCATGACCCGGAGGGGTGCCTCGGTGTTCAGCTCGGCGTAGCGCAGCACCTCCCAGGGTCCGACGGCGTCGAGCTCCTCGACCGCGTCGAACAGGAGTATTCCGAGGGTGACGGTCATGGCTTCAAGTCCTCCATCTCCATGTGGTTTGGGCGTCGCCGCGCCCAGTGCTGACGGTAGTCCTGCGGCGACATCGAAAGGTGCCGGTGAAAGACCCGCCGCAGGCTGTCGGCATGGCCGAAGCCCAGGCGGTGGGACAGCCGGGCCAGGGGCTCGCCGCTCTCCTCAAGGGCCCGGCGCGCCGACTCGACCCGGGCCCGCTCGACGAAGGCGCCCGGGGTCATCCCGGTCTCGGCCGTGAAGTGGCGGTGGAAGCTGCGCGGGCTCATGCCGGCCCGCTCCGCCAGGGCCTCGACGCCCAGGTCGCCGCCGGGATGATCGCGGATCCAGCGGCGCAGGGCATCGAAGCGCCCGCCCTCGGCGGCCTGCGACATCAGATCGGCGCTGAACTGCGACTGTCCGCCGGGCCGCCGGGCGTAGACCACCATCTCGCGCGCCACCGCGAAGGCGAGCGCCCGGCCAAAGTCCTCCTCGACCAGGTGCAGGGCGAGATCGATGCCGGCGGTGATCCCGGCCGAGGTGACGACCTTGCCATCGCGCCGGAAGATCGCGTCCGGCTCGACCCGGACCCTCGGATAGGCCGCCGCAAGCTCGGCGCAGCGCTGCCAATGGGTGGTGACCCGGCGCCCGTCGAGGAAGCCGCCCGCCGCCAGGACGAAGGCACCGGTGCAGATCGAGCCCAGGCGGCGGACGCGCGGCGCCTGGGCTTGCAGCCAGGCCTGGACCTCCGGATCGGCGGCGTGGCGCCGGGCGCCCTCGCCGCCGCCGACCAGCAGGGTGTCGACCGGCCCAGACTCTTCCGGCCCAGACTCCTCCGGCCCGGCTTCGTCAGCGAGGCCGCGCCCCGCCACGAGCGCCAGGCCGCTCGACATGACCACCGGTCCGGGCCGCAGGCTGACGACCTCGAGCGCGTAGCCCGCGGCACCGGAATCCCGGTCGCGGAGCCGGGCGTTGGCCCCGGCGAAGACCTCCAAGGGCCCCACGGCATCCAGCATCTGGGCCTTGGGAAAGGTCAGGAGGACGATGCGCTTCGGCATGCCGGTCGCTGGCTCCTCTGCCGTCGGGAAAGCCGGACCAGACTGGCAAGCGCCGCACCTGGCAGCAATGACAATGATCGCGAAGATTCTGCCAGCGGCCGGCACCGGCGGGACGTCAGAGGAAGGCGCGCAGCGCGAGGTAGAGCCCCAGGACCGCCAGCGCGGCGAAGAAGAAGCGCCGGAAGCCGGCCTCCGAGAAGCGCCCGCGCAGCCAGCGCCCGAGGACCTGTCCGAGCAGGGCGGTGGGCAGGCCGGCCAGCGACATCAGGCCCAGCTCGACCGGCAGCAAGCCATGGCCGCCGAGGCTGCCGGCGAGCGCCAGGGTGGCGACCGTGAAGGTGATCCCCATGGCTTGGATGAAGTGGTCGCGCGGCAGGCCCAGCGCCTGGATGTAGAGCACCCCCGGCATCAGGAAGCTCCCGGTCAGGCCGGTGATGACGCCGGTGACCCCGCCGACGGCGGGCGACATCAGGCGCTCCCAGCGGCCGGGCGCCGGGATCTGCGGCGTCAGGAGGCTGATCGCGGAGTAGAGGCAGAGCAGGAGCCCGAGCAGGCCCGAGAACACCAGGGCGTCGCCCCGGGCCAGGATCCCGGCGCCGAACCAGGCGCCGATGCAGAGCATGGCCAGCAGCGGCCAGAGCCGGCGCAGCAGCGCGACGAAGGCGCCACCGGAGAGCGCCTGCCAGACGTTGGTGACCAGGGCCGGCACGACGATCAGGGGCATGGCCACCTTGAGGCCCAGGGTCACCGCCAGCAGGGCCAGCGCCACGGTCGGCAGCCCGGTGCCGATCAGGCCCTTGACCAGGCCGCCGGCAAGGAAGGCGGCGGCCACGAGAAGCAGGGTTTCAGGTGTCCACATGCGCGAGCGTGCAGGAAGGCTGGCGGTTGATCACGGCGGGCGGCGGCAAGTCGCCTCTGCTGTAGCACAGGAGGCCGCGTGCGTCCCGCGCCGGCGGAGGGCCGAGGCTCAAATAGAAAATTTATCTAAAATTCTATATATTAAGTAAGAGATAAATAAAACGCTCGTTAAACATGATTTTTATTGGACAAATAATTAGGATCTTATTAGGTTTACGGAAATTTAAGGAGCGCCGACATGCAAAGGACACCCGGAAAGCGATGCCGAAGCGTCGGGCACGCCTTCCTGCGCCGCCAGGACGGCTCGGCGCTGCCCTTGCTGGCCTTTGCCATGGTGACCCTGGTCGGAGCGGCCGGACTGGCCTTCGACGGCGGCCGCGGCTACATCATGAAAGCCAGGCTGAGCCAGGCGGTCGACGCCGCCGCGCTCGCCGGCGGCCGCTCGGTGAAGATCGGCGGCAAGGGCGACTTCGAGGCGCAGATTCTCAAGTACTTCCGGGCAAACATCGGCGACGACTTCATCGGCGCCGAGGTGTCCGATCCGAACATCAAGGTCAGCGGGACCGGCGACCTGATCGAGGTCACGGCCGTGGCCACGGTTCCGACCACCTTGATGAACGTCCTGGGCGTCAGGGACCTGCAGGTCTCGGCCCGCAGCGTCGTGAGCCGCTCGGTCAAGGGCCTGGAGATCGTCATGGTCCTCGACAACTCGGGCTCGATGAAGGGCGGCAAGCTGAGCGACCTCAAGGCGGCGACCCAGACCCTGCTCAAGACGCTCTACGGCGAGGAGGACGTCGTCGAGGACCTGCACGTGTCGCTGGTGCCCTTCACCGCGCGGACCAACCTCAGGGGCCAGGAGGAGGCACTGAGCATCGAGGCCGGCGACGACGATGACGACGACGACCGCACCGTCATCCCCTCCCACCTCTGCTTCGACCTGCGCCCGGGACAGGCCAGCAACGACGACACGCCGCCCGAGGAACGCGCCTTCAGGCCCTATGCCGGCGCCTTCGACCCGAAGCGCGATCCGCAGGACTACAAGGACCATATCTGCCCGCAGGCCGCCCTCCTGCCGCTGGAAGAGAGCAAGACGAAGGTGTCCGACGCCGTCAATGCCATGGAAGCCAAGGGCTGCACCCGCTTCGACGTCGGCACCGCCTGGGGCTGGCGCGCGATCTCGCCGCTCTGGCGCGGCACCTGGCAGGGGATCGATTCGGCGCTGCCGGTCGACTACAGGGCGCGGGACATCCAGAAGGCCGTGGTCGTCATGACCGACGGCGCCAACACGCCCCAGGGCTGCGCCCGGGACGACGACAGCAAGGCGGCCTCGGAGCAGGCCTTCGCCGAGACCTGCCGGGCGATGAAGGATCAGGGCATCGTCGTCTACACCATCACCTTCAAGCTGGAGGACAAGGAGACCAACGCGCTCTTCGAGAGCTGCGCCTCCGGCCCCAAACGCTATTTCAAGTCGCCGGACGGCGAGGTCTTGGAGAAGGCCTTCGCCACCATCGCCGGCGACCTGACAAACCTCCGCCTCGCAGAGTAGCCACAGACCGTGGTGCCCTGCACCCGGTCCGGCCAGCTGGCCGGACCGGGTTTTTTTATGCGCGCTTCGGCCAATCGATCCGACCCGACCGGTCACTGAAGCCGAATAGACTTCGGGCGCCGACACCCCGGTGTCGGCGCCCGATCTCTAACGGCGGGTCCTGCTCTCGCTAGCGCACTTCCCGATCAGACGCGTCCGCGTCTGGCCGGGAGTAGTGCGCTAATACTAAGAAGTCAGGGCATTACATCCGGCCAGATGGATCGCGAAGCGATTCCATCTGGCCGGATAATGCCCTAGGTATCGAGGAAGCTGCGCAGCTTGCGGCTGCGGCTGGGGTGCTTGAGCTTCCGGAGCGCCTTGGCCTCGATCTGGCGGATGCGTTCGCGGGTGACCGAGAACTGCTGGCCGACCTCCTCCAGGGTGTGGTCGGTGTTCATGCCG
>JANQGU010000015.1 GCA_028282935.1 Kiloniellales bacterium
GGCGGCCCGCTTCGAAATCGACGGCGGGAGCCGGACGCAGCCGGACGGTTCGCTCGACGCCCGCCTGTCCTCCGCGGCGCGGTAGGCGGCCTCGGCGGCCAGGCGCCCGAGGCCGCCGTCGCTGCGCGCCACCGTCAGGCGGGCGTCGAGCGAACCGTCCGGCTGCGTCCGGCTCCCGCCGTCGATTTCGAAGCGGGCCGCCGCGCCGAGGATGCCGGGGGCCAGATCGAGGGTCTCGACGGCCAGGCGCTCGACCACGACCTCGACCGGCAGCCTCGGGATCGAGAGGCCGGACTCCGCCTCTTCGCCCTCCGACGGAGCCGGCGCGCGCAGGACCTCGATCGATTCGGCGCTCAGGCGCGCCACCTCGAGGCGGCCGCGCAGGAGGCCGAGGAGGCGCCAATCGATCGCGAGGCCTTCGGCCCTGAGCCAGACGCCCTCCGCGTCGCCGACGGTGAGCCCGGAGATCCGCGGCGACTGCGGAAGTCTGCCGTCGAGCGCCGCCAAGGCGACCTCGCTCTCCCCCGGCGTGCTGAGGGCCGCTTCCGCCTGGCGTCTCGTCCAGTCCCGCCCGGCATCGCTCTGCAGCCAGGCATAGAGGGCGCCGGCCGCCACCAGCAGCGTCAGGGCGACGCCGGTGACGGTGAGAGCAAGGCCGCGGAGGAGGCGCTTCGCTGTCGGCATTTCAGAAGGCTTGCCCGAAACTGATATAGAACTGGAAGTCGTCATCCACGTCGTCGCGTGGGTTCAGCGGCAGCGCCACGTCCAGGCGCAGCGGCCCGAAACCGGTAAAATAGCGGAAACCCAGGCCCGCCGCCCAGCGGAAGGTCTCGTTGAAGCCAGGATATGGGGGGTCGAAGACCGTGCCGCCATCGACGAAGGGCACCACGCCGATGTCGTCGGTCAGCCGGATCCGGACCTCGCCGCCGACCTCGAGCAGGGAACGTCCGCCGAGCGGGTCGTTGTCGTCGTCCAGGGGACCGACCTTCTGGAACTCGTAGCCACGGATCGAGCCGCCGCCGCCGGCGTAGAAGCGCCGGTCCGCCGGCACCGCCTCGGTCCGCTCGCCGACGATGGAGCCGACCCGGGCGCGGCCGGCCAGGACGAAGCGCTCGGCGGAATCCAGGCTGTAGTAGGCGGTGCCGCCGACCGTCGCCTTGAGGAACAGAAGCTGGTCGCTGCCGGCGCCCACCGTCGGCGTAACCGTCAAGCGGAGCCGGGTCCCGGCGGTCGGATCCAGGGCATCGTTGCTGTCGTCCCGGACCCCGGTCAGCGGGAAGCCGAGGATCGCCAGCTTCCGTTCGTCCTCGCGGTCGGTCTCGTCCAGGATCGAATAGGCGGGGGCGGCGCCGGCGGAGACCTGCCAGTTCTCCAGCCAGGGCCGTTCCAGCCCCAGGTACCCCTCGGCGAAGATCTGGTCGAAGGCATCGGTGTTCCGGTTGCCGCCAGAGGCGTTGGCCAGGAGGTTCTGGTCGCGCTCCCAGAAGGAGGGCTTCCGGAACGCCGCGTTCCCGAGTTGCTCGACCGGAGATCCGGTCGCGCTGAGCCTCAGGGTCTCGTTCTTGCCCAGGATGTTGCGGTGTTCCCAGAAGACCTCGCCGCCGGGGCCGATGTCGGTGGAGTAGAAGAGCCCGGCGCCGATGCTGCGGTGCTTGCCTTCGACCAGTGTCGCCGTCATCGGCACCCGGCCGTCTTCGTCCAGGCTTTCGGCACTGCCGATCGCCACGCTCTCGAAAAGCCCGGTGCCCGAGAGGTTGCGGCGGGTCGAATCGACCTTGCGCCGGTCGTAGACCTCGTTCTCCGACCAGTCGACCAGGACCCGCAGGTAGTCCTCCTCGACCTCCTGAAGACCTTCGACGGTCAGGGGGCCGAAGCGGGCCAGGCGGCCGGCGGAAACCGAGAGGCGAACCGTCATCTCCCGTGCCTCGTGGTTGACGACCGACTTGCGGTCGGCGACCCGGGCGAAGGGATGGCCCCGCTCGGTGAGCAGGGACACCAGCTTGCGCTCGGCGGCGACGATCTCCGGCGCCCGGGCGGGCATGCCGAGGTCGATCCCGATCTCCTGGAGCCGCGGCCGGGAGTCGGCGGCGACCGCGTCGGGGTCCTCGTAGCCGATCTCGTAGGCGGCCAGGCCGTAGCGCGGCCCGGGCGTCACCTCCAGGGTCACGCCGAGGGTTCCTTCCGCCTCCTCGATCCGGTACTCGGCCTCGGCCGCATAGTAGCCTTCGGACCGCAGGGCGGTCTGCAGGCGCTCCAGATCCTCCTCGGCGCGGCGCTCCAGTCCGGAGAGGGTGGCCGGCGGGCGCGCGACCAGGCCGAAGAGCTGGGAGCTGGCCTCGAGGATGTCCCGCAGGCCGGCGTCCTCGACCCCTTCCAGGGCCGGCACATAGGCGGTGGTGGGGCCGGTCGCGGCGG
Source organism: Kiloniellales bacterium (assembly GCA_028282935.1). Lineage (GTDB taxonomy): Bacteria > Pseudomonadota > Alphaproteobacteria > Kiloniellales > JAKSBE01 > JAKSBE01. Next base: position 2,416 of record JANQGU010000015.1, read on the forward strand.
GCTCCGGCTGAGGCTGGGCCCATTCGTAGCCGTCGCGCTCCTCCGCCCCGACCGCTCCTGCGATCAGGCACAGCAGAAGCGCCGCGAGTCTCACGGCGGTCCGCCGCTGACGGCGGCGGCGGCCGGAACAGCGCGCGGCCCGACAGGGCAGGACTTCGCTCTCCAAGATCCTCGCTCTCTTCCTGGCTCTCTTGCGGCAAACCTAGGCTTCCACTGCGTCAGTACTAAGGCAGCCAAGGATTGGCCAGGATCCTGTCGCCTAAGCCCCAGGGCCGCAAGCCTGTGGCCCCTAGGTCCAAGCTTGCGGCCAGCCCAGCCCCTTGAAGGGGTCCGGGCCGCCAGCTGTGGCTTAAGGATCACGCCTCGCAGGTTCTTTCGCCCGGGGCGGGCCCTGAGGCTTGCTTGGCCTTGAAGACGCGCGCCGGAAAGGGCACTTTTACCGCCAAAGCCGCGCCAAATGCGTCTGATTCGCAACTACCTTCGGGCCGCCTCGGACCGGACAGGTATATGCGCGCTCGAAGTACACGCATGAGAGGGTCCTGACCTTGCCGATACCCCTGAGACAGCAGATTCGCGTCGGTGCCTACATCCTCAAGCAGCGTCTGACCGGGCGGCAGCGCTATCCCCTGGTACTGATGCTGGAGCCCCTGTTCCGCTGCAACCTGGCCTGCCCGGGCTGCGGCAAGATCGACTATCCGGATGCGATCCTGAACAAGCGCCTCTCGGTCGAGGACTGCATCGAGGCCGCCGAGGAGTGCGGCGCCCCGATGGTCTCGATCCCGGGCGGCGAGCCGCTGCTGCACAAGGAGATCGGCGAGATCGTCTCGGAGCTGATCAAGCGCAAGCGCTTCGTCTACCTCTGCACCAACGCGCTGCTGCTGGAGAAGAAGCTC
>JANQGU010000081.1 GCA_028282935.1 Kiloniellales bacterium
CTCGGCCGAGGCGCCGTCCGGATAGCGGTGCAGCTCCTGCGCCGCGGCCTCGTAGGCCTCGACCGCCCGGGGGCTGGGCCCCAGCGGGTTCTCGTTGGAGGCCAGGCGCAGCGGCGGCCGGCCGCCGGGCGCCCGCGACTCGCCGCCGACGTAGGGCTCGACCTCCAGGATTCCCGGGCGCGGCCGCGGGCTCATTGCGCGGCCTCCCGCAGCGGCGCCAGCTCGGCCGCGCTCAGCGGCGCGGCATAGCCGCCGATCGGCCAGATCTGCAGCAGGGCGTCCTCGCCGACCGCGCGCAGCCGCTCGATCGGGCCGCCGGAGGCGCCGAAGCAGCCCTCGACCTCGACCAGATGCAGCCAGCGCGCGCCGCCCTCGCAGCGGCTCTGCAGGTCGAGCACGTCCAGGCCGGCGCTGCCCAGCAGGTCGCGCAGCCGGCTGCGCGACAGCTCGGTCTCGGATTCCATCACGAAGAAGCTGCGGTCGCAGCCGCTGTCCTCGGGATCGAGCAGCCCCAAAGCCAAAGCCCCCGCGACACCGAAACGGTCGACGGGGGCTTCCATGAAGGGCAGGCGGGCGATGATGCGCGGCACGGCCTCCCCGTTGCGGGCGAGGCTCGGCCACCAGGGCTGCGGCTCGTCGCCCTCGGGCAGGGGCAGGACCCCCAGGGTCCCGTCGTCCTGGGCCACGGCCTTGATCACCTGGGCGCTGCTGCCGACCGCCTGGATCGGCGTCTGCGAGCCGAAGTGCTCGGCTGCCAGGCGGCAGAGCCCGTCGTTGCCGCTGGCCGCCTGGACCACGACCTGCAGCGGGCCCTGGAGGCCGGTCACCGCCGAGAAGAGCTCGCGCCAGAGCCGGACGATCACGGTCTTGGGCAGGGGCCCCTGGTGTCGCTGCAGCAGGCGCCGCAGGACCTCGGCCTCGCGGCCCGGGCGGATCCGGGCACGGCCGCCCTGCTTGGCGGCGCCGGCCTGGCGCGCCACCTCGATCCGCTGAATCAGCAGATCCTGAAGCGCCGCATCGATCTCGTCGATACGCCGCCGCAGTTCCTCCAGCGATGGCTGGTCCCCCGCCATGAGCAGCCCCGTCACACCTAGCCCTGTCACACCTAGCCCTGTCACACCTCCGTCACAAGGGCCCTAGTGATAGTGAGAGGCAGGGGGAAAAGCAAAGAAAACCGAAGGGATCGGAGGGCGCCGCCGGGCCGCCTCGGGGGCCGGATTCCCAGCCCCTTACGGCGGCTTCAGGTGCGGCCGTCGTCGCTGCCCCGGCCGGCCACCTGGGGGAAGGGCACGACCACCGGGCGGCCCAGGCGCAGGCGGGCCGGCTCGTGAGCGAGGGTGCCGGCGTAGAGCTGCTTGCTGGCCTCGACCACGACCACGCCGGCGAAGGTCGGGAACCAGCGCATGCCCAGCCGCTCCCAGGCCGGGGCCGTACGCAGCAGGGTGTGGGAGCGGGTCGGCGGGATGTAGAGCGCCCGGCCGCTGCGGGTCGGGGTGAACATGTTGTCGCGCAGGAAGCGCGAGAGCTGGCTGGGCGTATAGGGCAGGCCGCGGCCAAAGGGCGTCCGCTCGAAGCGGGCCCAGACCCCGCGGCGGTTGGGCACCACCACCAGAAGCCGGCCGTTGCCGGCCATGACCCGCCAGGTCTCGCGCAGGAGATAGCGCAGGGCCTCGCTGTTCTCGACCGCGTGGACCAGCAGCACCCGGTCGACCGAGTTGTCGGGCAGCGGCAGCTCGGTCTCGTCGACCAGGGCGACCCCGTTGGGCCCCTCGTCCGGCCAGTGCATCACGCCCTGCTGGGCCGGCATGAAGGCGAAGACCCGCTCCGCCTCGTCGCGGAACTGCAGCAGATAGGGGGTCGCGTAGCCCAGGCCCAGAAGCTGCTGGCCGCGCACGTCCGGCCAGAGGTTGCGCAGGGCCCGCCGGATCAGCAGCCGGGCGACGTGCCCGGTCCGGGTGTCGTAGAACTCGCGAAGGTCGACGACGTCGCTGCGCATGTCAGACAGTAACATAGGCCCGGTGAAAGCCCGGTGAAAGGGCTGTGGCGGCCCTTCTGGACCTGGACCGGGGGTGCTACCCTGGGCGGCAGGACGTCCCGATCCCGTCACCCCCGCCCCGTAACCCCCAACCCGTCACAGCGAGCCGGAGCCTATGAAACTCAACTACTCCCCGACCTCCCCCTATGTCCGCAAGGTCCTGGTCTCGGCCCTGGAGCTGGGCCTGGCCGGGCGGATCGAGAAGGTCGACAGCAACCCCTGGGACGAGGCCGACGCCCTGCCCGCGACCAATCCCCTGGGCAAGGTGCCGGCGCTGACCACCGACGACGGCCAGGTGCTCTTCGATTCCCTGGTGATCTGCGACTACCTGGACGGCCTGCAGCCGGAGCCGAGCCTGATTCCCCGCGAGGCCGCGGCGCGGACCGCGGTGCTGCGCCTGCACGCCGCCGCCGACGGCATCCTCGATGCCGCCGTGCTGCGCCTGATCGAGGGCGCCCGCCGGCCCGAGGCCTACCGCTGGCCGGAGTGGGACGCCCGCCAGAAGGCCAAGGTCGAGCGCGCGCTGGACCTGCTGGAGGCCGAGGCCGAGGCGCTCTCGGGCCCGCTCACCCTGGTGCCGATCGCCCTGGGCTGCGCGCTGGGCTACCTCGACTTCCGCTTCCCGGCGGAGGACTGGCGCGCCGGCCATCCGAAACTGGCCGCCTGGTACCGGGACTTCGCCGGCCGGCCCTCGATGCGCGACACCGCGCCGCCCGAGGCCTGAGGGGGCACGCAGCGGCATGATCGACGCCGAGACCCTGATCGCGACCCTGGAGCTGCAGCCGCACCCTGAGGGCGGCCACTACCGGGAGACCTTCCGCGACGCCCCGGCCGGGGGCGGCCGCGGCGCCATGACCGCGATCTACTACCTGCTGCGGGCCGGCGAGGTCAGCCAATGGCACCGCGTCGACGCCACCGAGATCTGGCACTGGTACGCCGGCGCGCCGCTGGTCCTGACGATCTCCGAGAACGGCCACGACGCCCGGGCCCTGCACCTGGGCCCCGACGTGGCCCAGCACCAGCGGCCCCAGGCCATCGTCCCGGCCGAGGCCTGGCAGACCGCGGAGTCCCTGGGCAACTGGACCTTGGTCGGCTGCACCGTCGGCCCCGCCTTCACCTTCGAGGGCTTCGAGATGGCCCCGCCCGACTGGCGCCCGACCCCGCGCAAGCCCGGCGGCTGACGGCCCGGCGTCTACCCCTCACCCGCTCGCGGCTGACGCCGCTCCCACCCTCTCCCTCAGGGAGAGGGTTGCGCAGGCTTGGCGAGGCGATAAGCCGAGCCCCCGAACGAATCTGGGCCGGAGCTGGGTGAGGGGAAACGTCGCAGGCAAAGCCCGCGGTGGCCCTGACGAACCACCGGATCGGACCGAAGCACAAGCCCCCTTTCCCCGCCCCAGCGAACCGCCCCCTCACCCGCTCGCGGCTGACGCCGCTCCCACCCTCTCCCGCGGGGAGAGGGTTGTGAAGGCTTGGCGAGGCCAGCGGCCGAGCCTTAGCCGGAGCTGGGTGAGGGGAAGATCCGTCGGATCGGACAAAGAAGCCCGGGCAGTTTCACCAATGCCGCCGCCGGCCTCTCACCGCGCCTCCCGCGCCAGGTCCTCACCCCGCGCAGGCGGGGCGGCTGCCGGCCCGGCGGCACCTCGCCAAGAATCAGCCCTGCCAGGGTTGGGTAATGCAAAGCGGCGAAGCGCCGAAAAGCTATAAGTAATAATATGTACTATGTTAGATTTATACTAGGACTTGTATCTTAATTGTTTGCCTGAATAACAAACCGGCAGGTTGAGGCTAGCAGAGTATTTCACAAAATCAACAAGTTGTGAGTTTAATTTGTTATAGCAATTTTCTAGGCTCCCGCCCGGTCCGGACGAGGACGTCCGTTCCCATACACGTCCATGCCACCAAAAGGGGGGAACCATGCGGGGGCAGCCACGAAAGGCCGCGCTTCTCGGCGGCCTGATCGCCGCGAGTCTTGGAGTCACAATGGATGCGGCGGCAAAGAGCGAGGGCATCTACCTCGACTTCCGAGCCGGCGCGATGTACCTGCAGGAGGCGGACAACGACGCCAGCGGCAGCGTCCTGGAGACGAGCTACGATCCCGGTTACTCCATCGCCCTCGCCGGCGGCTACGACTTCGGGGACTTCCGGCTCGAGGGCGAGATTTCCTCGCGTTCGGCCGACGTGGACGAGGTCGAGTTCAAGGACCTCGGCGTCACCCTGGACGGCGCGGGCGATGCCTTTGCCGTGGCCGGCATGTTCAACGCCTACTACGACTTCGACTTGGGCTCGCCCTGGACGCCCTATATCGGCGGCGGGGTCGGCGCCGCCGTCGTCGGCTTCAACAACTGGCGGGTCGCGGGCCTCGATCTCTCCGACGACGACGACCTGGTCTTCGCCTTCCAGGGCGCCGCCGGCCTGGGCTACGAGTTCAACGACAACTTCACCCTCTACGGCGGCTACCGCTTCTTCGGGACGACCGAGCCATCGCTGCAGAACGAAGCGGGGAACGCCTTCGACAGCGAGTTCTACAGCCACAGCGTCGAACTCGGCATTCGCTACACGTTCTGAGCCGTCCTCCCCCGGTCGCGGCACCGGCGCCCGGCCTTCGGGACTTGGCCCACGCCGGTCACCGCGCCCGGCGCGCCAGGGCGATGATCCGCAGGGTCTCGTCCCAGAGGTCGTAGGGCGCCAGGGCCTCGGGATCGGCCCAGGCGACCTCGGCGGCGTCGCCGCCGGCCACGGCCTCGCCGTCGCGCCACTCCGCCAGGAAGTCGATCAGGGTGTAGTGGTAGGCGAGGGCGCCCTCCTCGTCCCGGGTCAGGGAATCGACGACGTCGACCAGGGCCGTGACCTCGACCGTCAGGCCGGCCTCCTCGGCGACCTCCCGGGCCGCGGCGGCGCGCACGGTCTCGCCCAGGCGCTGGCGCCCGCCGGGCAGCGACCACGTGCCCTGGCGCGGCGGCTTGCCCCGGCGCACCAGCAGGACCCGGTCGCCCTTGAAGACGACCACGCCGACCCCGATCAGGGGGCGGTTGGGATAGTCGCTCATGCCCGGCGCGCCGCCTCGCGGAGCCTCTCGTCCAGTTCGACCTGATAGGCGGCGGCCATGGCGTTGGTCTCGTTGGCCATGGCGACCACGGCCAGCAGCTCCTGCAGCATGGCGTCGGTCATGCCGGCCTTGCGCGCCGCCGCGGTGTGGGAGTTGATGCAGTAGTCGCAGCCGTTGGTCGCGCTGACCGCGACGAAGATCATCTCCTTGACCATCGGGTCCAGGGCGCCGTCCGCCATGACCTCCTTGAGGCTCTCCCAGGTCCGCTTCAGGGTCGGCGGGTGCTGGGCGATGGCCTTCCAGAAGTTGTTGACCCAGTCGATCCCGCGGGTCGCCATGATGTCGTCGTAGACGGCGCGCACCTCGGGCGGCGCCTCCTCGTACTCCACGAAACGGCTGATCGGCATCGCCCTGCCCCCTCCCTTCTGCCTCGGTCCTGCTGACTGCCGGAGCCGTGCCGGCGGCCACCCTCGCCCTTCGACAAGCTCAGGGTGAGGGTGAGCAGCCTCAAAGGAGTCGCCTCATGCTGAGCCTGTCGAAGCATGACCGCGGGCAAGGCCTCACGACTTCATCAGCAGCCTGTCACCGCCCCTTATACCCGAGCCCGTTCCTCGGGGCAGCGCCTCAATCGGCGGCGCCCTCGGGGCGGAGGTGGCCATGGTAGTGGATCAGCAGGCCGGCGACCGGCAGGGCGATCTCGACGTCGAAGACAAAGCGGCCGTCCTCGACGCGCTCGCCGGCGCGGATCCGCGGCCAGAGCGCCCGCGGCAGCGGCAGGCCCAGGATCCGGACGCCGCGCAGCGACAGGGTCAGGCCCTCGCGGCCCGCGGCCAGCTCGATCAGGAAGCGGCCGGGGCCAAAGCTCTCGAACATCCAGCCCGGCCGGCCGGCCGGCACCTGGTAGGAGGCCAGGCGATGGGTGCCGAAGCGGCGGTACCAGCGCTCGCCCCCGGCCTGCGGCAGGAAGCGGACCTTGACCGGCAGGTTCTCGCCGGCCGGCGGTAGCCCGAAGAGGCGTCCGGCGAGGCGCGACAGGGGGTGTTCGCCGCGCCGGACATGGCAGCGGCCGCGGGCGATGGTCTCGCCACTGACGTCGTGAAGCTGACGGATCGGCGCCGGCAAGGACTCGAAGCCGCGCCCCAGCAGAAGCCGATAGAAGGGCGCGACCTGGACGGTCTGCCCGCGCCCGGACGGCGTCACGCGGATAGGTCTCCCTTAAGCTCGTCTTCCGGCGGCGAGGGGCGCCGGGCCAGGACCCGGAACCTACCCCGGATTCTGCTTCGCTGTCAGGCCATATACTGCCCGCCGTTGGCGGACAGCGTCGACCCGGTGATGAAGCCGGCCTCGTCGGCGGCCAGGAAGACGACGCAGCGCGCGATCTCCTCCGCCTCGCCCAGCCGCCCGACCGGGATCTGCGGAATGATCTTGCTGTCCAGGACCTCCTTGGGCACGGCCTTGACCATCTCGGTGGCGATATAGCCCGGCGCGATGGCGTTCACGGTGATGCCCTTGAAGGCGTTCTCCTGG
>JANQGU010000108.1 GCA_028282935.1 Kiloniellales bacterium
GGCCAGTGCCACGCCGGCTATGCCGAGCGCCTGACCAAGTCGCTGATGAACACCGAGGCCGGCAAGCTGCAGGGCAACCTCTGGTCCTGGGGCGTGCAGGAGGACCACAAGGTCATCTGGGGCAACTACGACCTGGTCGACGAGGACGGGCCGGAGCCGCTCGTCGGCACCGACGCCTACATCGCCTACATGACCGATTACGTCGCCGCCCATCCCGACCAGATGCCGTCGGAGATGAAGCAGGTGCCGCAGGTCGACGTGGACGCGATCTCCGAGCATCCCAACATGGCCGGCATCACCTATTCGCGGCAGCAGTGCCAGCGCTGCCACGTCGGCGTGACGGGCCGCGAGAAGCGCGGCGACTACCGCGGCGCCGGCTGCTCGTCCTGCCACGTGCCCTACTCCAACGAGGGCCTCTACGAGGGCGGCGATCCGAACATCTCCAAGGACCAGCCGGGCAAGCTGCTGGTCCACCGCCTGCAGGGCAGCCGCAAGTCCCAGGTCCATGTCGGCGACGTCTCCTATTCGGGCATCCCGTCGGAGACCTGCAACTCCTGCCACAACCGCGGCAAGCGGATCGGCGTGAGCTACCAGGGCATCATGGAGTTCCCCTACGGCTCGCCCTACACCGCGACCGGCGGCAAGCAGCCGAAGCTGCACACCAAGAACTACGTCTTCGTGAAGGACGACCTGCACCATCAGGTGCAGTCGCGGCCGGAAAACCCGGAAGGCGGCATGCTCTGCCAGGACTGCCACACCACCATCGACATGCACGGTGACGGCAACCTCTTCGGCACCACGCTGGCCCAGGTCGAGATCGGGTGCGAGGACTGCCACGGCACGGTCTCCAAGTTCCCCTGGGAGCTGCCCCTGGGCCACGGCGAGGAGCACGCCCAGGACGTCGGCGACACGCCGCGCGGCCTGGCCGAGGAGCTGACGGCCGAGCAGGAGTTCGCCCAGATCTACGAGCCCGAGGACGGCTACCTGCTGACCGCCCGCGGCAACCCCTACGGCAACGTGGTCAAGAAGGGCTCCAAGGTGATCCTGCACTCGGCCTCGGGCATCGACTTCGAGGTGCCGGTGCTGAAGAAGATCGCCCAGGACGGCACCTGGAAGAGCCAGAACGCCAAGGTCGCCATGGGCAGCGTCGCCCGCCACATGGAGTCGATGGAGTGCTATGCCTGCCACGCCGACTGGGCGCCGCAGTGCTACGGCTGCCACATCACGGTCGACTACTCCGAGGGCAAGACCGACGTCGACTGGATCAAGACCGCCAACGCCCGCGAAGCCAACGGCCTCTCCGCCGACTATCCGCTGGGCACCAACGGCCTGAAGAGCGCGGGCAAGGTCTCGGAGACCCGCTCCTACCTGCGCTGGGAGACCCCGACCCTGGGGATCAACGGCGAGGGCCGGGTCAGCCCGCTGATGCCGGGCTGCCAGGTCATCACCACGGTGATCGACAAGGACGGCAAGACGGTGGTCGAGAACGAGATCTGGATGACCCCGGAAGGCAAGGGCCTGGACCACGCCGCGGTGCAGCCGCACACGGCCGGACGCAAGGCCCGCGACTGCGAGAGCTGCCACAACAACCCCAAGGCCATCGGCTACGGAATCGAGGACGGCCGCTTCCTCAACGGCTACGACAAGGGCTTCGTCGTCGACCTGGAGACCAACCAGGGCCAGACCATCCCGAAGCAGTTCCAGGTCCAGTCGCCGGCGGTGCCCGCGCTCGACCACGACCTCTCGCAGATCGTCAGCCGCGACGGCGAACAACTGGTCACCGTCGGGTCGCACTGGCCTCTCACGGGTCCCCTGCCGGCCGCGGTTCGCGAGAAGATGGAGCGCACCGGGCTCTGCATGGGCTGCCACCAGAACATGGTCGACCAGGACCTCTGGGCCAAGGTCAACTCGCCGGCCTTCGTCAACAACGAGCAGCATCGCGCGGTCATGAGCAAGGCGCTGCAGTCCTACGCGCGCGAGCGGCCCTAGGACCGGAAGGGAGGATCGGACCATGATGCGACACATGAGCCTCCTGGCCGCGGCGGCGGCCCTGCTGATGGCCTCGGGTCAGGCGGCGGCGGACATCTCGGACTATTCGGTGGCCGACCTGCTGGAGCCCTGCGTGGAAGGCGACAACGACTCCCGCGGCGGCGCGGTGCTGGAGATGGAGTGCGAGCAGTACGTCTCGGGCTTCACCGACCTCTACATCCGCGCCGGCCTGGACAAGCGGGACAAGGTCTGCCTGCCGCCCGAGGGCAACCGGGCCGACGAGGTCCGCTGGGCCTTCATGCGCTGGGCCCACGACAACTTCGACCAGCGCGGCATGCCGGCGGTCGACGGGCTGCAGGCGACGCTCAAGGCCCGCTTCAAGTGCAAGTAGTGCAAGTAATGAGCCCTCGGCCCGCCTGAGGCGGGCCGCCGTGCCCGCCCCTGCCGCCATCGGCGGCGCGGGCGGCCCGGCGGCGGCCACGGTCGGTTCAGGGGGCCGCTTCCGGACCGCTCCCCGACGGCACGCCCCCTCGGCAACGGCCATCGGGCCTGGCAAGCCCGCTTCCGGTCATTACATAGACACTGGCAGGAAGGCCTCGGGCGGGGCAAAACTCGGCCTCGCCATCGGTGGCTGCCGGGATTGACAGCGCCGGGGCGAAAGGCCTTGCTGTCGAATCCCAATGTCCGGCGGCGGCTGGCCGTCATCGGGAGAGAACGAAGAACGCTATGGTGCTGTGGTTTGTCTTTGCCGCGATGGCCCTCGCGGTCGCCGGCTTGCTCGTCTGGTCCTTTCTTCGCCAACCGGCCGCCTCGGGCCAGCGTGCCGACTACGAGCTCGAGGTCTGCCGCGCGCAGCTGCGCGAGCTGGAGCGCGACTTCGAGCGGGGCGTGGTCACCCAGGAAGACAGCGAGGCCGCCAAGCTCGAGATCCAACGCCGGATGCTGGCCGCCGACGCGGCGCGCGAGGCCAAGGCCAAGACCGCGGCCGCCGCGAGCCCCCTGGACCGGGCCCTGCCGGCGGTCCTGGGCGCGCTGCTGCCGCTGGCCGCCTTCGGCCTCTACGCCTGGCTGGGCAGCCCCGGGGCGACAGGGGTCTCCGGCGTCGGCGCCACGGCGCAAAGGGCGGCGCCGGGCGCCGAGCAGTCCGACCTGCCCGACATCCAGACCATGATCACGCGGCTCAAGGGCCGCCTGGCGGAGCAGCCGCAGGACATCGACGGCTGGATCACCCTGGGCCAGTCCTACATGGCGATCGGCCGCTACCAGGATTCGATCAGCGCCTTCGACCGGGCCCTGACGATCCGCGCCGACCTGCCCTTCGTCAACGCGGCGCGCGGCGAGGCCCTGGTCTTCGCGGCCGAGGGCCAGATCACGCCGGAGGCCCGGGCCGCCTTCGAGAAGACCCTGGAGGGCGACCCCGGCGAGCCCCGCGCCCGCTTCTACCTGGCGATGGCGGCGGAGCAGGACGGCGAGCCGCGCAAGGCCCTGGACGGCCTGGTCGCGCTCCTGGCCGAGGCGCCGCCGGGGGCGACCTGGGCCCAGGCCGTGCGCACCCGTGCCGCGGCCCTGGCCGAGCAACTGGGCGAGGACCCGACGGCGGTGCTGCCGGCGGCGCCCGTGGTCGCGGCGGCCAGCGGCCCCAAGTCGGCGGCCGAGACCGCGGCGGACCCGGAGGAGCTGGCCGCCAGGCTGGCAGAGAACCCGAAGGACTACGAGGGCTGGATCGCCCTGGCCCGGCTGCGCGCCGCGGCCGGCGACGAAAACGGCGCGCTGGCCGCGCTGCAAAAGGGCAGCGAGGCCTATCCGGGCGCGCCCTTCGTCCAGCAGCAGCTGCAGCAGGCCGCGGCCGAGCTCCGCCTCGGGGAGGACGACGCCGGGCGGCGCGGGCCGAGCGCGGAGGACATCCAGGCGGCCCAAAACATGAGCACCTCCGATCAGCAGGAGATGATCCGCGGGATGGTCGATGGCCTCGCCGAGCGGCTGGAGCAGGAGCCCGAGGACGTCGAGGGCTGGCGCATGCTGGCTCGCTCCTACGGCGTGCTGGGCGAGACCGACAAGGCGGCCGAGGTGCACAAGCGGATCGTCGCCCTGCTGCCGGAGGACGCCGGCGCCCGGGTCGCCTACGCCGAGGCCCTGATCGCCAAAGGCAACCCGACCGAGGCGCCGCCGCAGGAGGCCGTGGCCGCCCTGGAGGAGGCGCTGGAGCTGGACGAAGCCAATCCCGACGCGCTGTTCCACCTCGGCGAGGCCGCCCGCCGCAAGGGCGACAGCACCAGCGCCGGGCTCTATTGGCAGCGGCTGCTCGAGCAGCTTCCGCCGGACAGCGAGGAGCGCGGCTGGCTGCAGCAGCGCATCGACGGGCTGTCCAAGGCCGAGTAGCGCAAGGAAACCCGGGGCAGCCTCTCGGGGGGCAGCCTCTCGGGGCGCAGGCCTTGAGGACCGCGCCCGCCTTGGTAAGCTGGCGCCATGGACGGCCCAGCGCAGGCGAGACTTCGTGAGTTCCGGCCTTCGGACCTCGGCCCCTTGCAAGGGCTGATCCGCGAGACGATCCGTGTCAGCTACGCGCGCGCCTATCCGCCGCGCGCCCTCGCCTTCTTCCAGGACTTCCATACCGAAGACAAGATCGCCGAGCGCTCTCGGACCGGAAGCGTCCTGGTCGTCGAGGAGAAGGGCGAGCTCGTCACGACCGGGAGCCTGGGCGACGGCCAGATCTTCGCCGTCTTCGTTCACCCGGGCCGCCAGCGCGCCGGCCTCGGCAAGGCCCTGATGACGGCGCTGGAGGACCGGGCCAGGGGATCGGGCCTCCGCGAATCGCTGCTCAGCGTCTCGCTGCCCGCCAAGCGGTTCTACGAGGATCTCGGATACGAGATCGTGGAAACCTGCTCGAAGGACCTCGGCGACGGGCAGAGACTGGACTTCTGGAAGGCGAGGAAGCGGCTCGACCCTCTCTAGCCATGACGATCGCCGGGCGGGCAGGCTCAGGCTCTGGGCGCAAGCATCGCAGGCTGATAGCCTTTTCAGCCGCTCCCCGAAAGAAGCGGCTGAGATCGGGGCGCCGTCGCGACCGCGGGGAGTTGCGACCCGCATTGGCTTTGTGACATGGTCGGAGCCACGTCGCGCGCTACCTGCGGCGCTCCACCCGATCCGGTCCGGACAGTCCACGCTCGCCTAGCCATGCGCCCACTGAGGAAGCACCGTCGTTGGTCCCTTGTGCCGGCCCTGTTGTGGCTGCTGGCGCAGTGGAGCCTGGCGTCGGCGCTCGCCGCGCCGGGAGGCCCGCAGCCCGCCGACGGCGCGGCGCCCTTCTCCACGATCGTGATCTGCACGCCCACGGGAACGATGACGATCCCGGGGCCCGCCGAAGGCTCCGGCGGAACGCCCGCGCCTGCCGTGAAGGGATGCGAGTGGTGCCAGTCCTTCGGCGCTCTTGCCGCCGCGCCGCCCGCCGAGGAACGGCCGCTGGACCTCTCGCCCCGGGGCACCGCGGCCTTCCGCGGCCAGGATCCTTTCCGCCGCTCCGCCCTCGCCACGACCGGGTTCCTGAGCCGGGCGCCCCCCGCCTGAGACTGCAGACGGATCGAAGTGCCGTCCGGGCCGCAGGGCCCGGCGGTCGAGACTGCATTCTCATGAGGACCACTCCCGATGACCAAGCGCATCATCCGCAGCCTCGCCGGCCTGGCGATGGCCGCCTGCTTCGCCGCGCCGGCCTGGGCGCAGAGCATCACCGTGACCGACGTCCTGGACCGCGAGGTCGAGGTGCCCCGCAAGGCCGAGCGCATCTTGCTCGGCTTCTATTTCGAGGACTTCTTCGCGGTCGGCGGCGCGACCGCCTATGACCGCGTCGTCGCGATCTCGCGCGAGACCTGGCAGGGCTGGCGCCGGCTGCAGTGGGAGGCCTACAGCGCCGCCGTGCCGCGCCTCGCCGAGCTGGCGGACGTCGGCGAGGTCGAGAGCGGCACCTTCTCGCTCGAGGCCGCCCTGGCCGCGCGCCCGGACCTGGCGATCCTGGCGGCCTGGCAATACGACGCGCTGGGCGAGGCCGCCGGCCGGCTCGAGGCCGCCGGCGTCCCCGTCGTGGTGCTCGACTACAACGCGCAGACGGTCGAGAAGCACGTCGCCTCGACCCTCGTCCTGGGCGCCATCCTCGGCCAGGAGGCGCGGGCAAAGGCGCTGGCCGGGCAATATACGGACGCGGTCGCGGAGGTCGAGTCCCGGATCGCCAAGATCGAGGCGCGACCGAAGGTCTACGTCGAGCTGGGCCGCAAGGGGGCCGGGGAGGTCGACAACTCCTACGGCGACACCATGTGGGGTAAGCTGGTCGAGACGGCGGGCGGCCGCAACGTCGCCAAGGGCCAGGTCGCGAAATGGGGCCCGCTGAGCCCGGAGCACGTGCTGGCGCAGAACCCGCAGGCAGTCTTCCTGGCCGGTTCCGGCTGGGCCGGGCGCGACCAGGCGGTGCTGATGGGCCCGGGCATAGAGCCGGCTACCACCCACGGGCGGATGAAGCCCTACCTCGGGCGGCCCGGCTGGTCGGACCTGGACGCGGTGAAGTCCGGCAACGTCCATGCCCTCTATCACGGCGGCGCGCGGACCCTCTACGACTTCGCCTTCCTGCAGTACATCGCCAAGAGCCTGCATCCCGAAGCCTTCGCGGACGTCGACCCGCAGGCCAACCTGGACCGCTTCTTCGCGGACTACATGCCGATCCGCTTCCGCGGCACCTACATGACGCGGCTGCCGTGACCGCCACCCTGGGGGCGGC
>JANQGU010000020.1 GCA_028282935.1 Kiloniellales bacterium
GGCTGACCTTCGGCAGCATCCGGGGCGTCGGCATCCTGGCGCAGCCCTTGAGCCCGATCGACACCGCGATCGGCTGGGCGGTGGACGGGACGATCCAGCCCACCTTCGGCAGCAACTCTCAGCTTCTCGACATCGAGCGGGTCGAGGTCCTGCGCGGGCCGCAGAACACGCTCTTCGGCCGCGGCTCCCAGGGCGGTGCCGTGAACATCGTGACCAAGGCACCGGCCTTCGACCCCGAGTTCAGCCTCACCGGCGAGTTCGGAGAGAGCGACTACCGGCTGGTGGACGGGGTCGCCAACGGCACGCTGGCCCCGGACCTGCTCGCCGCGCGCCTGGCCCTGCGCTATGCCAGCTTCGGCGGCGACATCGACAACCTGTCCAACGCCGGCGAGGACGGCGAGACCGACCTCGGCGCGGCGCGGGCCAGCTTCCTCTTCACGCCGAGCGATCGGACCACGGTCCTGCTCCGGGGCTACTACGAGGACGACCGGCGCGACACGCCGGCTTTCCTCCTGCGCGACGGCGGCGACTTCCCCGCGTCCGGGATCAATCCGGACAACGATCTGGACCGGACGCTGGCCACCGGCTCGCTCGAGGTCGAGCACGATTTCGACAGCGTCATCCTGACCTCGGTCTCCAGCTTCCATCGCAACGAGCAGGAGTTCACCAGCGACCTGACCGATGCGCTGATCTTCGGCGCCGTCACGGGCCTGCCGCCTTCGGCCTTCGACACGCCGGGCGAGAGCGTCCGCGAGGCCGAGGTCACCGACGAGGCCTTCCAGCAGGAGCTGAGGGTCGCGTCCGCCGAGGACGCCGAGATCCAATGGCTCCTCGGCGGCAACGTCTACCATTCGGACTTCCGGCTCGAGGGCGACGACCGCGATCCCTTCTCGCCCTTCAACAACGGCAGCGTCAGGACCGAGATCGACACCCTGAGCTACGCGGCCTTCGGCGAGACCACCTTCCCGGTCTTCGGCGCGCTTTCGGCAAGCCTGGGGCTGCGCGTCGGCCGGGACGAGCAGGACTACGACAGCTTCTTCGAGTCCAACGGGACGCCGGGGATCGTGCCGCAGTTCGCCGAGGACGGCCGCTTCACCGACGGCTACCTGGTCGGCGGCGCGGCCCTGATCTACGCCCTCGGCGACGACGACCGGGTCTATGCCTCGGCCCGTCGCGGCCATGCCTCAGGCGGCTTCGCGACGCTGAACCGGAACCAGTTCTTCGGCGAGCCCCAGACTGCCCGCCCCTCCTCGGAGTCCTGGACCTACGAGATCGGCGCCAAGCTGGCCTTCTGGCAGGGCCGGCTGCAGCTGAACCTGGCCGGGTTCTACAACGACGTCGAGGACGCCTCGCTCATCGCCTTCGACCCCGCGCTCAGCCTCTCCGTCCCCGTGCCTCTGAGCTATCGTTCCTTCGGCTTCGAGATCGAAGGCAGCGCCGATCTCGGGGCGGGCTTCAGCCTGCGCGGCGGCGTCGGCTTCACCGAGGCCGAGTTCGTCGACATCGAGGAGGACGACCCCTCGGGCGCGCGCGAGGACGGCGAGGTTCCCAACGTGCCCCGCTGGACCTCGGCCCTCGCGCTGGACTACCTGGCGCCGCTCGACGTCCTCGGCCAGGACGCTGCCGTCAACGCCCGGATCGAATGGCAGTTCAGCGATTCGCGTGAAGCCGACATCGGCAACACCTTCACCCTGGACGCCTATCACGTGGTCAACGCGCAGGTCGGCGTGGCCGCCGGAAGCCTGTCCGTCTACGCCTTCGCGCGCAACCTGACCGACGAGCGCTTCGAGACCCTGGGGGTTCGCTTCAGCCCCAGCGTCGAGGCCGTTTCCGTCGGGCGCGGACGGGTCGTCGGCGCCGGTGTCTCGATCAGGTTCTGACCGCGATGGTCCTGGTCTTCCTGGCCCTTCTCGCCGCCGCCCAGTACCTCGCCCTGTTCTTCTTCTATTCGGCGGTGCCGACGATCCTGCGCCAAGCCGGCGCGCCGCTCGAGATGCTGGGCTTCTTCGGCCTCGCCTATGCGGCCTTCTCGCTCAGCTTTCTCTGGGCGCCCTTCGTCGACCGCTTCCATCTGCCGGGTCTGGGGCGGCGGCGGACCTGGCTGGTCGGGATGCAGCTGGCGGCGCTGGTCTGCGTCGGGCTCGCCGCCGGGCTCGATCCCGCGCGAGACCTCTTGGCGCTTTTGGCGATCGCGATCCTCGCTTCGCTGGCCGCCGCCACCCAGCGCATCGCCACCCTCGGCTACGCCGTGGAGACGCTCCGGCCGCGGGACCGCGCCTGGGGCAGCACCGCGATCGGCTGGGGCGGCGCCTTGGGTCTGCTGGTCGGCGGCAGCGCCATGCTGGTCGCGGTCGAGCGCGGCGGCTGGTCGCTCGCCTGCGGCCTTCTGGCCGGCCTGCTGGCCCTGGTCGTCCTGCTGCTGCCGCTTCTTCCCGAGCCTCAGCCGAAGCCTCCGAGCGCGGCCAGGCGACCGTCGCTGGCCGTCCTCCTCCGCCGTCCGGAGATCCGTCGCGGCCTGGCCGTCGCCCTGCCGCTGGCCTTCGCCAAGGGCATCGCCTTCACCCTGCTGCAGCCCCGGCTGGTCGACCTCGGCATCGGCCTCAGCGAGATCGCCCTGGTCGTGGGACTCGCGAACGCCGCCGGATTCACCCTGGTCGGACCGGCGGTCAGCGCCCTGCTGCCCCGCATCTCCCTGGCGCGCGGCTTCGACCTCATGACTCTTTGCTCCACCGCTGCTCTGGTCCTGATCGCGGTTCCGGAACTGGCCGGGCTCGTCTCTGTCCCGATCGGCGTTGCCGCCGCGCTGCTTCTCTTCGCGGCCTTCACGGTCATGCAGGTCGTGGTCAGCACCGTCTTCATGACCTTGAGCGACGCAGGCCAGGCCGGCACCGACCTCACGACCCTTCTGTCCCTCTTCGCCCTCGGCGCCATCCCGGGCATGGTCGCGGCCGGGTTCATCGCCGGCACCTTCGGCTACGGCGCCGGCTTCGCGACCGCGGCGGCAAGCTGCCTCGGCGCCTTCCTCATCGCCAGGGCCGCGCCCCTCACCCGGGACGCCGGCTCCTCCAAGGAAACCGCGGAGCGCCGGACCACCTCCGTGAAACCGACCTAGGACCCCGCCATGGACGCATCCAAGCAAAGGACGGGCAAGCAAAGAACGGGATCGAGCTCACTGAAGGTGCTGGACGATTCCGAGTTCCCCGTCGTCCGCTACCGCGTGCCTGCCGCGCCCGAGAGCTGGGACGCCCTGCGTTCGGGCACGGAGGCGGACATCGAGCGCCTCCTTTCGAGGTCCCGCCCCTTCGTCCTGATTTCAAGCGGCGAGCACGACCGCGAGCCCACGGAGGTCCGCAAGCGCCGGTCCCTCTGGCTGAAGCAGAACCGGGACCGTCTCGCGGAGGTCTGCCGCGCCATGATTCACGTCGAGCCGGACCCGGAACCGCGGCAGCGGATGGCCGCGCAGGCGGCCTCGGTGAGCAAGGCGCTCGGCCTTCCCTTCATCGTCGTGGGCACCGATGCCATCGCCGCCCTGCACGCCGCGACGCGCCTCGGCACCGACACCGAAGGCGCCGGCCCGTCCAGGGACGACGACCGCCTCGAGACCGATATCGCCGCGGTCTTTCAGCGCTTTCAGGACAGGCTGCTGGCACGGGACTTCGATCGCCTCGAAGCGCTCATGACCGGGGATTTCGTCTTCGTCGAGCTTGACGGCAGGGTCCTCGGCCGGAGCGCCTTGCTCGAGCGGGAGCGCCGCGCGGCCGCCGGCAATCCGGTTTCCCAGGTCGAGCACGAGTTGGTCTCGGTCGCAGGCGATGAGGACCAGGCCGTCGCCCTGGTCGAGCTGCGCTTTCGCACCGTCGTCGGCTCGGGCGACGACCGCGTGATCTACGAAGGCCGCGGCCGGGAGCGCGTGACGCTGAGCCGTGTCGAGAGTGGTTGGAAGTTCCGCGACGTGACCGTCGAGAGCCAGGAGCTGCACCGCGACGGCCAGCCCGCCGGCTCCGAGATCATCGAGGAAATGCACCGCTAGACCAGCTTCCTTCCGATAGAGGGACGGCCCTGCGGGGCCGGGCGCGGACGCCGCGGCCAGGGGTCGCGAGGTCTTCCTGACGGGCCGCTGCGGATCGGCGCGCGCCGCCCCGATCCAGTTGCGCTCCACGTTCTCGTGGAGATCCAGGTCGCGCGCGGCCTGCGCCACCGATACCCCGCGCTCCTCGACCAGCCTCACCACTTCGAGCTCGAACGCAGGTCTGATCCCTGAAGGATTCGAACTCCATAACTTTCTGATATTTCAATAAGATAGAGACAACTCCACCAGTCTCGACATGAAGGCCGCGCCCCGCCAGACATCGCAACCCATTGATATACAGAGAAAAGTCACGGAGTGCGGAGGGTGGCGCGCCCGGCAGGATTCGAACCTGCGACCCCAAGCTTAGAAGGCTCGTGCTCTATCCAGCTGAGCTACGGGCGCGCGGTGTCAGCGGAAGTCCTGGCATACCCCGCGCGGCGCGGCGCGTCCAGGACCAAGGCGGCCGTCCGCCCCGTCCCGCCGGGGCTCGGCGCGGCGCCTGGACATTTGCCTCGGACCGTGTCCCTAACGACACTCTGTGTCTTTTTCGTCACAGGCCTGGGCGATCGCAGCACGCCGGACCGCAAAGGACTGCGAATCTCACCCCCGGTCAACCTATTCTATCTTTGCTGAAGGGGATGCAACGCCCCGCGCCGGTGGAGGGACCGGCGCCCTGGAGCCAAAGCAAGACCGAGGATGTCAGATATGCCTTTCCAAGCCCGACACGTAGTCGACCGGATCCGCGCCGAAGCCGCCGGAGCCGAGCAGGCCCTCCTGGAGCTCACCACCCCCGCCCTGGTGCCGGCCTTCGCCGGCGAGGCCGCCGCCTACCCCGACGACGTCGGGCCGGCACGCGGCCACCAGCACGCCCCGCTCCCCGACAGCGCGCCGGACCCGGCCATGATCCTCGAGGAGATCCTGGCCCTGACCGAAGACCTGGACCGGCAGAGCCGCTGCCGCCCGCCCCTGGTCGAGGAAGGCCGGCCCCGCGGCCCGCTGGGCGCCCTGGCGGCCGCGAGCCGCCGCTGGTTCCGGGCCTAGGGTCGCCCACGTTCGCGTGAACGCGGACGAGCCGCTCTATCCCTGCGAAAGAGATCGAGTCAGCCCCGTTCAATGAGTCCGATTGAACGGCGCTTGTTCCAGCGCCGCTCAGACGCTAGTGGGTCCAGCGGAGCGGACGGTCGGTGGCGAAGTTGGCGGCGTAGGACTTGGGCCGCAGCTTGCGCTTGTGCGGCTCTTCCACCGTGTACATGTAGCCCTGCGCCTTGGCGTAGGCGACGGCTTCCTCCTTGCTCGGGAACCAGAGCCGGAGCTGGCCCTTGGTATCGGCCGAGGAGGTCCAGCCCATCAAGGGCTCGACCTGGCGTGCGGTCTCCGGCTCGAACTCCAGCAGCCAGCGCTCGGTCTTGGCCCGCCCGGACTGCATGGCCGTCTTGGGCGGCTGATAGATACGCACCTGCATGTTCGGGAACTCCCCTGTCCAAGCGCCGTTGCCGGGTCCAGGCGCAATCTCCGGGCTGGTCGGGCGCCGGGCTGGTCGGGGCGACTGGATTCGAACCAACGACCTCCTGCTCCCAAAGCAGGCGCTCTACCAGGCTGAGCTACGCCCCGCGCCGCGAAAGCTATGGGCTTTTCCGGCTGCCGGCAAGGCTGGAAATCGGTCCAAAGGCGGAACCAGGAGGCCCTGAGAGGCCATAGAGTCC
>JANQGU010000073.1 GCA_028282935.1 Kiloniellales bacterium
GTCGCCGGGTTGTGGATGCAGAGCGCCTCGTGGCCCTCGTAGATCCGGTCGAGGCAGTAGGTCGCGCCGACGCAGGGCCGGATCTCCGCCTCGCGGCCCTCCATGACCTTGAGCGCGATGTGCGGCTCGGCGATGTGGGCGCGGGTCATGCCGACCATGTCGAGCTTGCCCTCGGCCACGGCGTGGCGCGCGGTGGCGACGTCGTTGATGCGCGCGGCGTGGAACACCGGGAACTTCGTCTCGGCCCTCACCTCGCCGGCGAAGTCCAGGTGCGGCGCCGAGGCCATGCCCTGGACCGGGATCACCTTGGCCAGCGCCGCGTCGGTCTCGATGTGGCCGCGGATGATGTTGAGGAAGTCGATCTGGCCGCCGGCCACCAGGCGCTGGGCGATCTCCACGCCCTCCTCCCGGCTCAGGCCTTTGTCCCAGTCCTCGTCGGCGACCATGCGGATGCCGACGATGAACTCCGGCCCGACCTGCCGGCGGATCTCCTCCAGCACCCGGAAGGTAAAGCGCAGGCGGTTGTCGAGGCTGCCGCCCCAGTCGTCGGTCCTATTGTTTGTGGCCGGCGACCAGAAGCCGTCCATGAAGTGGCCGTAGGCCTCCAGCTCGATGCCGTCCAGGCCCGCCGCCTGCATGCGCTGGGCCGTGGCGCCATAGCCCTTGATGATGCGCTCCAGGTCCCAGTCCTCGGCCTCCTTGGGGAAGGCCCGGTGGGCCGGCTCGCGCAGCGGCGAGGGCGCCAGCACCGGCAGCCAGTCGGAATGGTTCCAGTTGGTCCTTCGGCCCAGGTGGGTGATCTGGATCATCACCGCAGCGCCTTCCTCGTGGCAGTCCTCGGCCAGGCGCTTCAGCCAGGGCACGATCTCGTCCCGGTAGCCGTGCAGGTTGCCGAAGGCCGCCGGCGAGTCCTCGGCGACCAGCGCCGAGCCCGCGGTCATGGTCAGCGCGATCCCGCCCTTGGCCTTCTCAAGGTGGTAGAGGCGATAGCGGTCCTTGGGCAGGCCGTCCTCGGAATAGGCCGGCTCGTGCGCCGTCGACATGATCCGGTTGCGCAGGGTCAGGTGCTTGAGCTGGTAGGGCTGCAGGAGCGGGTCGTTAGAGGTCATGCATGCCTCCGGGTCGAGAGCACCGAGTGGACACGAACCCACGTCGTCATTGCGGAGAGATCACCCCCACCCCGACCCTCCCCCCTCAAGGGGGAGGGGGTACGCGGTTGCCACAGCTCGCACTTCCCTCCCCCCTTGAGGGGGAGGGTTAGGGTGGGGGGTAAGGCCGTCAGGCCTTCGCTCACCTTCGTCATCTTCGTCCCGATCGCCCCGCGCCTCACAACCGCATCCCCAGCTCGCGGCCTTCGTAGATTGCCATGACGGCGAGGCGGGGCGCCACGCAGTCGCCGATGCTGTGGACCTCCTTGCCGCTCTCGGCCAGGGCCTCGGCCAGCCAGGTCTGGGAGACGTTGGTGGTGGCCAGCACCAGGCTCTCGGCCTCGATCAGCCGGGTCCTGCCGTCGCGCAGGTCGACGACCTCGGCCGCATCGCCCTGCCATTCCGTGATCGCGGCGTCGGTCACGCTCTCCACCCCCAGCTCCTTCAGCTTGCGGCGCAGCGGCCAGTCCGTCGCCGTGCGGATCAGCTCCCAGGCGACCATCGGGAAGCGGGTGACGATGGTGACCGCGTGGCCCTGCTCGGCCAGCTGCCAGGCCGTGCCGGCGCCGTGCCAATGGCCGATGTCATCCAGCAGGATGACCCGCTGGCCCGGCCGCGCCGCCCGGCCCATCACGTCCTCGACCGAGAAGACCCCGCCCTTCTCGATCCCGGGCAGGGTCTCGAGCTGCGGCAGGCCGCGCTGGAAGCCGGTCTCGGCCGGCAGCGAGCCGGTGGCCAGGACCACGGCCTCGACCTCGGCGGCCTCGACCTCCTCCGGCTCGACCAGGGTGTTGAGGCGGATCTCGACCTGCAGCTTGGCGAGCTGGGTCTCGTACCACTGGAGCAGGTCGAGGATCTGGGCCCGCCGCGGCTGCTCGCCGGCCAGGCGGAAGCGGCCGCCGAGCTGGGGCGCGGCCTCGGCCAGGGTCACGCGGTGGCCGCGCGCGGCCGCGACCCTTGCCACCTCCAGACCCGCCGGACCGCCGCCGACCACCAGGATCCGGCGCGGCCTCTCCGCAGGCATGAAGCGGTCGCCCTGCCATTCGAACTCCCGCCCGGCCGAGGGATTGACCAGGCAGGAGATCCAGTAGTCGCGGTGGCGCCGGCCCCAGCACATCTGGTTGCAGGAGAGGCAGGGCCGGATGTCCTCGGCCCGCCCCTCCCGCGCCTTGCGGCCCAACTGCGGATCGGCGATCTGGCCGCGCACGATGCTGACCATGTCGGCCTGCCCGGCGCCGATGACGGTGTTGGCGGCCTCCGGCGTGCGGATGTGGCTCTCGCACTGCACCCGGGCGTGCGTCACCACCTGCTTCAGGGCCTCGGCATAGGGCGCGCCCAGCTTGTCCGGATAGATCGCCGTCGGCATCAGGGGATAGAAGTCGAAGTAGCTGCCGGTGCCGCAGGTGATGTAGTCGATCAGGCCGCGCCGGTCGTGATAGGCGGCGATCTCCTGCATGGCCTCGACCGAGAGCGAGACCTCCACGACGGGATGCATCGAGACCGCCATGCCGATGATGAAGTCCTCGCCCGCGGCCTTGCGGATGCGGCTGGTCAGCTCGGTCGAGAAGCGCATGCGGTTCTCGAAGCTACCGCCCCAGCGGTCCTCGCGCCGGTTCGACCAGGGCGTCCAGAACTGGTCGATCAGGGCGTGGTAGGCGGCGAAGAGCTCGATGCCGTCGAAGCCGGCCGCCTTGCAGCGCCGCGCGGCCTGGGTGAAGGCCTCCAGGATCTCCTCGATCTCAGCCTCGGTCATGGCGTGGCTGCCGTCGGAGTCGTGATAGGAAGGCTGGCCCGAGGGCGACCAGTTGGCCTGGAAGGAGTTGTCGAAGTCGCCGTGCTGGCCGACGTGGTAGAGCTGCTGCAGCATCACCACGTCGTGGGCCCTGCAGGCCTCGGTGATGCGCCGGAAGGCCGGGATCACCGCGTCGTCGGAATGGCGGAAGTTGCCGCGGGTCAGCACGGCCGTCGGGTGGACCGGCATGGGCTCGACCACGATCATGGCCGCCCCGCCCCGGGCCCGCTCCTCGTAGTAGCCGCGGTGCCGCTCCCCCGGCAAGCCCTCGGCCGACATGTTCGCCGTGTGGGCGCCGAAGACCAGGCGGTTCTTCAGGGTCTTGTGGCGCAGGCTCAGCGGCGAGAAGAGGTGCGGGAAGTCGGTCTGCGCCATCGCTCTCCCCTCAAGCCTGCCGGAAGAGGAACTCGGCCGTGAAGAGGTCGAGGTGCCCGCCGCCGCCGTTCTTGTAGAAGGTGATCTCCGTCTCGCTCTCCCGGCCCTGATGCCGGCCACAGCAGAGGTCGAAGAGGTCGCCCCGGATGTCCGCCTGGGAGAGTATGCCGGCTTCCATCGGTTGGGTCAGGTCGCCCGCCTCGCCCACGGTCGAGCCACGGTAGTCGACGAAGACGGAGCTGCGGCGAACCGCCTCGTCGTCGGCCTCGCGCATCGCCGGGGTGAAGCCGCCGACCAGGTCGAGGTGCGCGCCCGCCTTTAGCCAGGCGCCCCGCACCAGGGGCGCCGTCGCCATGGTCGCCGCGCAGACGACGTCGGCCTGAGGCACCGCCGTCTCCAGGTCCTCGGCCAGCTCGACCGGGACACCCTCCGCCGTCAGCGCGCGCAGGAGATGGTCGCGCCGCGGCGCGCTGCGGTTCCACAGCAGGACCCGGCGGATCGAGGGCCGCGCCGTCAGATGCGCGGCGATCAGGTGCGGCGCCAGGGCGCCGGCGCCGACCATGAGCAGCACCTCGGCGTCCGCGCGCGCCAGCAGCCTGGCGCCGAGGCCGGAATCGGCCGCGGTCTTGCGCAGGGTCAGGGCCGTGCCGTCGATCACGGCCAAGGGGCTGCCGTTGCGCCCGTCGAAGAGCTGGTAGGCCGCCTGCACCGTCGGCAGGCCCTCGCCCGCCTCGACGTTCTGCGGAAAGATGCTGGCCATCTTGATGCCCAGCGCCCGCCCCGGCGCCCAGGCCGGCAGGACGAGAAAGCCCTCCTCGCCACGGCCGCTCTCGGCCGGCGGGCTCAGCAGGACCCGGCCGCTCTCCGGCCGCATCTGGCGGTGGGCCTCGGCCAGGGCCTCGATCAGCAGGCCGAAGGGCGAGAGAGCGGTGACGGCCGCCGCGTCGATGATCCGCATCGCGGCCTGCCGTCAGTGCCACATGTCGGGCATGGCGCCCTTGCGCTCGGCGATGAAGGCCCGCAAGGCCTCGTCGACCCCGGCATCGATGGCCGGCGCTTCGTAGCCCGCCAGCAGCTCCCGCCAGCGCTGGCTCGCGCGCTGCAGGGAATCCTTCTCGCCTTCGTCGCGCCACTGCTCGAAGGACTTGCAGTCGGCCAGCGGCGGTTCGTAGTAGGCGGTCTCGTAGTTGGCCATGGTGTGCGCCGTGCCGAGGAAGTGCTCGGCCGGCCCGGTCTCGTGAAAGGCGTCCATCGCGAAGGCGTTGTCGTCCAGGGCCAGGCCCTTCATGAAGACGTGCAGCATGCCGAGCCGGTCGCAATCCAGCACGAACTTCTCGTAGCCCATCGACAGGCCGCCTTCGAGCCAGCCGGCCGAGTGCAGGATGAAGTTCGCGCCGCCCAGGATCGCCGGCATCATGGAGTCCGCGCTCTCCTGCATGGCCTGCCCGTCCGCCACCTTCGACGCCGTCAGCGCGCCGCCGACCCGGACCGGCAAGCCGGCCCGGCGGGCCAGTTGCCCGACCGCGATGTAGGCCAGCGCCGGCTCGGGCGTGCCGAAGGTCGGCGCCCCGCTGCGCAGCGACATGGAGGAGAGGAAGTTGCCGTAGATCGCCGGCGCGCCCGGCCGGACAAGCTGGGTCAGGGCGACCCCGACCAGGGCCTCGGCATGGGCCTGGGCGATGGTGCCCGCCGGCGTCACCGGGCCCATGGCGCCGCCGAGGATGAAGGGCACCACCACCGTCGCCTGGTTGGCCGCGGCGTAGCTGCGCAGGACCCCAGACATGACGTCGTCGTAGACCAGCGGCGAGTTGACGTTGACGTTGCCCAGGATGACGCAGTTCTCCTCGACGAAGCCGGCGCCGAAGAGGATACGGCACATCTCGATCGAATCGGCGGCCCGCTCGGGCGCCGTCACCGAGCCCATGAAGGCTCTGTCCGACCAGCGCATGTGGGCATAGACCATGTCGAGGTGACGCTTGTTCACCGGGATGTCGACCGGCTCGCAGATCGTGCCGCCGGAGTGGTGCAGCCAGGGCGAGAGGTAGGCCAGCTTGACGAAGTTGGCGAAGTCCTCGAGCGTGCCGTAGCGCCGCCCGCCCTCCAGGTCGCGCACGAAGGGCGCGCCGTAGGCCGGCGAGAAGACGGTGTTGCCGCCGCCGATCACGACCGAGCGTTCGGGGTTGCGCGCGACCTGGGTGAAGCTGCGCGGCGCGGTGCCGCAGAGCGCCCGGACCTGGCCCGGCTCGAAGCGGACGCGCGGGCCTTTGACCTCCGCGCCGGCTTCCCTGAAGAGCCGCAGCGCCTCCTCGTCGCCGCGGAACTCGATGCCGATCTCCTTCAGGATGCGCTCGGCATGGGTCTCGATCAGGGCGAGACCTTCCGCGCTCACCAGTTCGTAGGTCGGGATCCGGCGGGTGATGTAGGCGGGCCCCGTGACCGGGGCGCGGGCGCGGCGGGCGCGACGGGCCGGGCGCCGGTCGGCGCGCGCCTTTGAGGGAGTCCCGCGTGTCTCGCGGCGGCTTCGAGCGGCTGATGCGGCCATGTCGCCTCCCTTCGGCGATGTCTTGCCAAGGCGGTTTTTCATCAGGCTAGCTCAGGGCCGAAAGGCTGTGAATTTGGAAAATCCTGAGCCTTTGGATAAGCTCAGCTTATGGACAGCCTGCGCAGCCTGATTCCCTCGCCCAGCGGCCTCTTCGCCTTCGAGGCGGCCGCCCGACACGGCAGCTTCACCCGCGCCGCCGAGGAGCTGGGGGTGACCCAGGCCGCGATCAGCTATTCCATCCGGCAGCTCGAGACCGCGCTCGGCGTGACGCTGTTCCACCGCCGCCACCGCGGCATCGCCCTGACCGAGAACGGCGAGCGCTTCTTCCACGACCTGGCCATCGG
>JANQGU010000432.1 GCA_028282935.1 Kiloniellales bacterium
TCTACGATTGGGAGGAACCTCTCCGGGGTCTCTTGGAGCAGCGGGATCTTGGTGCGAACCTGCCTAGGGACGGAGAAAGCCTGGAGCGGCGTTGCAGGATATGTGCCGTTGAACCCGGTGCTGCTTAGGGCGGCGGTGAAACGAATGTCCAAAGGCGACCAATTCA
Source organism: Kiloniellales bacterium (assembly GCA_028282935.1). Lineage (GTDB taxonomy): Bacteria > Pseudomonadota > Alphaproteobacteria > Kiloniellales > JAKSBE01 > JAKSBE01. The sequence goes on from JANQGU010000432.1 coordinate 167, forward strand.
CGTTCATGAACCTCGGCAAAGCTGTCGATGATGAGTTGGCATGCCTCCGCTCCACCGCCGTTCTTGGCTGGGAGAACAAGAGCTTCAACCTATTTGACGAGAAAGTAGAGCTTCCGCTCTTGAACCTGAACTATCCTGCAATTTCGGATTTTCGCGAAAGGGCGCTGCGCTGAACTCTCGAAGACGAGGACTGTCACCAATCATTGAGGATAAGTGTCGGCTTCGTCTTCATCAGAGACATTGGGTTCTGAGCCGCGTGTGACCGGTAATGGCTAATCCGAGACATATGCCGCTCTAATCGGCTCGTCCGGAGGGTTTCCGGGAGCGGAAGTACGCGGCGCCAGTGCTTGGGCAGTGGCTACAGGCCCTAATCCCGCCCGACCACCGCCACCCCGTACTCCCGCCCCGCATCCTCCAGCCAGTGCCAGAGATACTCCGCGAAGGAGCGGAGGACGTAGAGGTCGTAAGCCGGCTCGTCCGTGGTCTGGTGGAGCAGGCCGGCGGCCTTGGCGAGGTGGCTTTGGGCGCAGGCGCCGGGGGCGAAGCTGCGGGGGTGGAGGTCGAGGGGGCAGGCCTTGGCGAGGAGGTCGCGGGCGCGGGGGCCGGAGACCTCGATGCAGCAGCGGCTCTCGCCGACCTCGGTGACGGCGGCGTGGACGCCCGAGAGGGTGGTGCGCAGGCGGGCGGCGTGGTCGGCCGCGGGGTCGGGGGTGACGATCCACCACTCGTCCGGGCCGAGCCAGAGGGCGGTGGTCTTGCCCCGGGTGGTCGCGGTGTTGGGGGTCAGGGGCAGGTCGAGGCCGAGGGCGCCCTGGGCGCTGCCCAGGAAGTCGGCGTCCTCGGGGTTGCCGCGCAGGTCGACGATGGCGCGGAAGGGCTTCTCGGCCAGGGCGACGCCGGCCTCGCCGCGCTCGGCACGGGCGCGGCCGTCGAGGCCGAGCTGGGCCAGGGCGCTCTGTTGGATCATCAGGTCAGCCACGGAGACGCTCCCCCGTCGGGTCGAAGAAGATCGGCTCGGTCACCTTGCAGGCCAGGGTCTTGCCCTCCAGGGGCGCGTGGATCGTGTGGCCGATCCGCGCCCGGCCGCCCTTGACCAGGGCCAGGGCGATGGAGCGGCCGATGTTGGGACTGTGGTAGCTGGAGGAGACGTGGCCGATCATGGTCATGGGGGGCTTGTCGCGCAGGTGCTCGACCAGCTGCGCGCCCTCGGGCAGGACCGCGTCGATGTCCTCGGTCAGGAGGCCGACGAGCTGCTTGCGGTCGGGCTTGTCCATGTCGGCCCGGGTCAGCGAGCGCTTGCCGATGAAGTCCTTCTTCTTGGACACGATCCAGTCCATGCCCAGGTCGTGGGGATTGACCGAGCCGTCGGTCTCCTGGCCGACGATGATGTAGCCCTTCTCGGCGCGCAGCACGTGCATGGCCTCGGTGCCGAAGGGGGTGATGTTGTACTTCGCCCCGGCGGCCATGACCGCCTGCCAGAGCGCCAGGCCCCGGCTGGCCGGGACGTTGATCTCGTAGCCGGCCTCGCCGGTGAAGGAGACCCGGAAGATCCGCGCCGGGATGCCGCCGACCTCGGTCTCGGCCAGGGTCATGTGCGGGAAGGCGTTGGGTGAGAGGTCGAGCTCGGTGAACTCCGACAGCAGGCGCCGGGCGTTGGGGCCGGAGAGCGACAGCGTCGCGAACTGCTCGGTGACGCTGGTCAGGTGGACCTTCAGCTCCGGCCACTCGGTCTGCAGCCACTCCTCCAGATGGGCCAGGACCGGGGCAGCGTTGCCCGTGGTCGTGGTCATCAGGAAGTGGGTCTCGCCCAGGCGGGAGGTCACGCCGTCGTCCATCACCATGCCGTCCTCGCCCAGCATCAGGCCGTAGCGGCAGCGGCCGACCTCCAGCTTGCTCCAGGCGTTGGTGTAGATGCGGTTCAGGAACTCGGCGGCGTCGGGGCCCTGGATGTCGATCTTGCCCAGGGTCGAGGCGTCGAGGATGCCGATGGACTCGCGGCAGGCCAGGACCTCGCGGTTGACCGCGGCGTGGAGGTCCTCGCCGCCGCGCGGGTAGTACCAGGGCCGCCGCCACTGGCCGACGTCCTCGAAGGCCGCGCCGGCCTGCTCGTGCCAGGCGTGGATCGGAGTCTTGCGGACCGGGTCCAGCAGGTCGTCGAGGTCGCGCCCGGCGTAGGCGCCGAAGCTGACCGGGGTGTAGGGCGGGCGGAAGGTGGTGACCCCGACCGCGGGCAGGGGCACGCCGAAGTGATCGGCGACCAGGCCGATGGCGTTGACGTTGCTGGTCTTGCCCTGGTCCGTGCCCATGCCGGTGGTGGTGTAGCGCTTGACGTGCTCGATCGAGCGGTAGCCCTCGCGCAGGGCCAGCGCGAGGTCGGCGGCGGTGACGTCGTTCTGCAGGTCGACGAAGGCCTTGCCGCCCTGGCCCGCGGGCCTGTCGGCCAGGCCCTTGTCGCCCGGCTTCTTGGCAGGGGGGAGCTTCCAGAGCCAGCGGGCGGGCAGGGGGCCCTGGTCGCCGGCCTTGGGCTGCTTGCGCCGCCCGCCCTTGGCCTTGAAGCCGGCCTCGGCGGCGGCCTTGGCCCCGGCCTCGGTGCCCTGCTTGAGGCAGCTCTGCAGGCCGAAGGCGCCGTTGCAGGCGCCGGCGCAGAGCACCGCCTGGCGGGGCTCGTCGGGGACATAGCAGGCCAGCTCCGGGTCCCACTTCAGGCTGCCCTTGGCCTGGGAGAAGAGGTGGACCGTCGGGTTCCAGCCGCCGGCCACCGCCAGCAGGTCGCAGTCCAGCCGCTCCGCCTCGCCGAGCACGGCGTCGCCGGCGTCGTTCAGCCGGGCGATCTTGACCGCGGAGATCCGGTTGCGGCCCTCGGTGCCGACGATCGTCTGGGCCGGCAGGACCGGCAGGCGCGCGGCCTCGGCCGCCTCGCTGCAGGGGCCCTCGGGATCGGGGCGCAGGTCCACGATGCCGGCGATCGTGACCCCGGCGGCCTGGAGGTCGAGGGCGGCGCCGTAGCCGGAGTCGTTGTTGGTGAAGACCACCGCCCGCTTGCCCGGGCGGACGCCGTAGCGCTTGACGTAGGTCCGGCAGGCGCCGGCCAGCATGACCCCGGGCCGGTCGTTGCCGGTGAAGACCAGGGGCCGCTCGATGGCGCCGGCTGCCAGCACGACCTGCTTGGCCCTGAGCTTCCACAGGCGGTGGCGCGGCAGCGCCTCGGGCGGCTGCGCCAGGTGGTCGGTGACCCGCTCGAAGAGCGCCAGGTAGCCGTGGTCGTAGAAGGAGCTGACCGTGGTCCGGGTCAGGACCCGGACGTCGTCGTTCTTCTCCAGCTCGGCCAGGGCGGCGGCGACCCAGTCCAGGGCCGGCTTGCCGTCGATCTCCTCGGCGAGGCCGAGCAGGGCGCCGCCGGGCTCGGCTTGCTCGTCGGCCAGGACCACCCGGGCGCCGGCGCGGGCGGCGGCCAGGGCCGCGGCCAGGCCGGCCGGACCGGCGCCGACCACCAGCACGTCGCAGTGGGCGTGGGTCTTGTCATAGCGGTCCGGGTCGCGGCCCTCGGGCGCCTTGCCCAGGCCGGCAGCGCGACGGATGACGTACTCGTAGCGCTCCCAGAGGGCGGCCGGCCACATGAAGGTCTTGTAGTAGAAGCCGGCCGGGATCAGCCGCGAGGCCAGGCTGTTCACCTCGCCGATGTCGTACTCCAGGCTCGGCCAGCGGTTCTGGGAGCGGGCCTCCAGGCCCTCGAAGAGCTCGGCCTGGGTGGCGCGGATGTTGGGCTCGCTGCGCGCGCCGCGGCCGAGCTGGACCAGGGCGTTGGGCTCCTCGACCCCGGCCGAGAAGATGCCGCGCGGCCGGTGGTACTTGAAGCTGCGCCCGACCAAGTGGACGCCGTTGGCGAGCAGGGCCGAGGCCAGGCTGTCGCCCTTGAAGCCCTGGTAGCTCTTGCCGTCGAAGCGGAAGGAGACCGGCTTGCTGCGGTCGATGCGGCCCCCGTCGGGCAGGCGAAAGTCCTGTGCCATGGCGGGCGCCTCAGACGTAGGTGGTCTTGTCGAGCTTGGGCGGCTTCTCGCCCATGCGGTAGACCGCCAGGATCCGGTAGCTGACCGTGTCCCGGGCGACGTTGAACCAGCGCCCGCAGCCGTGGCTGTGGACCCAGCGCTCCAGCAGGACGCCCTTGGTGTTGGCGCGCATGAAGACGTAGTCGCCCCACTTCTCGTCGGAGAGCTTCTCCGGGTTCTTGGGCCGGGCGATGTGCGCCTCGCCGCCGTAGCTGAACTCGCTCTCGTCGCGCGGGCCGCACCAGGGGCAAACGATCAGGAGCATGACGGCCTCTCCCTCAGTGCGCCACGGCCGCGGCGCCGTGCTCGTCGATCAGGAAGCCGCTGTGGAAGCGGTCCAGCTTGAAGGGCGCGTTGAGCGCGTGGGGCTCGTCGCGGGCGATGGTGTGGGCGAAGACGTGGCCCGAGCCGGGCGTCGCCTTGAAGCCGCCGGTGCCCCAGCCGCAGTTGATGTAGAGGCCCTCGACCGGAGTCTTGGAGAGGATCGGGCTGGCGTCGGGGCAGACGTCGACGATGCCGCCCCAGAGCCGCAGCATCCGCATCCGCCGGAACATCGGGAAGAGCTCGCAGATCGCCGCCAGGGTCTCCTCGGTCACCGCGATGCCGCCGCGCTGGCCGTAGCCGACGTAGTGGTCGACGCCGGCGCCGATCACCAGTTCGCCCTTGTCCGACTGCGAGATGTAGGCGTGCACGGCGTTGGACATCACGACGGTGTCGAGGATCGGCTTGATCGGCTCCGAGACCAGGGCCTGCAGCGGCAGGCTCTGCACCGGCAGGCGGAAGCCGGCCTGCTCCGCCAGCACGCTGGAGTGGCCGGCGACCACGATGCCGACCTTACGGGCCTCGATCCGGCCCTTGCCGGTGCGTACGGCCCGGATCTTGCCGTCTTCGATGTCGAAGCCCTCGACCGGGCACTCCTGGATGATGTCGACCCCCCGGGCGTCGGCGGCGCGGGCGTAGCCCCAGGCGACGGCGTCGTGGCGGGCTGTGCCGCCGCGGCGCTGCAGCGAGGCGCCGAGGACCGGGTAGCGGCCCTGCTCGCGCAGGTCGATGATCGGGCAGAAGGCCTTGATCTGGGCCGGGGTCAGGAACTCGGAATCGACGCCGTTCAGGCGGTTGGCGCTGACCCGGCGGTTCAGCTCGCGCAGATCGTGCTGGTTGTGCGCCAGGTTCATCACCCCGCGCTGGCTGAACATGACGTTGTAGTTCAGGTCCTGGGACAGGCCCTCCCAGAGCTTCAGCGCGTGCTCGTAGAGCTGGGCGCTCTCGTCCCAGAGATAGTTGGAGCGCACGATGGTGGTGTTGCGGCCGGTGTTGCCGCCGCCCAGCCAGCCGCGCTCGATCACCGCGACGTCGGTGATGCCGTGCTCCTTGGCCAGGTAGTAGGCGGTCGCCAGGCCGTGCCCGCCGCCGCCGACGATCACCACCTCGTAGGACGGCTTGGGCTCCGGGCTGCGCCAGGCCTCCGGCCAGTCCTGGTGGTAGCTGGCTGCGTTGCGCAGCAAGCTGAAGATCGAGTAGCGCGGCGTCATGGGCCTCCCCGGCGTTGCGCCCTGCTGCCTATCCTGGCACAGGGCATCTCTTTTTCAATGCTTTCCAAGGCGCTAGATCGACCCCCAGAGACTTGCTGATGGGCCTTTTGACGGCCAGCGGCTAGCGGCCCAACGCCTTCAATTTTTCATTTCGCGACACGGGCCGATTTATGCCAGAGTGGCCGCAAAAGACGATGAAAATACGCCAAGTTCTTTGGCGCGGGGATGGGAAAGATGCTTGCTGCACCGCCGCGAGAGCTGCCGCACCGGATCGGTTTTCTATTGATCCCGCAGTACTCGATGATTTCCTTTTCGACCGCCCTGGAGCCGCTGCGTCTGGCCAACCGGCAGTCGGGCAAGGATCTCTATGCCTGGGAGCTCTACTCCCCCGACGGCCAGCCGGTCACGGCCTCCAACGGGATCGAGATCCGGGTGCGGGGCGGCCTGGAGGAGGCCAGCGACCTGCCGGTGGCCGTGCTCTGCGCCGGCCTCGACGTCCACCGCTTCGACAACAAGGCGGTCCTGTCCTGGCTGCGCCGAATGGACCGCAAGGGCGCTGACATCGGCGCGATCTGCACCGCCAGCCACATCCTCGCCCGGGCCGGCCTGCTCGACGGCTTCCGCTGCACCATCCACTGGGAGAACCTGGCCAGCTTCGCCGAGGACTTCCCGAACATCGAGGTCAGCTCCGAGATCTTCGAGATCGACCGCAACCGCTTCACCTGCGCCGGCGGCACGGCGCCGCTGGACATGATGCTGAACATGATCTCGCTGCAGCACGGCCACGAGCTGGCGGCCAGCGTCGCCGACCAGTTCATGCACGAGCGGATCCGCGACCAGCACGACCACCAGCGGATCTCGCTGCCGGCGCGCCTGGGCGTGCGCCACCCCAAGCTGCTGACCGTCATCGAGATGATGGAGCAGAACCTGGAGGAGCCGCTGTCCCGCGGCGAGCTGGCGCGCGCCGCGCGGCTCTCGACCCGGCAGCTCGAGCGGCTGTTCCGCAAGTATCTCAGCCGCTCGCCGGCCCGCTACTACCTGGAGCTCAGGCTGAACCGGGCGCGCCTGCTGCTGCTGCAGACCAACATGTCGGTGATCGACGTGGCCTTGGCCTGCGGCTTCGTCTCGGCCTCGCACTTCTCCAAGTGCTACCGCGACTTCTTCGGCCACACCCCGCGCAAGGAACGCGGCCTGCCCCTCACGACCAACGGCACCGGCAACCGCCGGGTCGCGGCCGCGATCTAGGCGGGTCGGGGCGCGACTCCGGAGCGGTCTCTTAGATGGGTGTGGTTCGTTGTTTGCGGGTAGGGCTGGGAGGCCGGCACCAGCGCCTCCTCCCCCTCGAGGGGGGAGGATAGAGGAGGGGGTGGCGGCCGACAGGCCGCACGAAACGGTTCCGTTGGGGCGGGTCGCGGCCGACTTCACCCCCCACCCCAACCCTCCCCCTCAAGGGGGGAGGGAGTTCTCTGTGACGGTGTCGACATCGGTGTCTTAGGCTGATTCCGCTCAATAGTTCAGCTTCGGCTCTTGCGCGAAAAGGCGGCGGACCATGGGCTCGAAAGCCTCCAGGGGCAGGGTGTCGTAGTCCGGGTCGAAGGAGGTCTGGTCCCAGCGCTCGCAGAAGGCGGCGGTCGCCTCGAAGCAGGGATGGCTGCGGAACCGCTCGCGGGCGTCCCGGTCCAGGCCGAAGTGGTGGAAGTAGTAGTAGCCCTGGAAGAGCCCGTGGTGGAGGACCAGCCAGTGGTTCTCCTC
>JANQGU010000122.1 GCA_028282935.1 Kiloniellales bacterium
ATGGAGTGGCCGCCGGGGTGGAGGCAGAGCTCGAGGCGGCGGCCGCTGGCGCAGCCGGACCAAACCTCGCAGTCGTAGCGGGCGTAGCTTTCCTCTCCGCCGGCCGCGGCGGGGCAGCGGTTGAGGTCCCGCAGGATCGCCATGCCCTCGGGGATGGGCATGGAGTTGTAGATGCCGACCTCGTCCAGGGCGACGACCTTGTCGGAACGGCCGTGGATATGGCGGAGGTTCACCGGGCCGCCGGGACAGTCCGCCGGATTGCTGCGCCAGAAGCCGCCGGCGATCGGCAGGTAGGCGTGGAACAGCGGGCCGTCGTAGCAGGCCAGGTTCCAGACCAGCGAGGCGCCGCGCGAGAAGCCCGAGGCCAGGCTGCGGGTCCGGTCGAGCGGCCAGCGCCGCTCCAGGTCTGCGAGCACCCGGCGGACGTAGGCCAGCTCGTCCCGGCCGCCCTCGGCCCGGCCGGCGCCGATCTGGCGCCAGTAGCCGGTCTGCGCCCAGGGCGCGACGAAGAGCGCGCCGCGCCGGGTGATGCCCTCGACCAGGGCGCGGTTGCGGAACATACCCTCGGGCGAGGAATTCCAGCCGTGAAAGAAGACCACCAGCGGCAGCGGGCTCTCGCCGTCCCAGCCCGCCGGCGCCTCCGCCAGGTAGTAGCCCTCGGACACGACGCAACGCCCGCCCTCCCCACAGCCACCGTTGGCCCGGGCGGTCTGGGGCGGGGCTAGCAGCAGGAGGAACAGGGCTGCGATCACTGTTCTCACGCGGGCACATCCTTCTTCGCTTGGCCCCCACCCCCGCTGTCATCACCGGGCTTGATCCGGTGATCCATGGCAGACGACGGGCGCCCGGCGGCGCCATGGATGCCCGGATCAAGTCCGGGCATGACAGGCGAGAGAGTGGCGAGGATCGGGTTCATGGACCCAGGCGGGGCGCCGACAGGCTTCTCATGCCGGGCGACCCTTCCCAGCCCGCCCCCGCTGTCATCACCGGGCTTGACCCGGTGATCCATGGTGCCGACGGCTCGATGGATGCCGCGGGCTTTGCCTTCGGCAAAGGCCCTGGGTTCAAGCCCGGGCATGACAGAGGAGTGGGTGGCGCGGGCAGCGGGCTCATGGACCTAGGCCGCGCTTCGGTAGGGTTGGAAGACGTAGTACTTCGGCCGGCTGTCCAGCCGGACGTGGAGCCAGGCGACGCCCAGGCCCGAGGTGCTGATCCAGAGCGGCCGCTCGGACAGCCGCCGTTCCAGCTCCTCTGCGGTGCGGCGCCAGAGCGCGGCTTGCTGCCTCGCCGGCGCGGCGCGCAGGAAGGCCGCGAGGTGCGGATAGTCCGCCGCTTCCGGCAGGGGTCTTGGCGCGACCAGCCAGGCGTCGCCGCCCAGGTTCTCGAAGTCGGCGACCTCGTCCTCCGGCGCCGCCGCGAAGGGCTGCGAGAAGGCGCTCGGCGCCGGCGTCATCCGGGCCAGGGCCGGGCTGTCGACCAGCACGCATTCGAAGGCCCGCCCGAGGGAGCCGCGGGTCACCGGCGGCGTCTCCCAGAAGAAGGCCGGAAAGGGCGCCGCGGCCAGGAGGCTGGAGAAGAAGGTCGTGAAGGCTCCGTCCCGCCGCCAGTTCTCGACCACCTCGGCGTAGGACAGGACGGCGCCCTCCCCGAAAAGCGTCACCTTGCGGACGCGCCCGCCGTCGAGTTCCTCGATCTCCGATTCCCAGGCCACCGATCCCCCCGGACCACCGAGCCCTATGACGTTCAGATGTACTTGAGGATCAGCTCGGCGATGCGGTCCTCGCCGAGGATGGGCGGCAGGACGGTCAGCACCTTGGCGTCGCCGTCCAACAGATAGATGAAGCTGCCGTGGCTGTAGATCGGCGTGCCGTCGATCATCTCGTGCAGCTTCTTGGCCTCGACCTGGAAGGCGGCGCGGGCCGCGGCCAGCTCGGCCTCGCTGCCCGTGAGGCCGAGCAGCCGCGGATGGAGCTTCGGCATGGCCTCGGCCAGGGCCTCGGGCGTGTCGTTGACCGGGTCGACGGTGATCATGATCGGCTGCAGCGCGGCCGCCTTGTCGCCCAGGATGTCGAGGGCGGCGGCCATGCGCGGCAGGGCCACCGAGCAGATCGCCTCGCAGGAGGCATAGCCGAAGAAGATCAGCATCGGCTTGCCGGCGAAGTCCCGCTCGCTGCGCCGGGCCCCGGTCTGGTCGACCAGATCGAAGGCCGCCTCGATCTCGATCGGAAACGGCAGCGCCGCTTCCGGCAGCGGCGGCGGCACGCCGCTTGCCTTGGACTCCGGTGCCTTCGACTGGGCGGCGTGGGCCGCGGCCTCTTCCGGGGTCTTGTGCTCGACCCCGTCGTGCGCCGCCGCCGGGCCGGACAGCGCCAGCAGCAGGGCGCCGGCGAAGACTTGGACGCGCCGCCTCATCCGGTCACTCCTCGAAGAGGTACTTCTTGAAGGCCTCGTCCTTCTCCAGCCCGAGGCCGAGATAGCCGTCGCGCTCGATCAGGGCGTTGATCCGCGGGTCCTTGCGGAACCAGGGGCCCTTGGCCTTGGCGGCCTCGGGGTTGGCCTCGGCCCACTCCTTGGTCCAGCGGTTGGTCTTGGACCACTCGGCCTCGCCCTTCCTGCGGATCAGCTGCACCTGGTACATCTTGGCCGGCGTGTACTCGGGCAGGCCGACCAGCAGGCCGTCGACCTCGACCTCCTGGTTGCAGTAGGGCAGCAGGTCCAGGTTGGCGCCGGTGAAGGCCGGCTGGACGTTCTTGTTGGCCAGGACCAGCACGCCGTCGGAGCTGCGCAGCAGGCCGAGCTGGCGGCAGCCGTCGCCGCAGTTCTCCGGGCAGTCGCCGGCGACCTCGCAGAAGACGTCGACGACCTTGGCCTCGAAGCGGGCCTTCTCCTGGCCCAGCAGGTTCCAGTTCTTGGCCTGGCTGCCCTCGGAGAAGGGGCCCTCGTCCTCGCCTTCGGCCAGGGCGTTGCCGGAGGCCGCGATCAGCGCCACGGCGGCGGCCAGTGCGATGCGTCTCATGGCGGCCTCCTCTATTGCTTCGGCTTGGGAATGGCGAAGGGCGGGATGACGTCGTAGTCCTCGTGGCTGAGGTTCACGAGGCCGTCGTTGGCGGTCACCTTCTCGACCACCAGGTAGTTGATGCCGTCGCGCTGGTAGAGCAGGCCGTCGGCGGAGATCAGGTCGCTCTGCACCTCGAGGATGGTGTCGCCGCCGGTGACGTGGTCGTCGCCCTCGTACTTGAGGACCATGTAGACCGTGCCGTCCTCGGCCAGCACGCCGACCGGGATCCCGCCGGCCGCGCACCAGAGCGCGCAGGTGTGATGCGCCGAGCCGACCACGGAGTCCGGTCCGCCCATGACCCCGGAGAAGTAGCACCAGGTGTCGATGATCTCGCCCTTGATCTTGACGCGCTCGCCCTGGGTCGCCGCGAGAGCGCCCGCCGGCAGCGCCAGGACGGCCAGCATCAGGCCGGTGATCAAAGCTCGCATGCCCTGCCTCCTCCTCCTATGGCCCGGGCCGAGGACCGGCCGGCCCAAAGCCCAACAACATCCAAAGAGATAGCAACTTTGGGCGGGCTGCGGAAGAAAGCGGGGCCGCCGAAGGGCGCCGCTCACGCAGACGTGTGCGGCCGTGTCCAAGCTCTTATTGCCCGGCCCGGCCCCGCCATCGGTCGTAGGCCTCGAGGAGCCAGGCCTTGAAGCGCAGGACTTCAGGGTCCCTCGCGTCACGCCTGCTGCCCAGGGACAGCTCCGCCGGACGAGCGGATCGCCAAAAGGCCTCGGGCGTCGGCAGGCCCTCGTCGGGCGCCCACAGCGTGGTCTGCTTGTAGTCGTGGATCGTGAAGACAGAGCCGTCCGTGCCCCGGAAGGTGAACAGGCCGGACACCCGCAGACCGTCGCCCTCGGCCGGCGCGCCGAACTGGGCGACCAGGAAGGCCGGCGCGACGTCGACGTCGCCGGCCCAGGCGGCACCCTGGCCGTCGGCCGTCTCGTCCCTCAGATAGGGTGCCTCCGCCCAGGCTCTCCCAACCTCGAAGAGGAGGACCAGGCACAGGATTTTGGACATGGACCTCATCGATCTACCCGATACTTGGCTCGCGCGACCCTTATTGAAACCTCGCTCCGGAAAGCTAGTTGCAGCAAACCCTTAGAGTTCCTTCTTCGCGTCATCGGCAAGCGCGATTCTGTCCTGTAGGAAGGGTCCCGGATCCTGGCGGGACGCCTCGGCTCGTCTCGGGAATGCGCCTTGCTCCTTGGCCAAGTCGAACGCCCCGGCGGAAAAGAGGTCGATCCCTAGACCCCCTGGAGCGCCCCTCTCATACCCCGGCCGGGCCGTCTCGGAAAAGGCCGTCCGCAGCGACAGCCCGTTGCCAGGTCGCGCGGGGGCCTGTAGTGCTG
>JANQGU010000323.1 GCA_028282935.1 Kiloniellales bacterium
CAGATGGACATCAAGATCACCTCGATCACCAAGGAGATCATGGAGATCGCGCTCAAGCAGGCGCGCGAAGGGCGGCTGCACATCCTGGGCGAGATGGCCAGGGCCTTGACCGGGGCGCGCGACAGCGTCTCGGAGCACGCGCCGCGGATCACCATTATCTCGATCCCCAAGGACAAGATCCGCGAGGTCATCGGCACCGGCGGCAAGGTCATCCGCGAGATCTGCGAGACCACCGGGGCCAAGATCGACATCGAGGACGACGGCACGGTCAAGGTGGCCGCGGTCGACAACGAGGCCTCCCAGAAGGCCATCGACTGGATCCGCTCCATCGTGGCCGAGCCCGAGATCGGCGTGATCTACGAGGGCAAGGTCGTCAAGATCGTCGACTTCGGCGCCTTCGTGAACTTCCTCGGCGCCCGCGACGGCCTAGTGCACATCAGCGAGCTGGCGCCGCATCGGGTCAAGACCGTCAACGACGTCATCTCCGAGGGCGACATGGTCAAGGTCAAGTGCATCGGCATGGACGACCGCGGCAAGGTCAAGCTCTCCATGAAGCGGGTCGACCAGGAGACCGGCGAGGACCTGGAGGCCGAGGACAAGAAGGGCGAGGCGGCTCAGGCCGGCTGACCGCCGGTCCGCCGCGGGCGGAGGCGGCGATGAAGGCGCCGCCGGACCGCATCGCCCTTCCGCGGGTCATGGGGCACCGGGGCGTCGCCGCCCTGGCGCCCGAGAACACCCTGGCCGGGCTGCGCAGCGCAGCCCGGCTCGGTCTTTCCTGGGTCGAGTTCGACGTCATGCTGACCCGGGACGCCGTCCCGGTCCTGTTCCACGACAAGACCCTGCGCCGGACCACCGGCCGCCCGGGGCGGATGGCCGAGACCGACTACGCCGCGGTCAGGGACCTGGACGCCGGCGCCTGGTTCCACCCGGACTTCGCCGGCGCGGGGGTGCCGAGCCTGGAGCAGGCGGTCGAGGTCCTCCTGGCCGAGGGGCTGCGGCCCAACGTCGAGATCAAGCCGACGCCGGGGCGCGACGTGGAGACGGTCGAGCGGACGCTGCCCGTGCTGAGGGCGCTCTGGCCCGCGGACCGGCCGCCGCCGCTGCTCAGCTCCTACAGCGTGATGAGCGTCGCGGCGGCCCGGGCCCTGGCCCCGGACTGGCCGCGGGCCCTGGTCGCCGACAGCATCCCGGCGGACTGGCGGGCGCGGCTCGAGGCCTTGGGCTGCGCCTGCTTTCACATCCATCATCTGCGCGGGCGCGAGAAGCTGGTTCGCGAGATCCATCGGGCCGGCTGCGCGGTGTCCTGCTTCACCGTGAACCGGAAGCGGCGGGCGCAGGCGCTGCTGGACCGCGGGGTGGACTGCCTGATCACAGACGACCCCGGGCCGCTGGCGGTCGCCTTACAGGAAGGTTGAGGGAGGGCTCAGCCCTCGTCGTCAGGGGTCAGACGGGCCGGGGCCGGCATGCCCATGACGTGATAGCCGCTGTCGACGTGGTGGATCTCGCCGGTGACGCCCTTCGACAGGTCGCTCAGCAGGTAGAGCGCGGCGCCGCCGACCTCCTCCAGCTTGACGTTGCGGTTCAGGGGCGCGTGGTCGCGGCTCCAGTTATAGACGAAGCGGGCGTCGGAGACCGCAGAGCCGGCCAGGGTCCGCATCGGCCCGGCCGAGATGGCGTTGACCCGGACCCCGGTCTCGCCGAGGTCGGCGGCGAGGTAGCGCACGCTGGCCTCCAGCGCCGCCTTGGCCACGCCCATGACGTTGTAGCTGGGCATGACCCGCTCGGCGCCCAGGTAGCTGAGCGTGATCAGGCTGCCGCCCTCGGGCATGCAGGCCGCCGCCCGGCGCGCCGCCGCGGTGAAGGAATAGCAGGAGATCGCCATGGTCCGCGCGAAGTTGGCCCGCGTGGTGTCCAGGTAGCGGCCCTTGAGCTCGGTCTTGTCCGAGAAGGCCACGGCGTGGACCAGGAAGTCCAGGCTGCCCCAGTCGCGCTCGATCGCCGTGAAGACCTCGTCCAGGTCCGCCTCGCGCTCGACGTCGCAGGGCAGGACCAGCTCGGAGCCGATCGACTCCGCCAGCGGCTTGACCCGCCGGCCGAAGGCCTCGCCCTGATAGGTGAAGGCCAGCTTGGCGCCCTGCGCGTGGGCCGCCGCGGCGATGCCCCAGGCGATGGAATGGTCGTTGGCGACGCCCATCACCAGGCCCCGGCGCCCGGCCAGCAGGCCCTGCGCCTCGCCGCCGCTGCCGGCGGGCTCGGCCTGCTCCGCCAGCGCCGCTTTCGGGTTGTCGTTCACTGCGGTCATGACTCGAACCGTTTGAAGGCCAAGGTGCAGTTGGTGCCGCCGAAGCCGAAGGAGTTGGAGATCACGCAGTTCAACTGGACGTTGTCCTCCAGCTCCCGAACCACTGGCATACCCTCGGCCTCGGGGTCAAGGTCCTCGATATTGGCCGATGCGGATATGAAGCCGCGGTCCATCATCAGGAGGGCGTAGATCGCCTCGTTGACGCCGGCCGCGCCCAGCGCGTGCCCGGTCAGCGATTTCGTGGAATTGATCTTGGGCAGGCGGTCGCCGAAGACCTCCTTCAGCGCGCGTAGCTCGACCACGTCCCCGATCGGCGTCGAGGTGCCGTGGGTGTTGACGTACTCGACCGGCGTGTTGCCGATGCCGCTCAAGGCCTGCCTCATGCAGCGGATCGCGCCGTCGCCCGATGGTTGCACCATGTCGAAGCCGTCGGAGGTCGCGCCGTAGCCGACCAGCTCGCCGTAGATCTTGGCGCCGCGGGCGCGGGCGTGCTCCAGCTCCTCGAGCACGACCACGCCGCCGCCGCCGGCGATGACGAAGCCGTCGCGCGCGGTGTCGAAGGGCCGGGAGGCCGCCTCGGGCCGGTCGTTGAAGCCCGAGGACATGGCCGGCATGGCGTCGAAGAGCACGGACAGGGTCCAGTGCAGCTCCTCGCCGCCGCCGGCGAAGACGATGTCCTGCTTGTCCCACTGGATCAGCTCGGCGCCGTTGCCGATGCAATGGGCCGAGGTCGAGCAGGCGGAGGAGATGGAATAGCTCGGGCCCTTGATCTTGAACCAGGTGGAGAGCGTCGCGGAGTTGGTGCTCGACATGGTGCGCGGCACCATGTAGGGGCCGACCCGCCGGGAAGAGCCCTTCTCGCGCAGCAGGTCCGCGGCCCGGACCTGGTTCTGGGTCGAGGGGCCGCCGGAGCCCATGATCAGCCCGGTGCGCTCGTTGGAGACCTCGGCCTCGGTCAGGCCGGCGTCGGCGATCGCCTCTTCCATGGCCACGAAGTTGTAGGCCGCGCCGTCGCCCATGAAGCGGCGCGCCTTGCGGTCGACCACCGCGTCGAGGTCCAGCTTGACCGTGCCGTGAACCTGGCTGCGGAAGCCCAGATCGGCGTATTCCTGGCTGAATTCGATGCCGGAGCGGCCGTCGCGCAGCGACTGGACCACCTCTTCCTTGTTGTTGCCGATGCTGGAGACGATGCCCAGCCCGGTGATCACGACGCGGCGCATGAGAAGGGTTCCGATTCAGGCTGTTTCGGATGCCGGACGAAGAACGACCCTCAGATCCTTGGCTTCGTAAACCGGCTTGCCGTCAAGCTTCATTATCCCGTCGGCGATGCCGAGGACAAGCTTGCGCAGAATGACCCTTTTCAGGTTCAGATGGTAGGTCAATTTCTTCGCGCCGGGCAGAACTTCGCCCGAGAACTTGACCTCGCCGACTCCCAGCGCACGGCCCCGGCCCGGCGCGCCGAGCCAGCCGAGGAAGAACCCGACCAGCTGCCACAGGGCATCGAGGCCGAGACAACCCGGCATGATCGGATCGGACTCGAAGTGGCAGCCGAAGAACCACATCTCGGGATCCAGGTCGAGCTCGGCAATGATCTCGCCCTTGCCGTGCTCGCCGCCGTCGTCGGTGATCTTGACGATCCGGTCCAGCATCAGCATCGGTGGCAGCGGCAGGCGGGCGTTGCCCGGGCCGAAGAGCTTGCCGTGGGCGCAGGCGATGAGATCTTCGTAGGTGTAGCTGTTTTTTCGTTCGTCCACTGCTTCGATCCAAAAGCCCCAAAGCCAATCCGCCACGGCCGGAGCCTCACAGGTTCCGACAGGGCCCACTATAATATAGTCGGCCAAAGGTCAAGCAAACAGCTTGCCCGGATCGGCCCGCTCCGGTCCTCCTTCGGCGCCGGCCCGGCGGTTCCGGCCTTGCATCCAGCCACCGGATGCCCAGATCTGCAGATAGCGCCGGAAGACGCCAGCCCCCGGCAGAGCGACTTATGCTTAAACAAATTCCAAGAATCGCTAGAGCTTTCTGAAATTAGGTCTTTCTTCTTTTCGCTGTGTTACTATATTAGCCCCATGAATCGGACCCGTCCCTATAGCGGTCTCATCGACCGCCTGAAGCAGGCCGGCATGCGGCCGACCCGGCAGCGTCTGGCCTTGGCCCGCCTTCTGTTCGAAAGCGGCGACCGCCATCTCTCGGCGGAGCAGCTCCATGGCGAAGCGCTGGGCGCTGACGTGCGCGTCTCGCTGGCGACGGTCTACAACACCCTGCACCAGTTCACCCGCGCCGGATTGCTGCGCGAGGTCGTGGTCGAGTCCGGCCGCTCCTACTTCGACACCAACACCAGCGACCACCATCACTTCTACTTCGAATCGACGGGTGAGCTGCGTGACATTCCCGGCGAGTCCATACAGCTCCCGGAGCTGCCGAACCCGCCCGAAGGGGTTCGGGTCAAGCGTGTCGACGTCGTGATTCGGCTTGAGAATGATTCCAAGTAACACATCTAAATTCGTGATTTAAGATTTTTTCTGGAATCATTCTAATCCGTTGACAAGAACTCTGCGTACAGCTATCTAGGGTTTAGGTTCGGGATCAGGGATCGCGCCCCCGGCGCGGCGGACTGCCCGTCGGTTCCGGCCGTAAAACCCTAAACAATGAAGACGACGGCTGACAGGAGAGTTTGATGTCGCTCAAGGATTCCAAGACTGAGCAGAATCTTAAGGACGCCTTTGCCGGCGAGAGCATGGCCAATCGGCGCTACCTCTATTTCGCCCAGAAGGCGGACGTAGAGGGCTACAACGACGTGGCCGCGGTCTTCCGTTCCACGGCCGAGGGCGAGACCGGCCATGCGCACGGTCACCTGCAGTTCCTCGAGGAGGTCGGCGATCCCGCGACCGGCGAGCCGATCGGCGGAACCGACAAGAACCTCAAGGCCGCGATCGCCGGCGAGACCCACGAGTACACCGACATGTACCCCGGCATGGCCCGGACCGCGCGGGAAGAGGGCTTCGACGAGATCGCGGACTGGTTCGAGACCCTGGCCAAGGCCGAGAAAAGCCACGCCGGACGCTTCCAGAAGGCGCTCGAGACCCTGAACGACTGAGTTCGTTTCGGATCCGCGCGACGGACGGCGACGGGACCCCAGGCCTCTCCCGCTGCGGGAGGGGCCGCCCGTCGGCCGTTCGGGCCGGCTCCGGCACCGCGCCCTTCCAGGCAATCTCAGACTTCCAGACACGAGGACGACAGGCATGCGCGAAGGCAGCCTCGAAGCCCCGACCCGCCATCCCATAGATTGGCAGGACCCGGCCTACACCGACCCCGAGGCGATCGACGCCGAGCTGCGCCGGGTCTTCGACATCTGCCACGGCTGCCGGCGCTGCTTCAATCTCTGCGAGTCCTTTCCCCGCCTCTTCGACCTGATCGACGAGTCGGAGACCGGCGAATTGGACAGCGTCGACAGCAAGGACTTCAAGCCGGTCGTGGACGCCTGCACGCTCTGCGACATGTGCTTTATGGCCTATTGCCCCTACGTGCCGCCGCACGAGTTCAACCTGGACTTTCCGCATCTGATGCTGCGCTACCGGGTCGCGGAGCAGCAGGCCGGCAAGGTTCCCTTCGGCCAGCGCCAGCTCACCAAGACCGACCGCAACGGCAAGCTCGCGGCGATGGCGCCGGGCCTCTGCAACTGGGCGGGCGACCGCGGCAACGGCGTCACCCGGCCGCTGCTCGAGAAGACCGCCGGCGTGGCTCGCGAGGCCGCCCTGCCGAAGTTCCACGGCCGCACCTTCGCCCTGAGGGACAAGAAGGAGCCGCCGCAGGTCAACCGGGACGCGCCGGCCTTCGGACGCCGGGCGGTGCTCTACGCGACCTGCTTCGTCAACTACAACAACCCGGACATCGGCATGGCCGCCCGGGGGGTGCTCGCCCGCAACGGCGTCGAGACCCGCGTCGTCTACCCGCAGTGCTGCGGCATGCCGCAGCTCGAGCAGGGCGACATCGCCAAGGTGGCGGAGAGCGCGCGGCGGGTCTCCGAGGAGCTGCTGCGCCACGTCGACGAAGGCTTCGACATCGTCGCCCTGGTGCCCTCCTGCGCCTTGATGCTGAAGTTCGAATGGCCCCTGATCCTGCCGCACGAGGTCAACGTGAAGCGTCTGTCCCAGGCGACCTTCGACATGAGCGAGTACGTCGTCGACATCGCCCGCCGGGAGGGCCTGGCGGAGGGCCTGAAGCCTCTGCCGGGCGGCGTGGCCTTGCACCTGGCCTGTCACGCCCGGGCCCAGAACATGGGCCCGAAGGCGGCGGAGATGCTGCGGCTGATCCCCGACGCCGATCTCCAGGTCGTCGAGCGCTGCTCGGGCCACGGCGGGTCCTGGGGGATCATGAAGGACAACTTCCAGGCGGCCCTGAAGGTCGGCCGGACCGCGGCCCGTCAGGCCGGGACCAGCGGCAAGGCCTTCGTGGCCTCGGAGTGCCCCCTGGCCGGCGAGCACCTGCTGCAGGGCATCGAGCGCCTGAAGGCGGACGACAAGGTCGAGGTGTCCCAGGCCGAGCATCCCATCGAGCTGCTGGCCCGCGCCTACGGCCTGGTCTGAAAGCGAACCTCCTGAACCGCGGGAAGATGACGATGATGGCGAACAAGCACGAGATCACGCACGGCGACATCCTGGCGCCGGAAGCCTATGCCGCCGAGCGCAAGGCGCGCCGCGCGCAGATGGTCGAGGTCAAGCGGCACCGCCGCATCGAGGTCGGTCCGGTCTGCACCTTCTACTTCGAGAACTACGAGACGATGTGGCATCAGGTCCACGAGATGCTGTTCATCGAGAAGGGCGGGGCGGAGCAGATCGAAGACGAGCTGCGCGCCTACAACCCCCTGATCCCCAAGGGCAGGGAACTGGTCGCGACGGTGATGTTCGAGATCGACGATCCGATCCGCCGCAAGGCCTTCCTGTCCAGGCTGGGCGGGGTCGAGGAGACCGCCTTCCTGGAGTTCGCCGGCCAGCGCGTGGTCGGCACGCCCGAGGCGGACGTCGACCGGACCAACGCCGAGGGCAAGGCCTCCTCGGTCCAGTTCATCCACTTCGCCCTCTCGCCCGAGCAGATCTCGGCTTTCCGCGCGCCGGGCACGCAGATCGTGATCGGCTTCGATCATCCCGCCTACGGCCACATGTCGGTGATGCCGGAGCCGGTACGAGACGCGCTTGCGAAGGATTTCGACTGATCCGGGGCGGCCCAGGATGGCCGCCTGGATCCTGGTCCCTTCGGTGCCTGGCCGGTGAGGTCAGGGCTGAAGGTGGCCAGACGGTCCGAACGGATCGCAGAATCCAGGCATGACCATCGCTGGTCAATAGGACGAGCGGCGCTTCCGCTGCTTGCCGAAGCATCACCCTGGTAGGAACGTTAGCCCAGGCCCGGTCGGCCGGGCTTGACCTTTCACGACAGACTATTGACAGAAGATGCCAGCAGGGTTGCGGTTGCTTCCGAGGCGGGCGCACCTTTGAGCCGTCCCGGACGCCGGATCGCGGCGCGGCGAAGGCTGTAACGCCGGATCTCGGCCCGGCCGAACGCCCCGAGACCTTCGGGCCGGGGCGATCTGCACCTCGCTTCGGGGGTGCGCGTCTGGTGCAGGGATGGTAAAAGCCTCCCAACGACAAGAACTCCTAGGTACGGGAGGCAAAGAATGTCGAGTCCCGAAGCCGGCGTCCGCGCCCCGACGATGACGGGGATCGGGCCGAGCATCGCAGCCGCGGGCGGCGATGCCGAGCAGGTCTTCCGCCGCGCCGGGCTGGACCTGAACGCGGTCATGGACCCGACCCGATGGATTCGCCAGGAGCAGTACCGCCGGGTTCTCGAGCTCGCCAGCGAGGCCACCGGCGACGACTGCTTCGCGCTCCGCGCCGGCGCCGCCTTCGACCTGCGAAACTACGGAATCCTGGGCTACGCCACGCTGAACTGCGCGACCCTGGGCGAGGCGGCGACCAGCCTGGTCCGCTACTTCGGAGTCATGCGCAAGGGCGCCCGCTTCGCGCTGAAGGTCGAGGGCCGGACCGCCAGCGTCAGGTTCCGCGCGGTCCATGGCTCGCCCGAGATTCCGCGCCACGAGGCGGAGCTCGCCCTGGCCCGGCTGTGCAAGGGCATTCGCAACCTCATCGGCGCCGACTGGACCCCGCAAAGGGTGCATTTCGCCCACCACCGCGAGAACGGCCTCGCCGAGTACGAGAAGTTCTTCGGCGTCGCGCCGCGCTTCGGCATGGACAGCAACCGGGTGGTCCTGGCCCGCAGCGACCTGCAGCGCCGCAACCGCACCGCCGACCAACGCCTGTTCCAGATCATGAAGCATCGCCTGGAGGCGCTGCTGCCGGACCGGGAAGCGGACGACCTGACCCTGAAGGTGCGCGAGGAGATCGCCGAGTCCCTGTCCGAAGGCGCCGCCCTGACCGCGGTCGCCAGGCGGCTCGGACTGGGCGCGCGAACCCTGCAGCGGCGCCTGCGCGACCGGGGCCTGGCCTACAACGACATCGTCGAGCAGGTGCGGCGCGAGGAGTCCTTCCGTCACCTGCGTCAGGACGAGCTGCAGATCTCCCAGATCGCCTTCCGCCTCGGCTACTCCGAGGTCAGCGCCTTCGACCGTGCCTTCCGGCGCTGGAGCGGCACCTCGCCCCTTTCCTTCCGTCAGGAGGCGCGCCGCGGCACTTGAGGCGCGGTCGCGACCGGCCGGCGGATCGAGCTGCGCTGTCTTGTAAAGGGAAGAGGTCTTGCGCCTGACCGGACTGGATCGGCAGTGCGTTAGTTCTTTGCCCTGGCGAAGTCCGAAAGGTAGTGCTCGGCGCCCAGGGCCCGAAGCTCCAGGCCCCCGACCGCGGCGATCGCGTTGAGCGCGGAGCGCAGCAGCCCCCTCGCGTTGTCCAGGGGCGTCTCCTGCCAGCCCTCGGCCTCGCTGCGGAGGTAGTCCAGGTGGGCGGTCGCGATCATGAGCTGGACCGCGGCGTCCGCCAGGCAAACCGCCGGCAGGTCGGTGATCTCCCTCTCGATCGCGCTGATGCACTCGTCGACGTCCATGGCATCGAGGGCGTTGAGCTCGTCCCACTGCCGGTACAGGCGGTCGAGCTCGGAAGCCTTGTCGCGGATCGTCGTGGAGCCGCGGCTAGGCATCTCTTGGCGGAACTGTGTCATTGTTGCCATTGTTTCCTTCCTGAACTGTCCTTGGGACCGTCGGCCGGGCCTGGCTTTCCAGGACCGCGGCCAGATCGGTTTCGTCCATCGGCCTCTGGAGGATCTCGACGGGCAGGCCGCCGTTGATCTCCGCGAGGTGCGCAATCCATTTGGCATATTGGGGGCTGTGGGCCGAGACCAGCAGCAGGTGGGCCGTGGCGCCTTGCTCGCAGAGCCAGGCGGTGACCTCGAAGCCGTCGACCTGGGGCATGACGACCCCGAGCAGGATCACCTCCGGCGCATGGCGCCGGTAGAGCCGCTGGAACTCCGATCCCGTCCTGGCGACGAAGACCGTAAAGCCGAGCGCGCGCGCGCTGCGTTCGGCGGCGCCCAGAAAGGCCTGGTCGCCGTCCATCATCAGCAGAGTCCGCATCTCGTTGTCACCCCCCCAGAGGATAGCTGCCAGGGACCCGGCCGCGCGGCGGCGGGGCCTCGACTCCCGACAGGCGCTGAAACCGTTTTCATCACGGGTTCCAAACAGCCCGCTAGGCCATTGTCACTGGATTAGATACGACCGTGGGCTTAGGTTTGTTTGACTTCCGGTGTCAGATTCTTGACAGCCCGTGCCAGAATCGCCGGCGCGGGTGGTGGTAAGGAGTTGCGGCAGGGCCGGAACCCGGTCGCCAGGGGTTGATCCAGAGCGGCCGCGCCCGGCGTGAGGGATGCGCGATGTCCTCGAGCCCGAAGGCCTTCGTCCAGGTCGCGGCCATCATCGGCCTGCCGGAAGCCCTGCGCCGGGCCGGCTGCAACCCGGAGAAGATCTGCGAGGCCGTCGGACTGCAGCCCGCGGCGCTGCGGGATCCAGATGCCTCGATCCCCTTGCATGCCTATCTCAACCTGATGGACCTCGCGGCCCGGAGCGGCAGCGACGGCTGCCTCGGTCTGCACTTCGGCGCCAGCTACGATCCCGGCGACTATGGCGCCCTGGGGTTCGTCGCCCTCAACTCGCCGACCGTCGGTGCCGGGCTGCTGAACGTCGGCCGCTATCTTGGCGTCATGCGCGACCACTGCCGGGTGATGCTGGAGGTCGAGAACCGCCTGGCGCGGGTGCGCTACCGCCTCGCGGCCGGATCGGTGAGCCTGCGCCGGCAGGACGCGGAGATGGCCCTGGCGCGGATGTGCCGTGGAATGCGCCTGGTCCTGGGCGAGGACTGGGCGCCCCGGCAGGTGCACTTCGAGCACCCGGCGCCGCCGGACGCGACGCCGCACCGCGAGGTCTTCCGAACCGAGGTCCGCTTCGGCCAGGCGATCAACGCCATGATCTTCGACCAGGAGGTGCTCGACATCGAGATTCCCAGCGCCGACGGCCGGCTGCTTCGGATCCTGGAAGGCTTCCTGGAGGAAGAGCTGTCGCGGCGGCGTGCCGACCCGGACCTGGTCCAGCGGGTCCGTCGTCAGGTGCTGGACGCCCTGGGCTCCGGCGTTCCCGGCATCGCCGAGGTGGCCTCGAGCGCCGGGATGAGCATCCGGACCCTCCAGCGCCGCCTCGGCGAGCAGGGCCTGACCTACAACAAGCTGGTCGACGACCTGCGGCACGAGCTCTCGCTGCAGTATCTGGAGGCCCGCGAGGTCAGCATCTCGGAGATCGCCTTCCTGCTCGGCTACTCCGAGGCCAGCGCCTTCGACCGCGCCTTCCGGCGGCGCAGCGGCGTCTCGCCGCTGGAGTTCCGCCGCAAGCTGGGCGATGCCGCCCAGCCGGCC
Source organism: Kiloniellales bacterium (assembly GCA_028282935.1). GTDB lineage: Bacteria > Pseudomonadota > Alphaproteobacteria > Kiloniellales > JAKSBE01 > JAKSBE01. Next base: position 11,204 of record JANQGU010000323.1, read on the forward strand.
TAGCGGCTCTAGCTACATGGAATAGATCGAGCCGGCGCTATTCGACCTCCTCGCGGGGATAGACGCCGTAGAACTCGTGGCGTTCGAGCCAGCCGCTCAGCCCGTCGATCGAGATCTCGCACCAGCCCTCCTCGCAGGTCTCCAGGCGGGCGATCACGCCCGGCTCGACCTTGGCGATGGGTTCGGCGGCCCGCTCCGGCAGCTTCCTCAGCGTGCGCGGCTCGCCTGTGACCATCACCTTGCGCGCGCCCTGCAGCATGCTCTGGTGGACCCAGCCGATGGTGCCTTCCCAGTCGCGAATCCGCCGCCAGGTCTGATGCTCGTCGATGATCTCGACCGGCAGGTCGCGGCGCCGATAGACCCAGTCGATGGGATAGCGCACGCCGGGGCCGGTGCGCAGGTTGACCTCGTTCGCCCTCAGGCTGACGAAGCGGGGCAGCGGCAGGCCGGTCCGGCCCGGCCGTTCGGCCCGGCGCGCGGGCGCGGCTCCTGCCGCCGGTGCTCCGGGGGCTTGCTTCGCCGAGTCTTGCCTCGCCGGGTCCTGGGCGATCGTCGGCGGCGCCTGCAGCAGCAGCAGGGCCGCGGCCAGCGAGCAGATCGTCCTGACGTGCCGGGCCATGGTCTTCTCCATCCCTCACTGCGATGGTTAGACCTCCTCGACGGCCTCGGTCAAGATTCCCGGATCGGGCCGCGCGCTTCCGGGGTCCGCCGGGCGCCGGCAAGGTGATCTACTTCAGTTGCTTAGAGCGGCCGGCCCGCGGGCGAACGCGAGCGACTCCGGGTCGGCCGGGTGACATCTTTTGTCCGCGACGACGGGCAGGCTGGACAAGGCCAGCGCGCTCCTGATAATGCCAAGCCATCCGGGCGCGGGGTGGAGGAAGCAGATGGCGCAGAACAAGCCGGTCGTCGTGGTGACGCGTCGCCTGCCGGACGCGATCGAGACGCGGATGATGGAGCTCTTCGACGCGCGGCTCAATCTCGACGACCACGCCATGACCCAGGCCGAGCTGATCGAGGCGGTCAAGTCCGCCGAGGTCCTGGTCCCGACCGTGACCGACCGCATCGACGCCGGCGTCCTGTCCCAGGCCGGGGAGAAGCTGCGCCTGATTGCGTCCTTCGGCACCGGGGTCGACCACATCGACCTCAAGACTGCCCGCCAGCGCGGCATCACGGTGACCAACACGCCCGGTGTCCTGACCGAGGACACCGCCGACATGACCATGGCCCTGATCCTGGCGGTGCCGCGCCGACTGGCCGAGGGCGAACGCCTGATCCGCAGCGGCGACTGGACCGGCTGGAGCCCGACCGGGATGCTCGGCCACCGGATCTGGGGCAAGCGCCTGGGCATCGTCGGCATGGGCCGGATCGGCACCGCCGTGGCGCGCCGGGCCAAGGGCTTTGGCCTCTCGATCCACTATCACAACCGGCGCCGGGTCCACGAGGAGCTGGAGGCCGAGCTGGAGGCGACCTACTGGGAGAGCCTCGACCAGATGCTGGCCCGCATGGACATCATCTCGGTCAACTGCCCCTACACACCGGCCACCTTTCACCTTCTGTCGGCACGGCGGCTGCAGCTGATGCAGCCGGGCTCCTATATCGTCAACACCGCCCGCGGCGAGATCATCGACGAGGACGCGCTGATCCAGATGCTGGAGAGCGGGCGGCTGTCGGGCGCCGGGCTGGACGTGTTCGAGCACGAGCCGGCGATCAATCCGAAGCTGCTTCGGCTGGCGGAA
>JANQGU010000332.1 GCA_028282935.1 Kiloniellales bacterium
TTTGCAACCGCTTGCAATACAGATCAACTCGATCTAGCTTCGGCGGTCAAGGGCCATTCGTCATGGCCGGCGAGAAACGTGGGACTGCGGGAAGAAGAACATGACTGCAGCCGGAAAAAGCCTCCGCCTCACAACGGCCCAGGCGCTGGTCCGCCATCTGGCCGCACAGTTTATCGAAATCGACGGCCGGCGCCTTCGCCTTTGTGCGGGCGGCTTCGGAATCTTCGGGCACGGCAACGTCACCTGCCTCGGCGAGGCGCTCTACCAGCACCGCCAGGAGCTGCCGCTCTGGCGGGGCCAGAACGAGCAGTCGATGGCCATGGCCGCGGTCGGCTACGCAAAGCAGCAGCTGCGCCGCCGCTTCATGTTCGCGACCGCCTCGGCCGGCCCCGGCACGACCAACATGCTGACCTCGGCCGGCATCGCCCACGCCAACCGGCTGCCCCTGCTCCTGCTCTGCGGCGACACCTTCGTCACCCGGCTGCCGGATCCTGTGCTGCAGCAGGTCGAGCACTTCGCCGATCCCGGGATCTCGGTGAACGACGCCTTCAAGGCCGTGACCCGCTACTGGGACCGCATCACCCATCCGGCGCAGATCCTCCAGTCGCTGCCGGCGGCCATCAACACGCTGCTGGACCCGGCCGACTGCGGCCCGGCCTTTCTGGGCCTGCCGCAGGACGTGCAGGGCTGGGCCTGGGACTACCCCGAGGCCTTCTTCGCCGAGCGGGTCCATCGCATCCGCCGCCAGTCCCCCGACGCGCGGGAGGTCGCGGACGCCGCCGCGGTCCTGAGATCGGCCAAGCGGCCGGTCATCGTTGCCGGCGGCGGCCTGCAATACTCGGGCGCCACCCAGGAACTCGCCGCCTTCGCCGAGGCGCACGCCCTGCCCGTGGTCGAGACCATCGCCGGGCGGGCGAACCTGCTGTTCGCCCACCCCATGAACTGCGGACCGCTCGGCGTGACCGGCTCGAACTCCGCCAACGCCCTGGCGGCCCGGGCCGACGTCATCCTCGCCGTCGGCACCCGCCTGCAGGACTTCACCACCGGCTCCTGGACCGCCTTCGGCCGGGAGGCCAGGATCATCTCGATCAACGCCGCCCGCCACGACGTCGGCAAGCACCTGTCCCTGCCGGTCGTGGGCGACGCGAAGCTGTCCCTCGGGCTTCTCGACGAGATGCTGGGCGACTACCGCGCGCCCGCCGACTGGCTCGAGACCGCGGCGCGGGGACGCGAGGCCTGGAATGCCTACGTCGACGAGAACATCCGCCCCGTCACCCCCGAGGGCGGCAACCGGCCGATGTCCTACGCGCAGGTCGTCGGGACGGTCAACGCGCTCTGCGACCCGGAGGACCGGATCGTCGCCGCCGCCGGCGGGCTGCCGGCCGAGGTCACCGCCAACTGGCGCACCAGGTCCATCGGCTCGGTCGACGTCGAGTTCGGCTTCTCCTGCATGGGCTACGAGATCGCGGGCGGCTGGGGGGCGCGCCTGGGCCAGATGGAGACGCAGCCGGATAAGGACTGCATCGTCTTCACCGGCGACGGCTCCTACCTTCTCCTCAACTCCGACATCTACTCCTCGGTTCTGACCGGACGGAAGCTGATCGTCGTGGTCTGCGACAACGGCGGCTTCGCGGTCATCAACAAGCTGCAGAACAACACCGGCAACGCCTCCTTCAATAACCTGATCAAGGACTGCAACCTGGCCGTCGAGCCCTTCGCGGTCGACTTCGAGGCCCACGCCAGGGCGATGGGCGCCAGGGCGGAGACGGTCCACTCGATCGCCGAGCTGAAGGCGGCCTTCAAGCGCGCCAAGGCCTCGGACCGGACCTACGTGATCTCGCTCCAGGTCGACGCCTTCGACGGCTGGACGGGCGAAGGACATGCCTGGTGGGAGATCGGGACCCCGGAGGTCTCGGAGAGCGAGACCGTCCGGGCGGCGCACGAGAGCCAGGAAGCCGGCCGCAAGAACCAGCGAGCGGGCGTCTGATGGACCTCGAAAGGATCGAGCGCAACAGCTTCCTGGTGATCGGCCGGGCCGGCATGGACCTCTATGCCGATCCGCCGGGCGCCGAGATCGAAGGGGCGAGCCGCTTCTTCGCCTGCCTGGGCGGGTCCTCCGGCAACATCGCCGCCGGCATCGCGCGGCTCGGCGGCAAGGCGAGCATCGTGACCGTGGTCTCCGACGACGCGGTCGGCCGCTTCACGGTCAAGGAGCTGCGCGGCTACGGGGTCGATACCAGCCATGTGCGCAGCGTCGGCGGCGAGTTCCGCAACTCGCTCGCGGTCGTGGAGACCCGGCTGGAGAACTGCCAGTCCGTGATCTACCGCAACGGCGCCGCCGACTTCGAGATGACCGAGGATGACCTGCGCGGCCTGCCCTTCGCCGACTACGGCGCCATGATACTGACCGGCACGGCCCTCGCGGCCGAGCCGTCGCGCGGCGCCGCCTTCTCGGCCATGGAGCGGGCGCGCCGGGCGGGCCTTCCGGTCATGCTCGACGTCGACTACCGCCCCTATTCCTGGCGCTCCGGGCCGGAGGCCGCGGAGGCCTACGGCAAGGCGGCGCTGTCCAGCGACATCGTCGTCGGGAACGACGACGAGTTCGCGGTCATGGCCGGCGGCCCGGAGAAGGGGCTGGACCGGGCCCGCGAGCTTGCCGCGGGCGGGACCAGGATCGTCGTCTACAAGATGGGCGAGAGGGGCGCCGTCACCTTCACCGGTGCCGGGTCCTTCGAGACCGGCATCTTTCCGGTCGAGGCGCTCAAGCCGACCGGCGCGGGCGACGCCTTCCTGGCCGGCTTCGCCGCCTCGCTCGCGGCCGGCAAGAGCCTGGAGGTCAGCGTCCGCCGCGGCGCGGCGGCGGCGGCCATCGTCGTCTCGCGGGTCGGCTGCGCGCCCGCGATGCCGACTCTGGACGCGCTCGAGGCCTTTCTTTCAGAGCACGGCGAGCACCCGGCATAGCCCGGCATAGGAGGAGGCAGGCCATGCACATCCCGCCCTTCGACAACGCGAACAAGGCGGTCATCGACGTCGACGACCCCAGGGTTCCCCTCAACTACTTCAACATCGTCAAGCTCTCCGCCGGCCAGGCCTTCGACTACGCGGTTCCCGGCTACGAGACCTGCATCGTGCCCGCGACCGGCAGCCTGGACATCGAGATCGAAGGCGAGCGCTACACCGGCATCGGGCAGCGCGGGCGCGATGTCTGGGACGGCGAGCCCGAGGGCGTCTACGTGCCCAGCGGCGCCAAGGCGCGCTTCACCGCCGTCAGCGACGCGGCCGAGGTCTTCGTCGCCGGCGCCAGGTACGACGAGGTGCTGGAGCCCTTCGCCGTCCGCGCCGCCGATATCGACGTCGTCCAGTACGGCTCGGACGACACCAAGACGCACCGCAAGATCAAGCACATCTTCGGCACCAAGTATCACGACAAGGTCGGGCGCCTGCTCGTCTCGGAACTCTTCACCGTCGGTCAGGGCGGCTGGTCGGGCTTTCCGACCCACAAGCACGACAGCGACCGCCTGCCCGAGGAAACGCGCCACGACGAGACCTACAACTTCCGCTTCCGGCCGAAGAACGGCTTCGGCCTGCAGCTCATCCAGCGCGAGGACGGCGAGGTCGGCGACGCCTACCACATCGTCGACGGATCGACGATCACCATCGAAAGGGGCTACCATCCCTGCGTCGTCGCACCCGGCTATGAGATGTACTACTTCACCATCCTCGGCGGATTGTCCCAGCGCTCGCTGGTCCAGTACTTCCAGCCCGATCATGCCTGGCAGCTCGAGACCATCCCGGGCATCAAGGACATGATCGCGAAGTTCAAGTGACGGCGGCGACCCTCGCCGAGGTCCTCGGCCCCGCGATGGCGGGCGGCTACGCCGTCGCGGGTCTCGTCGTGCTCGGCTGGGAAGACGCCGTCGCCTACGTGGAGGCGGCGGAGGAAACCGGCATCCCGGTCGTTCTTCAGGCCGGTCCGGGCAGCCGCGCCCACACCCCCGTGGCGGTGCTCGGGAAGATGCTGCGCCACCTGGCCGAGGCGGCCAGCGTGCCCGTCGTCTGCCATATCGACCACGCCCGCTCGCTCGAGGAGTGCCTTGAGGGCATCGACAACGGCTTCACCTCGGTGATGTACGACGGCTCGAACCTGCCGATCGGGCAGAACATCGAAACCACCGCCGGGATCGTGGAACGCGCCCGCCGCGCCGGCGTCTCCGTGGAGGGGGAGGTCGGCTTCGTCGGCTATGCGGAGGGCGCGCCCTCGGCTACGACCAGCCCCGAGGAGGCCGCCCGTTTCGATCGGGAGAGCGGCGCCGATGCGCTGGCCGTGTCGGTAGGTAACGTCCATCTGCAGACCCAAACCACGGCCAGCATCGACTTCGCGGCGCTGCGCGCCATCGAGGCCGTGACCGCCCTTCCCCTCGTGCTGCACGGCGGCAGCGGCATCGCCCCCGAGCTTCGCCGGACGCTCGCTCGGGAAACGCGCGTGTCGAAATTCAACATCGGCACCGAACTGCGCATGGCCTTCGGCAGCGCACTCCGCAAGTCGCTCGGCGACAACCCGGAAGCCTTCGACCGGATCAAGCTCCTCGCGCCGGTGGTCCCCGCGGTCCGGGCGGCGACCGCCGGCGTCATCCGGGACCTGCGCCACCCCTGATGCCGCCGAAGGCGGCGGGCCTCCGGGATGGCGGCTCCGACTTGCAACCGGTTGCAATCAATCCCGATCCGAGCTAAACCTTGCTACCGGGCTCGGGTTGCGAGCCGCGAAACAATAAAACCCAGGGAAGAAACCCGGGTCGCTGTAAGGGGAGAATCGCATGAAGACCTTGAAGAGGACCGTTGCCGCGGCCGCCGCCCTGGTCGCCGCAGCCTTCGCCGGGGCCCCCGCCCCAAGCCTCGCGGAAGACGTCAAACTCATCGCGGTCGTCCACGGCCAGGCGTCGGACCCCTGGTGGTCCATCGTCAAGCGCGGTCTCGCCGAGGGGGCCGAAACCAACGGCGTCGACGTCGAGTACCGGGCGCCCGAGACCTTCGACATGGTCGCCATGGCCCAACTGATCGACGCCGCGGTGAACCAGGAGCCCGACGGCATCATCGTTTCGATTCCCGACGCCGACGCCCTCGGCCCGTCGATCGAGAAGGCGGTCGAGGCCGGCATTCCCGTGGTCTCGATCAACTCCGGCTCCGACGTCTATCAGAAGCTGGGCGCCCTGGTCCACGTCGGCCAGGAAGAGTACACGGCAGGCCTCGCCGCGGGCAAAGCCCTCAAGGCGGCCGGCGGATCGAAGGCGCTCTGCATCAACCACGAGGTCGGAAACGTCGCCCTGGATACCCGCTGCGAAGGCCTCGCCAAGGGCTTCGGCGGCGAGGTGGTCGTCCTGCCGACCACGAACGATCCCTCGGAGGTCAAGGCCAAGGTCAAGGCGGCCCTGGACTCCGACGAGACCATCGATACGGTCCTGGGCTTGAGCGCGACCCTGGCCGGCAAGCAGATCGTCGCGGCGGTCGACGAGCTCGGTCGGGGCGGCGAGATCAAGATCGGCTCCTTCGACCTCTCCGGCGATTACCTGGAGGCGGTCCGCGACGGCCAGGCGCTCTTCGCGATCGACCAGCAGCCCTACCTCCAGGGCTTCCTGCCGGTCCAGTTTCTGGCGCTGAACGCGCGCTACGGCCTCATGCCGGCCACCGCCGTCGGCTCCGGCCCGAACCTGATCACCAAGGACAAGGCGGCTCAGGTCATCGACCTGGCCTCCAAGGGAATCCGCTAGGGCAGGCTGCAGACGCGGCGGCGGGGGACCTCAGGACTCCCGCGCCGCCCGACTTTCCGCTGGAGCCGTCAGGTCGGGCGGATCAGGATCTTGCCGCGCGCCTCGCCGTCCGCGACGCCAAGGATCGAGCGCTCCAGGTCGTCGAGCCCGCGGACGTCCATGACCAGGCGGTCGAAGGCGATCTCCCCCGCCCGCAGCGTCTCGGAAAGAAGCCGGAGCGTGTCGCAGAACTCCTCGCGCGGATAGACGCGGCTGCCGATGAAGCTCAGCTCCTTCATGATGCCCAGGGTGACGTTGTAGCGCGCGAACTTCTCCGCCGGGAAGCCGAGCGAGACGACCCGCGCGCGCGGCGCCGCAGCCGCGACGGCGGCATCGATGCCGGCGTCCACGCCCGAGGTCTCCAGGACGACGTCGAAGCCCTCCCCGGCGCTGAAGGCCGAGAGGTCCGAAAGGCAGGAGGCCTGCAGCGGATCGAAGGCGCGGAAGCCATGACTCTCGATGAAGTCGCGGCGCGCCGCGACCGGCTCGGTGACGGCGATGTCCACGGCCCCGAGGCGACGGGCGACCATCGCCGCGAACAGCCCGATCGGCCCACCCCCGATCACGAGCAGCCGCTCGCCGGCGCCGAGGGCGGCGCGGCGGCAGGCGTGGTAGCCCACGGCGAAGGGCTCGGCGAGGGCCGCCACCTCGTCCGGCATGTCGTCGTCCAGGGGAATCAGCCTTTCCGAGGGCACGCTGACGTATTCGGCGAAGGCGCCGTCCCGGTTCACGCCGATCACCACCAGTTCGGCGCAGACATGGGGATGGCCGCGCCTGCAAGCGACGCAGGCCCCGCAGGAGACCAGGGGGTGAACCGCGACCCGCTGCCCGACGGCAAGCTCCGCCGGCGACGGGCCCCGCAGCGCCGCGATGCTGCCCATGAACTCGTGCCCGGGGATCACGGGCGTTCTCGCGATCGGGATGTCGCCGTTGAAGATGTGCAGATCCGACCCGCAGATCCCGGTCAGGCCGACCCGGACCAGGGCCTCGCCGTCGGCGGGCTCCGGATCGCGAACCTGGCGCAGGGAGATGCTCTTCCATTGCTCGAGGACTGCGGCCTTCATGTCCTTCCTGCCCTTCCGTCAAGAGTGGAGCCGCGGAGCCCGCCGTCCTCGCGCCACCAGAGCGATCCGCGCAACACGATGGCAGCTCTTGACCAAGGGACAGTGTAGCCGCTTCCGACCGTCGGGTGCAGCCGTCACGCGCCCTTCCCGGGCTCGCGCCCTGTCCGGCCGCGGCGCGATCGCCGGGCGGCGTGAACGACCAGGAAGCCGTCGCCGCCAAAGCCCTTTAGGTCTTGAGGACCGATTAGCAACAAAACCGGAACACCGGCTGTAAAATCCGAGCGGCCAGCTCTGAAAAAGCCGGGCTGTTGCTTTTTTGTTCTCACGGAGGTCAAGGCCTAAGCCCTTGAACGTAGTGTTGGGCGCACAAGGACTCGAGCCTTGACTATGCAGTCTTTGCAGCGGGCGCCCCAATTCAAGCCTCTCACACGAAGCTCCAGGAGGGAACATCGGCGGAGACAGCGCCAACCCGCTCGTCATCCGGCTCGACACGCCGAGCCGGGCGGGCGCAGCGGGCAAGCTCTTGAGGAAACTCGTGGAGCGAGACGGAATCGAACCGACGATCTCCACAATGCCACTGAAGTGGTCCCCGCTTCGGGGGCACCGCCAACGCGATCGATCATCGCCCGACCCTGGACGCGCACGATATCTTAGTCGACCGAAGCCTCCTGCCATCTCCATCGAAGTCGACCACGCCAAGTGTGGATAGACTTAAGCAGCGACTATTGGTCCTCGACCAAGAGTTTTGAGAGCTCGTCGGCGGCGCAGCGCAGGCGGGGCAGATGTTTCCGCACCTTGGGCAAGGACAGACGGGGGGTCGGCGCATGAAGCGCCAGCGTCGACACGAGCCGCTCGTTCGGATCGAGCACCGGAACCGCCATGGCCACCATGCCCTCGATGAACTCTTCGTTGTCTTCCGCGTAGCCGTCGTTTCGGATCCGCTCGATCTCTTCGCGCAGAGCCTTCAGAGCGGTCCTGGTATTGGGGGTCCTCTTTTCGAGCTTGGTGTTGTTCAGGACCCGGTCGAGGCGCGTCTTGGTCAGGGTGCTGAGGTAGAGCTTCCCGCTCGCCGTGCAGTGAAACGGCACGTGGGTCCCGATCGGGAGCTGTATCCTCAGCGGCCAGTGGGTCTCGACACGATCCAGGTAGATCATCGAGCTTCGGCCCGGGATCGCGAGATTGCAGGTTTCCCCGACATCATCGGCCAGCCGGCCCATCACGGCGAGACGGGCCGAGCGGATGCGCGTCGATGACAGCACGCCGGCCGCCATCGAGCGCATCCGAGGACCGGGGGAGTAGGACCGTCCATCGTGTTCACGCTGGAGGAACCCCCAGTCCTCGAGAGTGGAGAAGGACCGGTAGAGCGTCTGCTTCGGCAATCCGACGGATTGGTTGATCACCGTCGGCGTCGAAGGGGTCCCGACCCGGGCGACCTCTTCGAGGAGCAGCAGCAGCCTCAGACTTCGTGGAATCGCTTCTCCACTCTGAACGTCTTCATCGAACAAATAGCTTCTCCAACATCATCCTCGGTTCGGCAGCAGGATCGTGGAGAGATCCGGCACCATTGCGACAAGCAGCCACACGGACAAGAGCGCCACGAGGTAAGGCAAGGTGAAACGTAGTAGCCGCATGTAGGGCACGCCGGTCACCCCGCTGGCGACATAGAGGTTGAGACCATAAGGCGGCGTGATGAAGCCGATCGACGCACCGACCAGGAAAATCACCGCGAAGTGAACCGGGTCGACCCCGATCGAATGCGCGATCGGCGCCAGAATCGGCGCCATGATGATGGTCACCGGCAGGCTCTCCAGCACCATGCCCGAGAAGAACACGATGGCCATCGCCGTAAACAGCACGGCGTGGTAGCCGCCCATCCCTGTGACGAAGGTCTCGATCGTCTCCTTTGCGCCAAGCAGCGAAAGGACCTGCTGCATCACCACGGAGATCGCGATCAA
>JANQGU010000301.1 GCA_028282935.1 Kiloniellales bacterium
GATGCTGGCCCGCGCCTCGGGCTACAGCGGCATCACCCTGACCTGGCGCTGGAACCTCGCCTACACCTTGGCCTGCGTCGCCGTGCTGCTGGCGATCTACGCGGCACTGACGGCGGTCTGACGCGGGGCCGGCTCAGGTCTCCGCCTTGCCGGCGAGCTTCTTCTGCACGCGCTTGTCGAAGCGCGCGACCTCGACCACGACGCGGCGGTGGCGGCCCTCGCCGATCAGGTCCGCTTCGTCGCGGGCCTCGACCGGGAAGGCGATCCTGTTGCCCTCCACCTCGGTGACCTCGGCGCGGGCCTGGACGCGCATGCCGACCGGGGTCGCCGCGACGTGGCTGACGTCGAGATGGATGCCCAGGCTCTGATGGCCCTCGGGCAGGCGGTGCTCGACGGCGGCGAGGGCGGCGGCCTCCATCAGGTTGATCATCACCGGGGTCGCCAGGACGTGGATACGCCCGCTGCCGATCCGCGGCGCCGTGTGCGCCTCTTCGACGATGAGTTCCACGGTCCCGGTCAGACCGACCTCGATCTCCGCCATGCCTGGCTTCCCTTCCTGCGCTCATGAACCTCGATCCGGCGCAACGCTAGTCGTCGGCGGCTGGAATCGCAAAGGGCCTGTGCCGCGGACCTCAGAGTCACGCGGCCCCGACCCTGGCCCGGGGGAAAGGGCGTCTCTGGACCTATGGGGGGCCAGGCTTTGGTCTATCACCGAAGCTCGCCGCAGGCGACGGCCTGGTGATAGGCCTGCGATCTGCGCGCAGGAAAGAGCGTGGCGTGGGGCCGGTCCCATGCTTCGATCGGCACACGGGCCGGCGCGTACGCCGCCTTGGGTTCTCCTGGACTGTCATTGCCGGGCTTGACCCGGCAATCCAGATGTTGCGCCGACGCTGCCCGGCATCCCTGGATGCCCGGATCAAGTCCGGGCATGACAGCCGTGACTGTGACAAGCGACCGGGGGCCCTCCCAGCGCCCACCAGAACATTCCTCGAAGGCGGACGGCCCGCGCTGCTATGCTTCGGCATGCGACTCCACGTCCTTGCCGCCGCCTGCCTCCTCCCATGCCTGCCGCTCCAGGCCGCCGCCCAGACTTTCGAGGACCAGGGCGACGCCGAACCGCCCTATCGGCTGTTCCTGCCGCCGGCTGCGGATACCGCGGGGCCCCTGCCGCTGGTGGTGATGCTGCACGGCTGCAACCAGGACGCTGCGGAGTTCGCAGCGGTCACCGGCATGAACGCCCTGGCGGCCGCGGAAGGCTTCGCCGTGCTCTACCCGGAGCAGAGGGAGCATCCGACCGAATGCTGGCGCTGGTACGAGCCGGCGCAGCAGGTCCGGGGGCAAGGCGAGCCGGCCGCGATCGCCGGCCTCGTCGAAGCCCTCGGGCGGCGCCCGGACCTGGCGATCGATCCCGGGCGGGTCTACGTCGCCGGGCTCTCCGCCGGCGCCGCCATGGCCGCCATCCTCGGTGCCACCTACCCCGATGTCTTCGCCGCGATGGGCCTCGTGGCCGGGGTGCCCTACGGCGCCGCGGAGGGTTGCCTCGCCGCCTTCAACGCCATGCAGCGGATCTACGCCCGGATGCCCTCGCCAGGGGCCTGGGCGGACTACGGCGAGGCCTACTGGACCTGCGTCTTCGCCGGGTCCTTCACCCCGCTGCTTTCCTCCGTCCCGACACCGGACAGGCTGGGCGAGACGGCCCACACCGCGATGGGCCCGCGGGCCCGGGTCCTGCCGGTCATCGTCTTCCAGGGCGGCGCCGACCGAAGGGTCTTCCCGGAGAACGGCAGCGACCTGGTCGGCCAGTGGGCGCAGGCCAACGACCTGGCCTCGGACGGGCTGGACAACGACGACATCGACGCCGTCGCGGATCGCCAGACCCCGGGCGGCCGGCCCGGCGGCCACCCCGTCACCACCCGGGTCTACGAGGACGGCGCGGGCGAGGCGGTGATGGTCTTCCACGCTATCGACGGCATGGCGCACGCCTGGCCCGGCGGCGCGGCCGGCCGGGCCTTCTCCGATCCGGCCGGGCCCGAGGCCAGCCGCCTGATCTGGGCGTTCTTCGCCACCCATCCGAAACCTTAGGGCACATGGCTCCCGCCCGCGCGAGGCCCGCAGAGGGCCGGATTTGAGCGCCCTGGCCGACGGCGGCTTCCAGGTCTTCGGGCTGACCCCCTGGCCGCTGGCCTTCTGGCTGGCCGCGATCTTCCTGGCCGGCATCGTCCGCGGCTACTCCGGCTTCGGCTTCTCCGCGCTCTGCGTCGCCAGCCTGACCCTGGTCCTGCCGCCGGCGGAGGTGGTGCCGGTGATCCTGGTGCTGGAGGTCGCGGCCAGCGTCGGCATGCTGCCGCAGGTCTGGCGCGACGTCGATTGGCGGGCCCTGGCCTGGCTGATCCTGGGCGCGGTCGCCGCGACGCCCTTCGGCGTGATCTTCCTGGCCCAGGTGCCGGCCGACGCGGCCCGGGTCGCGATCTCGCTGCTGGTGCTGGCCGCCTGCGGCCTGCTTCTGCTGGGCTACATGTTCCGCCGCGACCACGGCGCCAAGGGCATCCTGGCGACCGGCTGCATCTCGGGCCTGGTCAACGGCGTCGGCGCGGTCGGCGGCCTGCCGGTGGTGATCTTCCTGCTGGCCAGCGCCGCCAGCGCCGCCGCAACCCGGGCGCTCCTGGTCGCCTACCTCCTGCTGACCGACGTCTACGCCACCGGGCTGACCCTCAGCCAGGGCCTGCTGACCTGGGAGCTGATCGGCCGCTGGGTGATCGCGCTGCCGGCCCTCTTCCTGGACATCGCCCTGGGCAACCGGCACTTCCTCAAGGCCCCGCCGGAGTCCTTCCGCCGCTTCACCCTATCGCTTTTGATCGTCCTGGCCCTGCTCGGCCTGCTCCGCGCCCTTCTGATCTAGGGTCCGAACTAGGCTGGGACCGCCTCGCGCGGGCGGATCGCCCAGGTGCCCAGGAGCAGGGTCAGCGTGATGACGGCGGGGAAGAGGGCGAGCCAGGTGCCGGTCGCGGCGAGGGTCGCGGTGCCGGCCCAGAGGATCGAGGAGAAGGCCTCGGCGAAGGTGGCGACGCGCGAGGAGGTCTGGCGGCGGCGGAAGGCGCTGCGC
>JANQGU010000448.1 GCA_028282935.1 Kiloniellales bacterium
GCGCGGCATGCCGGCCTTCGACGACCTGCTCACGGCCGAGCAGGTCGAGAAGATCCGCGCCTTCGTGATCTCCAAGGCCATCGAGGACCACGAGTTCCGGAATCGGCAGTGAAACCGGGCGGGCTGGATCACTGAACGGCCCCTCACCCTCCCACCGCTTCGCGGCGGGCCCCTCCCTCTCCCACGGGGAGAGGGATGCGAAGGCTTGGCGCGGCGTCAGCCGAGCCCTAGCCGGAGCTGGGTGAGGGGAACACGTCAGCCCAGGTCCACTGGCCGCAGGGTCAGTCCGTCGGCTGGGGGACGATCCTCAGGTAGGGTTTGGGCGCCTTCCAGCCGTCCGGGAACTTCTCCTTGGCGGCCTCGTCGGAAACCGCGGGGACGATGATCACCTCCTCGCCGCTCTGCCAGTTCACCGGGGTCGCGACCTGGTGCTTGGCGGTGAGCTGGATCGAATCCAGGACCCGCAGGATCTCGTCGAAGTTCCGCCCGGTGCTCATCGGGTAGGCGATGATCAGCTTGATCTTCTTGTCCGGGCCGACCACGAAGACGTTGCGCACCGTGGCGTTGTCGACCGGCGTCCTGCCTTCGGAGCTGTCGCCGGCGTCGGCCGGGAGCATGTTGTAGAGCTTCGCGACCTTGAGGTCGCTGTCGCCGATCATCGGGTAGTTGACCTTGCCGCCGGTCACTTCCTCGATGTCCTGGGCCCAGCGCGCGTGGTCGTCCACGGGATCGACGCTCAGGCCGATGATCTTGGTGTTGCGCCGGTCGAACTCGGGCTTGAGGCGGGCCATGTAGCCGAGCTCGGTCGTGCAGACCGGCGTGAAATCCTTGGGATGCGAGAACAGGATCACCCAGGAGTCCCCGCCCCAGTCGTGGAACTTGATCCGGCCGTCCGTCGTCTCGGCCTCGAAGTCGGGCGCCGTGTCGCCAATCCTCAGTGCCATTGCACTTCCCTTCCCGTAATGCGGTCGCCGGTCAAAGTGCCGGCGGCCGGCGCTAAGCACAGCCTTGAACTGTGATGTGTGTGGATTACCACCTGGCTTCAAGGAAAACCCATCGGCGGCAGCCTGTCCAGGACGCTCTGCCGGGGTCGGCGCCTGCCCTCAGGTGCCCAGGCAGGCGCCGAAGTGCCGTCCGATCACCCGGTCGTGCCAAGGGGTCCGGCTGCCCCGGCCGTGAAAGCCGACGTGGCCGCCACCGGCCAGCAGCCACACCTGCAGGTTGGGAGCCGTCCGCCCCTCGGCGTTCTCATAGGCGGCGGCGGGGATCCAGGGGTCGTCGCGCGCGTGGAGCAGGAGCGTCGGGGTCTCGATGGCGGAGAGGAAGCCCTGGGACGAGCAGCGCGCATAGTAATCCTCGGCGCCGGAAAAGCCGGCCGCCGGCGCGACGATGGCGTCGTCGAAGGCGAGGACGCTGCGGGCTTGGGCCGCCCTCTCCGCCACCTCCGGCGGCACCCCGCCCGGGGTCGCCAGCAGCTCCGCCTTCATGCGCGACAGCAGATAGGCGTGATAGACCCGGTTGCGCGCTTCCATGATCCGGACCTGGGTCGCCTTGAGGTCGATCGGCGCCGAGACGCTGGCGGCGGCCCGGACCGGGAAGTCCCGCCCCGCCTCCGCCAGGAACTTCAGCAGGATGTTGCCGCCCAGCGAATAGCCGACCAGGGCGAGCCCCCGCGCCAGCAGCCGGCCGTCCCGGGCGTCCAGCGCCCGCAGGGCGGCCGCGAGGTCGGCGCTGCTGCCGGCGTTGTAGCCCCCGCGGGCCAGGGGCCGCCCCGGGCCGGCGCCGCGCAGGTTGAGGCGCAGCACCGGATAGCCCTGGTCCAGGAAATGCCGCGTCGTGGCCAGGACGTAGAAGCTGTCCTGGCAGCCGGTCAGGCCATGGACCAGGACCACCAGCGGCCTGGCCTCGCCCGGGTTGTCCTGCAGCACCGCCAGCAGGCGGTCTCCCGAGCCGTCGTCAAGGGGCAGCTCGATCCGCCGCGCCGGCCAGGGCGCGAGGTCGGGACGCGGCCGGACCACGAAGTTCCGCAGGGTCTGCAGGTCGCCGCCCAGCCAGGGAAAGCGGGCGACGAAGTCAGGCGGCCGAAGGCGCATCGGGCCCCGCAGACCTGATGGGCAGGCGCCCGAGCGACGAGAAAGGACTTGATGAATTACAAATGTTCATGTTATGTTCTTCTCATGGATCGGCCATTGGGATCGGCCATCAGGAAGGGAGCGAGGCGTGAGCGAATTGAACTTCTGGGCGGTGCTTGCCGTCGGTACCCAACTCCTGCTTGCCGTGGTCGTGCAGCTTGCGGTCCTGTCATAGGGCCATGACGCCGTAAGGTCACGCCGCTACAGAACCAGGATTCTACAGAGCCAGGAGATGGGAAGCTCCGGCCGGCTTCGAAAGGCCGCGCGGCCGTATCGTCTCGAAGCGGCGGCGCGGAGCGCGATCGAGGCCTGAGACAAGGCCTGACCTGAGATCAAGACCTGAAAGGACAGCCATCCTTGGAGCAGCGCATCAGCATCGTCACCCTCGGCGTGAGAAACCTCGGGGCCGCCCGGGCCTTCTACGACGCCCTGGGCTGGAAGATCGCCAACGAGGGCGAGGAAGCCGCGAACATCGTCGCCTACGACCTCCACGCCATGACCCTCTGCCTCTACCTCTGGGACAAGCTGGCGGAGGACGCGCAGGTGCCGCCCGCAGGCGAGGGCTTCAGGGGCGTGGTCCTGGCCTACAACGTGCCCAGCAAGGAAGACGTCGCAGCGGTCCTGGCCGAGGCGGAGGCCGCGGGCGGCCGGATCGTCAAGCCGGCCCAGGACGCCTTCTGGGGCGGCCATTCCGGCATCTTCGCCGATCCCGAGGGTCACCTCTGGGAGGTCGCCTGGAACCCCTTCGCGCCGCTCGGCAAGCGGGGCGAGTTCCAGTGGAAGGGCTGCAAGGACTAGCGCTCGCTTGCACCACTTGGGAGAGTCACCACCCACCCCAGCCCTCCCCCATCGAGGGCGAGGGGGTCACGGGCTGATCCGCTCGAAGAATTCTCTCCCTCTCGTGTGGGGCGCGTAGGCGCGGCGCTGCGCGCGGGCCAGGGAGCGCCTGCGGGCACTAGAGCGTGATCGTCTTGCGCCGGAACGGCGTGAGGCGTGAATCACGCTCTAACTTGTTAAGACAGATCAAGATCGGCTCAGATCGATTCGATCTGA
>JANQGU010000460.1 GCA_028282935.1 Kiloniellales bacterium
ATCGCCGACCCGGTCGGTCCATCAACGCGACCGCGACCGGATCATCCACTCCGCCGCCTTCCGGCGCCTGCAGTACAAGACCCAGGTCTTCATCTTCCACGAGGGCGACTACTACCGGACCCGGCTGACCCATTCCCTGGAGGTCGCGCAGATCGCCCGCTCGATCAGCCGATCCCTGGGCCTGAACGAGGACCTGGCCGAGGCCCTGGCCCTGGCCCACGACCTCGGGCACACGCCCTTCGGCCATGCCGGCGAGGACGCCCTGCACGAGGTCATGGCGCCCTTCGGCGGCTTCGACCACAACGAGCAGACCTTCCGGATCCTGACCCGGCTGGAGCAGCGCTACGCCGCCTTCGACGGCCTGAACCTGACCTGGGAGACGCTGGAGGGCACGGTCAAGCACAACGGCCCGCTGGACGGGGCCCTGGCCGGCGCCCGCGGCCTGCCCGAATCGATCCGCGCCTTCAGCCGCGACTGGGACCTGGAGCTGACCAGCTTCGCCGGGCCCGAGGCCCAGGTCGCGGCCCTGGCCGACGACATCGCCTACAACAACCACGACATCGACGACGGCCTGCGCGCCGGGCTCTTCACGCCCGAGGACCTGGCCGAGGTGCCCCTGGTCGGGCCGAGCCTGGCGCGGGTGCGCGACGAGCTCGGCGCCCTGGAGCCCGGCCGCCTGACCCACGAGTGCGTGCGGCGGGTGATCAACGCCATGGTCAACGACCTGCTGACCGAGACCCGCCGCCGCCTGGCCGAGGCCGCGCCGCAGAGCGTCGAGGAGATCCGGGCCCTGGAGCATCCCGTGGTTGCCTTCTCCGAGGCGATGCGGGAAAAGAATCGCGGCCTCAAGGCCTTTCTCTTCGAGCGCATGTACCGCCATTACCGCGTGAACCGGATGATCACCAAGGCCCGCCGAGTCGTGACCGAGCTCTTCGAGCTCTATCTGAGCGAGCCGCGCTGCCTGCCCAACGAGTGGCGGGCCGGCGCTGGCAGCCCGGGCTCGGCCGAGACCGCGCGCCTGGTCGCCGACTACATCGCCGGCATGACCGACCGCTACGCGCTGGACGAGCACCGACGCCTTTTCGACGCCTACGCCCGAAGCTGAATGAACCTCTTCCGCACCTTCAAGGACCTCATCGCCGCCGAGGTCGAGGCACTCGCCCGGGCCGGCAAGCTGCCCGCCGGGCTCGACACCGCGCGGGTCACGGTCGAGCCGCCGCGCGACGAAAGCCACGGCGACCTGGCCACCAACGCGGCCATGGTCCTGGCCAAGCCGGCCGGCATGAAGCCGCGCGACCTGGCCGCGCTCCTGGCCGAGCGGCTGGAAGGCCAGGAGGCCGTGCAGTCGGTGGAGATCGCCGGCCCCGGCTTCATCAACCTGCGCCTGACCGAGGACTACCTGCGCGCCCGCCTGGTCGACGTGCTGAGCGCCGGCACCGGCTACGGCGACGCCGACCTGGGGCGGGGCGAGAAGGTCAACGTCGAGTACGTCTCGGCCAACCCGACCGGGCCGCTGCACATCGCCCATGCGCGCGGCGCGGTGATCGGCGACGCCCTGGCGGCCCTGCTGGAGAAGGTCGGCTACGACGTCACCCGCGAGTACTACATCAACGACGCCGGCGCCCAGGTCGACGTCCTGGCGCGCTCGGCCCACCTGCGCTACCGCGAGGCCCTGGGCGAGGACATCGGCGAGATCCCCGAAGGCTATTACCCGGGCGACTACCTCAAGCAGGTCGGCCGGGACCTGGCCACCCGCGACGGCGACAAGTGGCTCGGGGCCGAGGAGGCCGCGTGGCTGGCGCCGGTCCGCGACTTCGCCATTGCGGCGATGCTGGACCTGATCCGCGCCGACCTGAAGGGCCTCGGGGTCGAGCAGGCGGTCTTCACCTCGGAGCGCGCGCTGGTCGAGGCCGGGCGGGTCGAGGAGGCCTATCAGGCTCTCGATTCACAAGGCTTTATCTACGTAGGCACCCTGGAGCCGCCGAAGGGAAAACCGGTCGAGGACTGGGAGCCAACGCCCCTGACCCTTTTCAAGGCCACTCAATTCGGGGATGACGTCGACCGACCGATGAAGAAGTCCGACGGTACCTGGACCTACTTCGCTCCGGACATGGCCTACCATCTCGACAAGTTCCGTCGCGGCTTCACCGTCATGGTCGACGTCTTCGGCGCCGACCACGCCGGCCACGTCAAGCGCCTCAAGGCGGGCGTGGCCGCGCTGACCCAGGGCAAGGCCGTGCTCGACATCCGGCTCTGCCAGCTGGTCACCCTGCTGCGCGGCGGCAAGCCGGTGCGGATGTCCAAGCGCGCCGGCAGCTTCGTGACCCTGAAGGAGGTCATCGACGAGGTCGGCAAGGACGTCGTGCGCTTCATCATGCTGACCCGGCGCAACGACGTGCCGCTCGACTTCGACCTGGAGCAGGTGCTGGAGCAGAGCCGCGAGAACCCCGTCTTCTACGTCCACTACGCCCATGCGCGCTGCCGTTCCGTGCTGCGCAGCGCGAAGACCGAGTTCGCCGACCTCGAGACTGACCGGGAGGTGCTGGCCGCCGGTCCCCTGCATCGCTTGACCGACTCGGGCGAGCTTGGTTTGATCAAGCAACTGACCAGCTGGCCGAAGATCGTGGAAGGCGCAGCCGAGTCCTTCGAGCCGCACCGGATCGCTTTCTACCTCTATGACTTGGCGGCCGCGTTCCACAGCCACTGGAACAAGGGCAACGACAATGCCCAGTTGCGTTTCCTGCTCGCGGCCGACCGCGAGCTGACGGCCGCCCGCCTGGCGCTGGTCCAGGCCGTCGCCTTGGTGATCGCGTCCGGACTGCAGATCATGGGCGTTGAGCCGGTTGAGGAGTTACGCTGATGCCATCGGAATCGATTCCTGAGGACGAGCGTCTGGCCCTGGCGCGCGCGCTGCGCCACGTAAGCGAAGAGGACTCGCCGCGGCGGTCTCCCGAGAACCAGGAGGAGATCGCGCGGCTTTTCGGCGACGAGGCCGGGGAGGGCCCGGCCGAGTCTGCCGAAGACGACGAGCCCGGCCGGCCGAGGTTCCGCCTGCTGCACCTTCTGATCGGCCTGCTGGTCCTGGCCTGCCTGGCCCTGGTCGTGCCCCTGGGCATGGACTTTCTGGGCGGCGAGGACAGCGGCGAGATCCCGGTGATCCAGGCCGAGCAGCAGCCGGACAAGGTGCGCCCCGAGGAACCCGGCGGCCTGCAGGTGCCCCACCAGGACCTGCAGGTCCTGAACCAGGGCGCCGAGACGGGCCCGGCCGAGCCGGAGCGGCTTCTGCCGCCGCCAGAGACGCCGGAGCCGCTGCCGCAGGTGACCCAGGACGCCGTCGATCCCGCGCCGGCGCCGCAGGCTCTGGGCGGGACCCCGGCCACGGGGGACACCACGGCGGCGACCGCGGCGCCGGATGCCGGCGACCTGCCGCGTCCCGAGACCGCGCCTGCGGCCGAGGTCGCGGCGGTGCCGCCGCCACCGCCGGCTGAGATCGCCGGCGATTCCGGCGCGAGCCAGACGCCCGAGGCCGCCGCCGTGCCGACGCCGCCCGCCTCGGCCCCGACCGAGGCCGCCGCGCCCAAGCTGGAGGCCGCCGAGGTGCCGCCGGCCAAGACGCAGGCCCCGACCAAGACAGAGACCCCGGCCAAGACCGAGGCCCCGGCCGAGAGCCAGCAGGCGGCCCTGCCGCCCGCCGCCGAGACGCGCCCGGCGGCCGGCGACGGCGGAATCTTCATCCAGCTCGGCTCCCTGTCGAACAAGGAGGGGGTGCCCAAGGAGTGGGCGCGTCTGCAGAAGGCCTTTCCCGACTTCCTGGGCGACATGAAGCTCGCGGTCCAGTCCGTCACCCTGGAGGGCCGCGGCACCTTTCACCGGATCCAGGCCGGGCCCTTGCCGAACCGGGGCACGGCCGAGGAGATGTGCGCCTTCCTGAAGGACGCCAAGCAGGCCTGCATCGTTGTCAAGCGGTGACGCCGCCGCGGCCGGACCCTTCGAGACACCTGGAGTCACCGAGGCCATGACCGCCACGGCCGTGATCTACGGCTGCGAGGGGCCGGCGCTGACCGACTGGGAGCGCGGCTTCTTCGCCGAGGCCGACCCGCTCGGCTTCATCCTCTTCGCCCGCAACTGCGTCGACCCCGCGCAGCTACGGGCCCTGGTCGCGGACTTGAGGGCTGCGGTCGGCCGCCCGGAGGCGCCGGTCCTGATCGACCAGGAAGGCGGCCGGGTCGCCCGGCTCAAGCCGCCAGCCTGGCGCGCCGCGCCGGCGGCGGGGGTCTTCGACGACCTGGCCCGGCGGGACCTGGCGCGGGCCAGCGAGGCGGCGGAGGTCAACGCCCGGCTGATCGCCCTGGAGCTGCGGGACCTGGGCATCGACGTCGACTGCCTGCCGCTCCTGGACCTGCGGCTGCCCGAGGGCCACGGGATCATCGGCGACCGCGCCCTGGGCAGCGAGCCGGACCAGGTCATCGCCCTGGGCCGCGCGGTCTGCCAGGGCCTGGCCGCGGCCGGCGTGATCCCGGTGATCAAGCACATCCCGGGCCACGGACGGGCCCGGGTCGACAGCCACGAGGACCTGCCGCGGGTCGACGCCCCGCTGGCAGTCCTGCGGGACAGCGACTTCCGGCCCTTCAAGGCCCTGGCCGAGGCGCCCTGGGGGATGACCGCGCATATCATCTACAGCGCAATCGACCCGGAGCGGCCGGGCACGACCTCGCCCAAGGTGATCTCCGAGATCATCCGCGGCGAGATCGGCTTCGACGGCCTGCTGCTGTCCGACGACCTCTCCATGAAGGCGCTCAGCGGCGGCCTGGGCGAACGGGCCCGCGCCGCGCTGGACGCCGGCTGCGACGTGGCCCTGCACTGCAACGGCGAGCGGCCGGAGATGGAGGCGGTGGCCGCGGTCGCGCCGCCGCTGACCCCGGCCGCCGAGGCCCGCTTGGCCCGCGGGCGCGCCGGCCTGGGCCCGGCGCCGGCGGCGGCCGATTTCGCCGCGCTGTCGCAGCGCCTGGAGGGCCTGCTGGCCGGCTGACTCCCGGCCCCGAGACCGGGAAGACCCGCCGGGCCGAGAGATGGCGACAGCGGCCCGGCTTCTGTATCATGGCCAGCACCGGCGGAGTCGCGGCAAGGAAAGAGCCACTTGACCTCAGCAGAAATCCTGGAATTCGAAGCGCCCGAGCGCGATCGGCCGCGAGACTTCGTCCTGGACCTGGACGGCTACGGCGGCCCGATCGACGTGCTGCTCGACCTGGCCCGGGACCAGAAGGTCGACCTGACCAACATCTCGATCCTCCAGCTCGCCGAGCAGTACCTGGAGTTCGTGCGCCGGGCCCGCCAGCTCCGCCTGGAGCTCGCCGCCGACTACCTGGTCATGGCGGCCTGGCTGGCCTACCTGAAGTCGAAGCTGCTGCTGCCCAGCGAGCCCGAGGGCGAGGAGCCCAGCGGGCCGCAGATGGCGGCCGCCCTGCGCTTCCAGCTACAGCGCCTGGAGGCCATGCGGAACTCGGGCGAGCGGCTGCTGGCCCGGGCCCAGCTCGGCCGCGACTTCTTCGCCCGGGGCGCGCCGGAGCCCCTGCGTACCGACCGCACCACCGTGTTCAACGCGACGCTCTACGACCTGCTGAAGGCCTACGGCAGCCAGCGCTCGCGGGGCGGCAAGGTCACCAACCTGCGGATCCAGTCGCTGGAGCTCTACTCCGTCGACGACGCCATGGAGCGGCTGACCGCGCTCTTCGGCAAGGTGCCGGAGTGGCGCACCCTGCACAGCTTCCTGCCGCCGGACCTTTCCGGGGGGCTCCTGACCCGCTCGGCCATCGCCGCGACCTTCGCCGCCAGCCTGGAGCTCTGCCGGACCGGCCGGCTGGAGATCCGGCAGGACGGCACCTTCGCGCCGATACTTCTGCGTCACAAGGAGGAGCAATCGTGACCGAGGGCGCCGATCACCTGCGGCTGCTGGAGGCGATCCTCTTCGCCTCGGCGAGCCCGGTCAGCGAGGCCGAACTGGCCAGGTTCCTGCCCGAGGAGGCCGACGTCTCGGCCGTCGTCGGCGAGCTGGCCGAGCACTACCGGAGCCGCGGCGTCAACCTGGTGCAGGTCGGCAAGGCCTGGGCCTTCCGCTCGGCGCCCGACCTGGCGCCCCTGATGCGCCGCGAGCAGGAGGTCCAGCGCAAGCTGTCGCGGGCCGCCATCGAGACCCTGTCCGTGATCGCCTACCATCAGCCGGTGACCCGGGCCGAGATCGAGGAGATCCGCGGCGTCAGCCTGTCCAAGGGGACCCTCGACGTGCTTCTGGAGGCCGGCTGGATCCGGCCCAGGGGGCGGCGCCGGACCCCCGGGAAACCGGTCACCTGGGGCACCAGCCAGAGCTTCCTCGACCACTTCGGCCTGGCCCAGCTCGACGACCTGCCGGGCCTGGACGAGCTCGCCGCCGCCGGCCTCCTGGACAAGCGGCCGGCGCTCGCCGCCCTGTCGAGCCGCGGCAACCTGACCGAGCTCTCAGAGGCCCAGGACACCGGGCCGATCGCGGAGGACCAGGAGGACGAGGGAGAGGACGACCTCGACAGCCTCGAGGAGGCCCTGGAGGAAGAGCTGGTCCCGGAGGAGCCGGAAGGCGAGGAGGCCGCGCCCGACGCGGAGGCCGAGGCGGCCGAGGAAACGGTCAAGGCCGCGCCCGCAGCGGGCCGGCTGCGCCAGGTCGAGGCCTGAGCGACCGCTCTGCCGGCCAAGCCGGTTATTGCTTTTGAGAATTGCTCGCAATACTTTGGCGGGCCGCGCGCCGGAGCAAGCGCTCCGGCCGGCGGGGCGGGACCAGGTCGAGGTCGGCTCGGATCGGGTCGATCCGAGATCTGAATCTCGATCTACTTCATATGGATAGGGCAGCTGGTCCGGGTTCGGACCGAGCTGGGCTGCTCTAGGCGGATGAATCATGGACGCTCTGGCCCTGGAGCATGTCTGCCACGCCTTCGACGAGGTGCTGGCGGTGAACGACCTCAGCCTGACCGTGGGCGAAGGCCAGCTCGTGTGCCTGCTGGGCCCCTCGGGCTGCGGCAAGACCACGGCCCTGCGGGTCGCCGCCGGGCTCGAGCGGCTGCAGAAGGGCCGGGTCCTGATGGACGGCCGGGTCATGGCCGACGGCGACCGCGACGTGCCGCCCGAGGCCCGCAGCGTCGGCCTGGTGTTCCAGGACTACTCGCTGTTTCCGCACCTGAGCGTGCTCGACAACGTCGCCTTCGGTCTGCGCGACCTTTCCTCGGAGGCACGGCGCAAGCGGGCGCTGGAGGTGCTTGAGCAGGTCGGCATGGCGGCCCGCGCGGGCGGCTACCCGCACACCCTCTCGGGCGGCCAGCAGCAGCGGGTCGCCCTGGCGCGGGCCCTGGCCCCGCGGCCCCGGGTGATGCTGCTGGACGAGCCCTTCTCGGGGCTGGATTCCAGCCTGCGCCACCAGATCCGCGACGATACCCTGCACGTCCTGAAGGAGAGCGGGACCGCGACACTGATGGTCACCCACGATCCCGAGGAGGCCATGTTCATGGCCGACAAGGTGGCCCTGATGCGCGACGGCGCGGCGGTCCAGCAGGGCACGCCGGGGGAACTCTACTTCTCGCCGCATGACGCCTTCGTCGCCAGCTTCTTCGGTGAGGTGAACCGGCTGGACGGCCGGATCGAGGCCGGCCATGTACCGACCCCCCTGGGCCAGATCTGCGCGCCCGACCTGCCCGAGGGCGCCGAGGTCGAGATCCTGATCCGCCCGGAGGCCCTCCGGCTGGATCCTCAGCCGCGCGGCCCCTCCCAGGGCGGCGGGGCGGAGCCGGCGCCCGGGGTCGCCCGGGTCCTGGCGGCCCGGGTGCTGGGCCGCAGCAGCCTGATTCACCTCAGCCTGCCGGACCGCAGCGGTCCCGACCTTCACCTGCACGCCAGGGTGCCGGGCCGCTTCCTGCCGTCCGAGGACCAGGCCATGGGAATCCACCTGGATCCCAGCCAGGCCTTTGTTTTCCTTAAGGCCGGCTGACCCCGGGGCCGCCGCCAGACATGGATTGCGGCTGCCTGGGCTTTCTGCGATAGTCCCGGCCAACTGGGAAGACCGATAGACTTCGAGGGAGAACCCCGATGGGGATTGGAAGTTGGTGGCACTGGCTGATCGTCCTCGTGGTCGCGCTCCTGCTCTTCGGCGGCGGTGGCAAGATTCCGAAGCTGATGCGCGATGTGGGCCAAGGAATCAATGCCTTCAAGCGAGGCCTTAAGGAAGACGATAAGAAGACCGCCTCAGACGGTGACGATCAAAAGGCAATCGAGAAGGACGAAACAGCCGCGGCGAGCGTGACGACCGACGCCGAGGAGCGGCCGAAGAAGGCCGCCGAAGGCTGAGGGGAGGGCCGGGCGGCCGCCCTTCGCGGCCGCTGCCCGCTGGACTGGGCCCGCGGCGGATCGGCGCTCCGATCGGCCGGGCCGGCATAGTCGTTGAGGCACCGCCGTGTTTGATCTGGGTTGGTCCGAGCTTGCGGTCATCGCCTTGATTGCGCTGATCGTCGTAGGCCCCAAGGAACTGCCGCAAATTCTGCGCACGGCGGCGCATTGGATGCGCAAGGCGCGTTCCATGGCCCGCGAGTTCCAGTCCAGCGTCGACGAGATGGTCCGCGAGGCGGAGCTCGACGAGGCCAAGAAGACTATGGAATCCGTACGCCACATGAACCTCGACAAGCAGATCGAGGAGACCATCGACCCGACCGGCAGCGTCAAGGACGAGGTCGCCGAGCTGGGCAGCGGCGTCCGCCGGGGCGAGCTGACGGAGGGCGAGGTTCCGCCGGAATTCCAGGACCTGGACTCCGGGGCGCCGGAAGACGGGCAGGCCCAAGTTGCGGCCAAGGACGCGGCAAATGGCGCGACCGTGATCGAGCAGCCGGCGCAGCCCGCGCCGCCGCATTCGATCGCGCCGCCCGAGGAAGCGCCCCCGGCGGCACCGAAGGCGGCCCCCAAGGCGGCGGCGCCTAAGGCATCTGGGACCAAGGCCTCCGCAGCCAAGGCGCCCCGCAAGTCCCGCAAGCAGAGCGCCTGACGATGGTTGACGTCTCCGACGCCAAGAAGATGCCCCTGCTGGATCACCTGATCGAGCTGCGCCAGCGGTTGTTCTACGCCGTCATCGCCCTGGTCCTGGCCTTCCTG
>JANQGU010000010.1 GCA_028282935.1 Kiloniellales bacterium
CGGAACTCGTGGTCCTCGATGGCCTTGGAGATCACGAAGGCGCGGATCTTCTCGACCTGCTCGGCCGTGAGCAGGTCGTCGAAGGCCGGCATGCCGCGCGCGACGTAGAGCCCGTCCAGAAGGATCTCCCGGTAGACCTCGAAGACCTCGGCCTCGGAATGGCGGATGTCCTTCAGGACCCCGCCGCCGACCACGCCGGCGCCGTGGCACATCACGCAGTTCCGGTGGTAGAGGTCCTGACCCTCCTTCAGGGCCACCTCGCCGACGCCCTCGGGCAGGGCCGGTGGCTCGGGAATCGCCGGCAGCGCGGCCAGGGCCGGCAGCTCCGCCGTCCCGTCCAGCTTGAAGGTCAGCATGCGGCCGACGTGGCGCACGCCGGCCGAGGCCGCGGCGTCGCCGCCGATCAGGCTGTAGACGCCGCCCCAGCCAGCCATCACCGTGACGTACTGCACGCCGTCCAGGGCCCAGGTCACCGGCCCGGCGACGATCCCGGTCTGGGCCGGGAAGGACCAGAGCTCCTTGCCGCTGTCGGCGGCGTAGGCGGCGAAGCGGCCGCCCTTAGCCACGCCCTGGAACACCAGGTTGCCGGCCGTGGTCAGGGTGCCGCCGTTCCAGGGCCCGCCGTGGTCGACCCGCCAGGCCTCCTTCTGCGCGACCGGGTCCCAGGCCAGCAGGTGGCCGGCGACCGCCTCGCGCGGGATCGCGGTCATGGTGACCAGGGTGTCGGTGCCCAGGTTCCACTTGCGCGGATCGTAGCGGAAGCCCCCGGGCTCAAGGTTGTAGGCGCCGGGGATCTCCTGCGCCGGGATGTAGACCAGCCCGGTCTCGGGGTTGAAGGACATCGGGTGCCAGGAGTGGGCGCCGAAGGGCGAGGGGTAGACGATGGCACGCGCCTCGTTGTAGCGCGCCGCCGGGATCTCGATCGGCCGCCCGGTGATCGGGTCGACGCCGGCGGCCCAGGTCACCTTGGCGAAGGCCTCGGCCGAGATCAGCTCCCCGGTCGCCCGGTCCAGGACGTAGAAGAAGCCGTTCTTCGGCGCCTGCATCAGCACCTTGCGCTGGCGGCCCTCGATCTCCAGGTCGGCCAGGATGATCGGCTGGGTCGCCGTGTAGTCCCAGGTGTCGCCCGGCGTCGTCTGGTACCACCAGATCAGGTCGCCGTTGTCGGGCCTCAGCGCCACGATCGACGAGAGGTAGAGGTTGTCGCCGCCGCCCGGGCTGCGGGTCTGGCGCGACCAGGGCGAGCCGTTGCCGACGCCGAGGTAGAGCAGGTCCAGCTCCGGATCGTAGACGATGGCGTCCCAGACCGTGCCCCCGCCGCCGCCGACCTCCCACCAGCGGCCGTGCCAGGTGGTCGCGGCGCGGGCCATGGCGGCGTCCTCGAAGGGCTCGGCCGGGTTGCCGGGCACGGTGTAGAAGCGCCAGCGCTGCTCGCCGGTCTCCGCGTCATAGGCCGTGACATAGCCGCGGACGCCGAGCTCGGCGCCGCCGTTGCCGATGATCACCATGCCCTTGGCGACCCGCGGCGCGCCGGTGATGGTGTAGGGCTTCTTCGGGTCGATGGTCAGCACCTGCCACTCGGGCTCGCCGGTCTTGGCGTTCAGGGCGACCAGGCGGCCGTCGATGGTGCCGACGTAGACCCGGCCCTTCCAGACCGCCACCCCACGGTTGACCACGTCGCAACAGGCGTTGCGGCCCCACTGCCGCGGCACCTCCGGGTCGTAGGTCCAGAGCACCTCGCCCGAGCGGCCGTCGACCGCCCAGACCACGCTCCAGGGGCCGGAGGCGTAGAGGATGCCGTCGACCACGATCGGCGTCGCCTCGACTCCCCGGTTGGTGCCGAGGTCGATCGACCAGGCCAGGCCGAGGCGCCCGACGTTCCCGTCGTCGATCTGGTCGAGCGGGCTGTAGCGCTGCTCGGAATAGGTCCGGCCGTGGGCCAGCCAGTTGCCCGGCTCGGAGTCGGCGGCCCGGATGCGGGCCTCGTCGACCTCGGCGGCGGAGGCCGGGCCGGTGGCGAGCAGGAGTGCGGCGAGGGCCGCAGGGATGCTGCAGGCGAAGCGGTGTGAAGCAGGCATGGACCTCCCCTGTTCCTCGCCCCCGCCGTCATGGGACGGGGGCCGTTGTTGTTGCAACCATCTTGCGGAAAGGAGAGGGCTTCTTCAACCGCACACGGTGGGTCGGCCGTGTGCTGGTTCAGTCCGCTTTGCGTCGCTCGGCGATCCAGATGCCGCCCAACACCAGGGCCAGGGCGACGGCGTGGAAGGCCTCGAAGGGCTCGCGCAGGAAGGTCACCGCCAGGATTGCGGCGAAGACCGGGACCAGGTTGACGAAGACGCCGGCGCGGCCGGGGCCGATCAGCTGGACGCCCTGCATGAAGGCCATCTGGCCCAGGAAGGAGGGCAGCAGGGCGACCAGGACGACGATGACCCAGCCCTTCGGCGTCGGCCAGATGAACTGGCCGAGCGCCGCCTCGGCGGCCGCCAGCGGCAGCGACGTGAGGAAGGCCGCCGCGGCCATCACCGCGAAGAGGCTCAGCGAGGAGACCTCGGGCCGCCGCCGCAGCCCGACGGTGTAGCTGGCGTAGAGCAGGCAGGCGAGGATCATCAGCAGGTCGCCGGGGTTCAGCCTCAGGGTGGCCAGGCGGGCGAAGTCGCCGCCGGAGCCGACGATGACGACGCCGACCAGCGTGATCAGGACGCCGGCCCCCTGCAGGGCCGTCACCCGGGTGCGATAGGCGGCGAAGGCCCCCAGCAGGACGAAGACCGGGATCGAGCCCTGCAGAATCCCGATGTTGACCGCGGTCGTCGAATGGGCGGCCACGTAGAACAGGGCGTTGAAGGCGGTGAACCCGAGGCCGCCCATGGTCAGCGCGAAGGGCAGGCGATGGCGCAGGACCGGCCAGTCGCGCCGCAGCGGCTCGCGGGCGACGGCGAGGAGCAGCAGCAGCACGCCCAGCCAGCGCAGGCTGACCAGGGCCAGGGGCGAGACCTCGCCGACCGCCAGCCGCCCGAGGACCGCGTTGCAGCCCCAGCAGAGGGCGGTCAAGGTCAGCAGCAGATAGGCCCTGCCGCTGCCGCCCGCCTGCGCGGCGCCGTTGAGATTGCTCATGCCCGACCCGAAGGCGCGCCAACGTCGCGGCGTCGCCTCACCTCCGCTCCGCTTCCAGGGACCCCAAGCGGTTAGGTGTGACGCCTCCCGGCTCGGCAGACAAGGCCCGCGCGCGCATGGCTGCCTCCCGCGAAGGGCTCACTCCCCGCCCTCCGGCTCGCCGCGCGCGTCTCTGTGCTCCCGAGCCCGGTCCTGGCCGAAGAGCCCCATCCAGCCGCGGTAGACGGTGAGGGCCGAGAGCGGGAGGCGGAACATCTGGGCCCGGGTCGGCGCCGGCCGCAGGCGCTCGGGCTTCGCGCAGAGCCACCAAGCGGCCAGGAAGGCGCCGGTACCGAAGATCACCCCGCCGGCGGCCTGGCCGAGCAGCACGCCGTTCGGCCCCAGCCAGGCCGCGCCCAGCCAGACCAGCGGAATCGTGCCGAGAGTGGCGCGGCCCCAGTTGGACAGGGTCGACCAGAGCGGCCGGCCCAGGTTGTTGAAGGCCGCGTGGGCAATGAACTGGGCGCCCATGAAGGCGAAGCTGACGGCGATGACACTCGCGAAGAAGCCCCAGAGCGCGGCCGCCCCGGGGCTGGCGCCGAAGGCCTCGGCGATCGGGTCCTGCAGGAGGAACAGCAGCGCCGCCGAGACCAGGACCACCCCGGTCGAGAGCAGCAGCGCGTCCAGCAGGGCGCGGCGGATCCGGTCGATCCGGCCGGCGCCGAAGTTCTGGCCGATCACCGGCCCGACCGCGCCGGAGAGCGCGAAGATCACCCCGAAGGCGACCGGGATGATCCGGCCGACGATCGAGAAGCCGGCGACCGCGTCGTCGCCGAAGGCGGCCATGCTGGCGGTGACGTAGGCGTTGCCGACCGGGGTCGCGACGTTGGTCAGGACCGCCGGCCCGGCGATGGCGGCGATGCGTCCGGCGTCGTGGCGGAAAAGGCCGGCCTTGAAGCGGCCCAGCATGGCGGTCCGGACCACCACGCCGTAGGCGCCGACCAGGAACACCGTGGCGCGGGCCGCGACCGAGGCCCAGGCGGCGCCGGCCACGCCCAGCTCGAGGCCGAAGATCAGGATCGGGTCGAGCACGGCGTTGACCAGCCCGCCGGCCAGGGTCGCCGACATCGCCAGCCGCGCCGCGCCGACCGCGCGCAGCACGCCGCCGGCGGCCATGGCCAGGGCCAGGACCGGCATCGAGGGCACGATGATCCGCAGGTAGTCCGACGCCAGCTCCAGGGCCCGGCCCTCGGCCCCGACCAGGCGCAGCAGCTCGCCGATCGCCAGCCAGATCGCCAGGGCCAGCGGCAGCGTGACGATCAGGGCGAAGAGGCTCACGTGGACCACGTAGCGCTTGGCCCGCCCGGTCTCGCGGGCGCCGACGGCCCGCGCCACCAGGGCCGCCATGGCGATCGCCAGGCCGATGCAGATCGAGGTGGTGAAGAACAGGATCGAGCCGGCATAGCCGACCGCCGCCGCCAGCTCCACCTCGCCGAGCAGGCTGAGGAAGTAGAGGTCGACCAGATCGACGACGAAGAGCGCCATCAGGCCGATCGAGGCGGTCCCGGTCATGACCGCGATGTGCCGAAGGACCGGGCCTTCCAGGAACTTCGCCTCCGTCATCCCCCCTTATGGCCTAGAAGCCGGCAAAGGTCCCGGCCTTCCTGCGCCGCCGGCCGAGGTGGGGGCTTGCATGGTGCAAATGTTCATGATATGTTCTTTTTATCTGACCGCGGAACAAGGGATGCGGAGCCGTCATGAGCAAGCTGGACTTCTGGGCCGCCGTCGCGGTCGGAACGCAACTGACCCTGGCTGCCATCGTGCAGCTCACGGTCCTGTCATGAGTCTGCCCGAGCAGCTGCGTTCTTATCCTTGGATGGCTGATCTTCAGCTCTCATGTCATGCCCGGACTTGATCCGGGCATCCATCGAGCAAGCGGCACCATGGATTGCGCGGGCTTTGCCTTTGGCAAAGACCCTGAGGTCAAGCCCGGCAATGACAGTGTAGGGGAGGTGTCCGGTTCGCTTCTTGGGAAGGTCCGCGGCTCCGCCCGGCCCATAGGCCGCCTCAGCCCGTCTTCAGCCGCTCGGCGGTCTCCAGGGCGGCGTAGGTCAGGACGCCGTCGCAGCCGGCGCGCTTGAAGGCGATCAGGCTTTCCATCAGGACCTTGTCGTAGTCCAGCCAGCCCTGGGCGGCGGCGGCGCGCATCATGGCGTACTCGCCGCTGACCTGATAGGCGAAGGTCGGGACCCGGAAGGCGTCCTTGACCCTTCGGATGATGTCCAGGTAGGGCAGGCCGGGTTTGACCATGACCATGTCGGCGCCCTCCTGCAGGTCGAGGGCGACCTCGCGCAGCGCCTCGTCGCTGTTGGCCGGGTCCATCTGGTAGGTCTTCTTGTCGCCGACCAGGGCGTCGCCGGAGCCGATGGCGGCCCGGAAGGGGCCGTAGAAGCCGCTGGCGTACTTGGCCGCGTAGGCCAGGATCTGGACCTCCTCCAGGCCGTGCTCGTCCAGGGTCCGGCGGATCACCCCGATCCGCCCGTCCATCATGTCCGAGGGCGCGATGACGTCGCAGCCGGCCTCGGCCTGGGCCAGGGCCTGGCGGCTCAGGACCTCGAGGGTCTCGTCGT
This sequence comes from Kiloniellales bacterium, assembly GCA_028282935.1. GTDB lineage: Bacteria > Pseudomonadota > Alphaproteobacteria > Kiloniellales > JAKSBE01 > JAKSBE01. Next base: position 5,721 of record JANQGU010000010.1, read on the forward strand.
TGAGGATCTTGCCGTCCCGGACGATGCCATCGTGGCCTAGGCTGTTGTAGGGGTCGAGCGCCACGTCGCAGATCACGCCGAGTGCCGGCACCTCGGCCTTGAGGGCACGGACCGCCCGGCAGACCAGGTTCTCCGGGTCCCAGGCGCGGCGGCACTCCGGGGTCTTCTCGGCGTCCTCGATGTAGGGGAAGAGCGCGACGGCGGGGACGCCCAGCTCCGCCGCCCGGCCGGTGGCCTCGACCAGCTCGGCGATGGTGTAGCGCCGGATCCCCGGCATGCCCTCGATCTCGGCGGCCACGGCCTCGCTCTCGCGCAGGAAGACCGGCCAGATCAGGTCCTCGACCCCGAGCCGGGCCTCGGCGACCAGGCGCCTGCTCCAGGCCTGGCCGCGGTTGCGCCGCATCCGGACCCGCGGGAAGGCGCCCAGGGCGTCCTCGGCCTGTGGCGGGGCCTTGCGCTCGGGGGGCTCGACGACGACGGGACGGGAGGGCTTGGCGTCTGGCATGGCTCTGGGACCGCATCCTGCTGTGCCGGCGCCTAGGCGCTAGAAAGAGGGCCGGCTTCCGGCTGCAGTCTAGGCGCGGCCCCCTTCTGCAACAAGGGGGTGAGGGCGACGGCGCCTCAGCCGGCCTTCTTGATCAGGCGGTCGTCCGGCCGGCGGTCCTGGCCGATTCGGGCGATGTCGAAGGGGGTCTCCTGGTAGATCTCGTTGATCCAGTTCCAGAACAGGAGATGGGCGTAGGAGCGCCAGCGGTTGATCGGCGGCTTGCTGGGGTCGTCGTCGGGGTAGTAGTTGGCCGGGACCTGGATCGCCATGCCGGCGGTGACGTCGCGGTCGTACTCGTCCTTCAGGGTCGAGGCGTCGTATTCGACGTGGTTGAACATGTAGGCGGCCCGCCGCGGCAGGTCCTCCACCAGGCAGAGTCCGGAGTCCCGCGAGGCCGCCAGGACGTTGAGGCCGGGCCGGGCCGGAATGTCCTCGCTGCGCACCTCGGTGTGGCGCGAGACCGGGATCGAGAACTCGTCGTTGATGCCGACAAGCAGGCGCGAGTTGCGGTTCAGGACCTGCTGCCGGTAGACGCCGAACATCTTCCGGTCGAGCTCGTACTTGGGCACGCCGTACCAGTGGTAGAGCGCCGCCTGGGCGCCCCAGCAGACGTACATGGTGTGCTGGACGTTGCTCTGGGTCCAGTCGATGATCCGGGTCAGCTCAGGCCAGTAGTCTACTGATTCGAAAGGCATCGTCTCGATCGGCGCGCCGGTCACGATCAGGCCGTCGAACTTCTCGTCCCGGACCTGTTCCCAGGTCTTGTAGAAGTCCAGCAGATGCCGCTCCGGGGTGTTCTTTGGCCGGTAGGTGCCAGTGTGCAGCAGGGTCAGCTCGACCTGCAGGGGGGTCGAGCCGGTGAGCCGCGCGAACTGGGTCTCGGTGCGGATCTTGTTCGGCATGAGGTTGAGCAGGGCGATCCTCATGGGCCGGATGTCCTGGCGGATGGCATCCGTCTCCTTGATGATGCTGACCCCCTCCTGCTCCAGGATATGTCGGGCCGGCAGATCGTTCGGGATTTTGATCGGCATCCGGGTCCCTTGCCTCCGAAATCAGATAGGAATCGTCAGAATATAGGCCCCGCGCCCCCGTGACCCAAATCACACGACCGTGGGCTGCGGGGCGGAGGGGAGGGCCGGGACGGCGCCGCCGGCCCTCCGAAACCAAAGGGTTAACCTGCGGCCAGCACCGGTCCGGCCAGGCTCCGCTCGGCCGCGATCGCCACCGGGGTGGCGTTCTGCAGCAGATCGAGCACCGGGCAGTGCCGCTCGACCACGTCGCGCAGGCGCTGCAGCTCGGCGTCGCTGGCCGAAGAGACCAGGCTGACCTCGACCTTCAGGCCCTGGAAGCCGGGGCGGACGTCGTCCGCCGCGGCCAACAGCCCGCGCAGGTCGAGGTCGCCGCGGACCTTCGCGGAGACCCCCTCCAGCGGGATGCCCAGGGCATCGGCGTGGAGGCGGTAGGTGATCTCCTGGCAGCTCGCAAGGGCGGCCAGGATCAGCTCGACCGGGTTGGGCCCGGCGTCGCCGCCGCCCAGGGCGGGCGGCTCGTCCACGGTCAGCAGGAACTGCCGGGTCTGGACCTCGCTCCTGAGGCCCCCGGTCTGCCGGCTGACCGCCTCGAAGCGGGCCCGGGCCTTCTCCGGCTCCGCCCGCAGTCTGTCGCGGGCGCCTTCGACCACCGGCTTGAAGCTTCTCGCCATGGCTCGCCCTCCCTACTCGGCGGCCCGGGCGACGCCGCCGGCCGCGGCCAGGCCGCGCTCGAGGTCGGCCAGGATGTCGTCGATGTGCTCGATCCCGATCGACAGGCGGACGTAGCCGTCGGTGACCCCGGTCGCGAGCTGCTCGTCGGGCGTCAGCTGGGAGTGGGTGGTGGTCGCCGGATGGATCGCCAGCGAGCGGGCGTCGCCGATGTTGGCGACGTGGTAGAACAGCTCCAGCCCGTCGATGAAGCGGCGTCCGGCCTCCTTGCCGCCCTTCAGCTCGAAGCCGACCAGGCCGCCGAAGCCGCCGTCGAGGTAGGTCTCGGCCCGGCGCTTCTGCTCGCCGTCGAAGACGCTGGGATAGATCACCCGCTCAACCGCCTCGTGCCGCTCCAGGAAGTCGGCGACCGCCTGGGCGTTGCGGCAGTGCTCGCGGATCCGCAGCGGCAGGGTCTCAAGACCCTGGACGAAGAGGAAGGCGTTGAAGGGCGACAGGGCGGCGCCCAGGTCGCGCTGCAGGGTGACCCGCGCCTTGAGGATGTAGGCGATCGGCCCCAGCGGCTTGGTGTCCTTGGTCCAGACCGCGCCGTGGTAGCTGGGGTCCGGCCGGTTCAGCAGCGGGAAGCGCTCGGCGTGCTTCTCCCAGTCGAACTTGCCGCTGTCGACGATCAGGCCGCCGATCGAGGTGCCGTGGCCACCGATGTACTTGGTGGTCGAATAGACGATGATGTGGGCGCCGTGGTCGAAGGGCCGGCAGAGCACCGGGGCCGCCGTGTTGTCGACGATCAGGGGCACGCCCAGCTCCTCGCCGATCTCCGCCACCTCGCGGATCGGGAAGACATGGAGCTTGGGGTTGGGCAGGGTCTCGGCGTAGTAGGCCCGGGTCCGCTCGTCGGTCGCCCGGCGGAAGGCCTCGGGGTCGGCCGGGTCGACGAAGCGCACCTCGATCCCGAAGGTCCTGAGCGTGTTGGCGAAGAGGTTCCAGGTGCCGCCGTAGAGGTCGGTCGAGGACACGATGTTGTCGCCGGCCTGGGCGACGTTCTGGATCGCCATCGCCGAGGCCGCCTGGCCGGAGCTGACCGCCAGGGACGCGGCACCGCCCTCCAGCGCGGTGATCCGCTCCTCCAGGACCGCGCAGGTCGGGTTCATGATCCGGGTGTAGATGTTGCCGAGCTCCTTCAGCGCGAAGAGGTTGGCCGCGTGCTCGGTGTGGTCGAACTGGTAGGAGGTGGTCTGGTAGATCGGCACGGCCACCGCGTTGGTGGCCGGATCCTTCCGGTAGCCGGCGTGCAGGGCCAGGGTTTCCGGGTGCTTGGGGCTGTCGGTCATGCAGGTTCTCCCTCTGGACGGCAAGTGGTCTCGAATACCTTGTCTGGGGCCCGCATGAGCTGCGGCGCTTTAGCATTTGTTGACCCGGAGCAAGCTGCCCCAATCAAATCCCCGGGGATCCCTTCAGGGCGGGATCGGACCGCAACAAAAAAACCGCCGCGGCTGGCGCCGGGGCGGTTCCCCGCTCGCTTTAGCCGCATTTCTTAAGCGCCCGCAAGCTAAGCATCAAATCGGCGCTGCCGTCGATAAAGCCGAAAGCCGATCATCTTGTCAAGCGGCGCGAAGGGCCCCAGACCGGTCCGGTCGCGCGGCCCGAGACCTAGCTCCGGCGGGCCGCCTCGGCCTGTGGCAAAAGCCACCACACGAGAGGTCTTTGGTCCTATTGTCCCGCTTCGGGGAAGCGCCTAACCTGCCCCGGTCTCCCGGGTGGCGATTCGAGGCGAAGGTGGCGGCACGGATCCTCTTCACGAACGCGTTGCTCTTCGACGGCGTCTCGGAGGAGCCGCTGGACGGCGCCTCCCTGCTGGTCGAGGGCGACCGGATCGAGGAGGTCTCGGACCGCGGGATCGGCGCCGACGCGGCCCAGGTGATCGACCTGGGCGGCCGAACCCTGATGCCGGGCCTGATCGACGCCCATTTCCACGCCATCGCGGTCGACGTCGATATCGCCAAGATCGGCGCCATGCCGCGCTCCCTGGTCTACCAGCATGCCCGCGTGATCCTCGAAGGCGCCTTGCAGCGGGGCTTCACCACGGTCCGCGATGCCGGCGGCGGCGACTACGGCCTGGCCCGCGCGACAGAGACCGGCCTGATCCAGGGGCCCCGGGTCTTCTATTCGGGCCGGGCGCTGACCCAGACCGGCGGCCACGCCGACTTCCGGGACCTGGAGGCCGACGCCTTCTGCCTCTGCTGCCTGCGCGGTACCGGATTCGAGCGCATCGCCGACGGGGTCACCGAGGTCCGGCGGGCGGCCCGGGACGAGCTGCGCAAGGGCGCCACCCAGATCAAGATCATGGCCTCGGGCGGGGTCGCCTCGCCGAGCGACCCGATCTGGAACCTGCAGTACTCCGAGGAGGAGATCCGCGCCATCGTCTGGGAGGCCAGCTCCTGGCGGACCTACGTCATGGCCCACGCCTACACCTCCGAGGCGGTCCGGCGCTGCGTCGAGTTCGGCGTCCGCTCGATCGAGCACGCCAACCTGATCGACGCCGAAACCGCCGAGTTCTGCGCCCGCCAGGGGGCCTTCGTGGTGCCGACGCTGGTGACCTACGAGATGCTGCACCGCCACGGCCCGGAGCTGGGCTTCCCGGAGGTCAGCCTGCGCAAGCTCGAGGAGGTGCGCGGCGCCGGCCTGCGGGCGCTGGAGCTGCTCAAGGCGGCGGGGGCCCAGATCGGCCTGGGGACCGACCTGCTGGGCGCCCTGCACGAGCATCAGAACCGCGAGTTCTCGATTCGGGCCGAGGTCCTGACGCCGCAGGAGATCCTGGCCCAGGCGACCTCCACCAACGCCCGCCTGCTGAACCGCGAGGGCGAGCTCGGCGTGCTGCGGGCCGGCGCCCTGGCCGATCTGATCGTGGTCGATGGCGACCCGCTGCGGGACATCTCGGTCCTGGATACCCGGGGCGAGGCTATTGCCTTGATTATGAAGGGAGGACAACTCTACAAGAACGCACTTTAGGCGCCTGTCCGACTTGCTCATTTTCTAGCCGGGACTTAGGCTAGGCGCCAAGACGAGGGCTCAAGTCCTCCGGTCAAACTCAAGAATAGGGGGACACGCCGGGACGACCACCCGGCCGAGACCTCAGGAAAACAGGGAGAAAACATGATGCGACTCCGGGAAAGCCTTGTTGCGGCCTTGGTCTTTGCGGCGGCCACCGCCGTCTCGGCCCAGGCCGTCGACGCCAAGACCTTCCGCTACGCCACCACCGGCGACATCCTCGGCCTCGACCCTCATGCCAACAACGAGGGTCCGACCAACGCCATGAAGAGCAACATCTACGGCCGGCTGGTCCATCGTAAGCCGGACCTGTCGCTCGAGCCGGACCTGGCGGTGAGCTGGGAGAAGGTCGACGACACCACCTGGCGCTTCAAGCTGCGCGAGGGCGTGACCTTCCACAACGGCAACCCCTTCAACGCCGACGACGTCCTGTTCTCGCACAAGCGCCAGACGCAAGAGACCGCGGACATGAGCTTCGCGCTCAACACCGTGAAGGAGATCAAGAAGGTCGACGACTTCACGATCGAGATCATCACCAACGGTCCCGATCCGATCCTGCTCCTCAACATGCCCAACTTCTACATCATGGATAAGGAGTGGGTCGAAGCGAACAACGCCTTCGAGGTGGTGCGGGCCCACGGCTCGACCAACTTCGCCAACGTCAACGCCAACGGCACCGGTCCCTTCAAGCTGGTCGAGTGGGTCCAGGACACGCGCATCGTCCTCGAGCCCTTCGACAAGCACTGGAACCAGGGCAAGATGGAGAGCAACGTCAGCAAGGCGGTCTTCACGCCGATCGCCAACGACGCGACCCGCGTCGCGGCCCTGCTCTCCGGCGAGATCGACCTGATGTATCCGGTGCCGCTGCAGGACATCAAGCGCCTGGAGCAGGACCCCAACACCGAGGCCATGGAAGGCCCCGAGCTGCGGACCATCTTCCTCGGCTTCGACCAGTGGCGCGATGACTCGCTGGACAACAAGGGCGAGAAGAATCCCTTCCTCGACGTCCGGGTGCGCAAGGCCTTCTACCAGGCGATCGACATCGAGAGCATCAAGCGCGTGGTCATGCGCGGCGCGGCGACGCCGACCGGCCTGATGATCGCGCCGGGCATCAACGGCTTCCAGGAAGACATGAACGAGCGCTTCCCCTACGACCCGGATGCGGCGAAGGCGCTCCTGGCCGAGGCCGGCTATGGCGAAGGCTTCAAGGTCACCTTCGACTGCCCCAATGACCGCTACGTCAACGACGAGGAGATCTGCACCGCCATCATTCCGATGCTGGAGCGGATCGGCATCAAGGTGACGCCGAACTTCCAGACCAAGTCGCTGCACTTCAACAAGATCGGCCTGGCCGAGGGCAACGACACCAGCTTCTACATGCTGGGCTGGACCCCGGGCTCCTACGATGCCCTGAACCCGCTGATGCAGCTGATGAGCACCGGCGAGGCGGGCCATGGCGACTGGAACTCCGGCCGCTACGCCAACCCGAAGGTCATGGAGCTGACCCAGAAGATCAAGACGGAGATGGACGAGGAGAAGCGGAACGGTCTGATCCGCGAGGCCTTCCAGATCCACAAGGACGAGGTTGGCCATATCCCGCTGCACCAGCAGGCCCTCGCCTGGGGCGTTCGCGGCGATACGGTCAAGAGCGTCTGGCAACGACCCTTCAACGACGTCGACCTGCGCTACGTCGTGATGAAGTAGGGCGAACGTGCTTGGCGGCCCGGACCTTCCAGTCCGGGCCGCCCGCGCATTCCAGCCCTCAAACAGATCGGCCGGCCCGAGATGTTCGCCTTCATCGTCCAGCGCTTGTTCCAGGCCATCATCGTCATGCTGGTGGTCGGCTTCGTATCCTTTTCGCTGTTCCAGTTCGTCGGCGACCCGATCAACAACATGGTCGGCCAGGACGCGACCGAAGAGCAGCGGCAGCTGCTGCGCGAGCGCCTGGGCGTCGACAAGCCCTTTCCGATCCAGTTCGCCAACTGGGTCGGCAATATCCTGCAGGGCGAGTTCGGCCTGTCCTACCGCATGGGCGTTCCGGTCGACGACGTGATCGCCGACCGCCTGCCGGCGACCCTCGAGCTGGTCTTCATCTCCGCCATCCTGGCCCTGGTGGTCGGCGTGCCGATGGGGGTCTACACCGGGCTCAACCGCAACGCCTGGCTGTCGCGGGTCTTCCTGACGGTTTCCCTCGTCGGGATATCGCTGCCGACCTTCGTCATCGGTATCCTGCTGATCCTGATCTTCGGGGTCTGGCTCGGCTGGCTGCCGACCTTCGGCCGGGGCGGGGCCGAGGCGATCGTCGATCTCGGCTGGTGGACGACGGGCTTCCTGACGCTCGACGGCTGGCGCTCGATCATCATGCCGGCGACGACCCTGGCGCTGTTCCAGCTCACCCTGATCATGCGCCTGGTGCGCGCCGAGATGCTCGAGGTCATGCGCACCGACTACATCAAGTTCGCCCGGGCCCGCGGCCTCAGCAACCGAGCGGTCAACTTCGGCCACGCCCTGAAGAACACCCTGGTGCCGGTGATCACCATCATGGGCCTGCAGATCGGCTCGCTGCTCGCCTTCTCGATCATCACCGAGACGGTCTTCCAGTGGCCGGGCATGGGCCTCCTGATCCTGCAGGCGATCCAGTTCGTCGACATCCCGGTGATGTCCAGCTACCTGGTGCTGATCGCCCTGTTCTTCGTGCTCATCAACCTGATCGTCGACCTGCTGTACTTCGCCGTGGATCCGCGCCTGCGCGCCGAGCACGTCGGCGGCGCGGCGCACTGAGGAGAGGGTCATGGCGCAGAACATCGATACCGCCGAGATCGTCCCCTCCTTCGGGGCGCGGATCGTCGACAGCCTGAGGCGCTTCTTCGACGGCGACGTCTTCTACAGCTTCAAGCGTTCGCCGGTGACCATCGTCGCCTTCGTGATCACTATGGTTCTGTTCCTGGCGGCCCTGCTGGCGCCCTGGCTGGCACCCTACGACACCCTGGACGTCAAGACCCTCAACCTGATGGACGCCTACCGGCCGCCGGTCTGGGAGGCGGGAGGCGATCCGCGCTTCCTGCTCGGCACCGACGATCAGGGCCGGGACCTCCTCTCGGCGATCATGTTCGGGCTGCAGATCTCGCTTGGGGTCGGCTTCGCCTCGATCATCCTGGCCGCCTTCGTCGGCACCTTCCTCGGCCTGCTCAGCGGCTACGTCGGCGGGCGGCTGGAAAGCGTGATCATGCGCGTTGCCGACATCCAGCTCACCTTCCCGGCGATCCTCATCGCGTTGCTGATCGACGGCATCGTCGGCTCGGTCCTGCCGCGCGGCGCCGCCGAGGAGCTGAAGCTCTACGTCCTGGTCCTGGCGATCGCGCTCTCGCAGTGGGTCAACTTCGCCCGCACGGTTCGCGGTTCGACCCTGGTCGAGAAGAACAAGGAGTACGTCCAGGCGGCGCGGGTGATCGGCATCCATCCGGCGCTGATCATGCTCCGCCACGTCCTGCCCAACGTCATGGGGCCGGTGCTGGTCATCGCGACCCTGAGCTTGGCGATCGCCATCATCACCGAGGCCACGCTCTCCTTCCTCGGCGTCGGCGTGCCGATCACCCGGCCCTCCTTGGGCACCCTGATCCGGATCGGCCAGCAGTACCTCTTCTCCGGCGAGTGGTGGATGACCATCTTCCCGAGCCTCGCCCTGGTCGTGCTGGTGCTGGCGGTCAACCTTCTGGGCGACTGGCTGCGCGACGCCCTCAATCCGAAGCTGCGGTGAGCCCCATGCGCAAGAACCAACCGCTGCTGAAGGTCGAGAACCTGCGGATCGAGTTTCCGACCCGCCGCGGCACCCTGGTCGCGGTCGACGACATCTCCTTCCACATCGACGAGGGCGAGGTCCTGGGCGTGGTCGGCGAGTCCGGCGCCGGCAAGTCGCTGACCGGCTCGGCGATCATCGGCCTGCTGGAGCCGCCGGGGCGGATCGCCGGCGGCAAGGTTCTGCTGGAAGGCCAGGACATCGCCAACCTGCCCTACGAGCTGATGCGGAGGATCCGCGGCCGGCACATCGGCATGGTCTTCCAGGACCCGCTGACCAGCCTGAACCCGCTCTACACCGTCGGCCGGCAGCTCACCGAGACG
>JANQGU010000035.1 GCA_028282935.1 Kiloniellales bacterium
TTCGCCAAGCGCCGCGCGCCGTGTGAGGGGTCGGCCTGTGTTCATCGACAAGTCGTTCTTACTTCCTTGAGCGAGAGTGCCTCCGCCGCTCATCGTCGACAGCGATGGCAGCGCCCCAGGCCGTCGCACCAAGGAAGTAAGAACGACTTGTCGATGAACACAGGCCGACCCCTCACACGGCGCGCGGCGCTTGGCGTCCTCGCAGGCGGCGCCACCGCAGGCGGCGCTTTCCTGCTGGGCAGCGACCGGCTGGCGCGAGGCGCGGCGCCCGACCACAGGCTGCAGGCGAGCGTCCTGGACTACCCGCTGCGCGGCAACCAAGTGACGAAGGGCATGATGAGCTTCGCCGCCGGGGGACCGCCGCCGGTCCTGAGGCTGCGCCGCGGCGAGAAGGCGGTCATCGAGGTCGTCAACACGCTCGACGAGCCGACCACGGTGCATTGGCACGGCCTGCGCATTCCCAATCACCAGGACGGCGTGCCCTACCTGACCCAGTGGCCCATCATGCAGGGCGAGACCCTGCGCTACGCCTTCGCCGCGCCCGACGCCGGCACCTTCTGGTATCATCCGCATTGCAACACGCTGGAGCAGATAGGACGCGGCATGACCGGCGTGCTGATCGTCGAAGACGACGAGGACGCCGGCTTCGACCGGGAGCTTGTTCTGAACCTGCGGGACTTCCGGCTGGGCGGCGACGGCCAGTTCATCGAGATGTTCAAGGCCCGGCAGGCCGCCCGCGGCGGCACCCTCGGCACCGTCATGACCGCGAACTGGCGTGAAGCTCCGACCTACGACCTTCCCGCCGGCGGCCTCGTCCGCCTGCGCGTCGTTGCGACCGACGTCACCCGCGTCTACCGGCTTTCGCTGGCCGGCGCCGAAGCCAGGTTGATCGCGCTCGACAGCCATCCCACGCCCCCCGCCTACCAGCCGGAGGAGATCGTTCTGGCCGCAGGACAGCGCGCCGACCTGGCGCTGCGCATGCCGGAAACCGAGGGCGAGACGGCGGTGCTCAGCACCCGGCTGTCCAACCGCTCGGTCGCGCTGGCCCGTCTGCGCGCGACCGGCCGCAACGCAGGCCGAAGTCTCGACGAGCTGCGACCGCTCGCGCCCAACCCCGTCGCCGAGCCGTCACTCGCCGACGCCGAGGTCATGCCTTTCGTGTTCGGCTGGGGGCCGGCCGACCGTCCCGCGTCGAGCATCTGCGGCACGCTGGGCTATACCTTCTGGTCCATCAACCGGAGGCCCTGGTCCGGCGACCTCCCGCAGGCCCCGGGCGCCATCGCCGTCCTGAAGAAGGGACGCAGCTACATCTTCCGCCTGCGCAACGAGACCAGGTACAGCCATCCCATCCATCTGCACGGCTTGACCTTCCGCCTTCTCGCATCGGACCGCCGCAAGCTGCCGAGCCTGATGACCGACACGGCCTTGCTGCAGGCCAACGAGACGATGGACATCGCGCTGGTCGCCGACAATCCCGGGGACTGGGCCTTCCACTGCCACGTGATCGAACACCAGAAGACCGGCCTCACGGGCTACGTACGCGTCGAGTAGTCCGAAGCGCCGGGATCCCCGCTCAAAGGCGGCGCATCCTGATCAGGAAATAAGCGCCGCCGAGGAGCGATGCCACGAGGCCGGCGGGGATCTCCTGGGGAAAAAGGATCTGGCGCCCGATCCAGTCGGCGGCGATCATCAGCAGGGCTCCGAGCGAAGCGGCGCCCAGCAGATGCGCGCGCGCCGATGCGAAGCCCGCCAGGCGCGCCATGTGCGGCGCCAGAAGGCCGACGAAGCTCAAGGGCCCGACGATCAGCGTGGCGCCGGCGGTCAGAACCGTCACCATCAGCAGCAGCACGAGCCGGCTTCGACCGACACCGAGCCCCAGGGCGGCGGCGGTCGCGGGCCCGAGGGGGAGCAGATCCAGCCAGCGGGAAAAGAGCGGCACCACCAGCAGGCAGAGGACGGCGACCGCCGCCATGGCCGCGGCCACCGTCATGTCCACGAAATAGGTGGAGCCGGACATCCAGGCGATCGCCTGCTGGCCCCGCGGGTCGCCGCCGGCCAACAAGATGCTCTGGATGCCGCTGGTGATCGCGGTCACCGCGACTCCGGTCAAGAGCACCCGTTCGGGGGCAAACCCGCTGCGGCGGGTCAGCAGGATGACGGTCGCGATGCCGGCGAGCGCGCCGAGGACCCCCGCCGCGGCCAGGCTCGGCGCGGTGGCGCCGGGCAGCAGGAACAGCGCGCCGATCAGGCCCAGGGCGGCCCCGCCGCTGACCCCGAGGAGCTCGGGGCTCGCCATCGGGTTCCGGGTCAGGCGCTGCAGGATCACGCCGGCCAAGGCCAGGATGGCGCCGGCGCCGCCGGCGGCCATCACCCGCGGCAGGCGCCATTCGAACAGAATCTCGGCCTGGTCGAGGTCCAGCCAGCGCCAGCCCTCCAGGGTCTGGCCGGTCATGAGCGCGAGCAGGACCGCGATTGCCAGCGCCGCCAGGATCGGACTCCATCGGGGCGCGGCGCGGTGGGTCGACGGCAAGTGCGCGCCACCCGGCAAAGGCGGCCTGCCGGCGAGCTTCACGCGGAACAGCAGCCACAACAGCAGCGGGCCGCTCAGCGTCGCGGTCATGGCACCCGTCGGAACGATCAGAGGAAACGACCCGCTGAGCGACTGGAGCAAGAGATCGATCACGGCCAAGAGCAAGGCCCCCAGCACCACCGACCAGCCAGCGACGGCCGCAAATCCGCGGACTCCGAGCAGGCGGACCGCCGCCGGCGCGGCCAGCCCGACGAAGCCCACGACGCCGACGACGCTGGTCACGCAGGCCGCGATGAAGAGCGCGACGGCCAGCGCCGACAAGCGGATCTGCGGCAGACTCAAGCCGAGGCTCCGCGCCTGGGCGTCGCCGAGCGAGAGGATGTCCAGGGGACGCGCCAGGAGCAGCGCGAGCGGCATGGCGACGAGCAGCCGAGGCCAAAGAAAGTCGACGCCACCCCAACCGCTCTGGGCGAGCGATCCGGCGCCCCAGATCAGGATTCCGTTGAGCGTCTCGTGGTGAAGCAGGAGCATCACGATGCTCAAGGAGCCCAGGTAGAGGTTGACCACGAGACCTGCCAGGACCACCAGCACCGGCGCCAGGCTGCGGCGCCATGCCAGGAGAACGACGAGGCCCATCGCCGCCGCCGCACCGGCCAAGGCCACCCATTCCCGTCCGGCGGACAGGATTCCGGGAAAGCTCACCGTTGCAAGAAGCAGCGAGAACTGGGCGCCGCTGATCACGCCCAGGGTCGTGGGCGTTGCGAGGGGATTGCGCAGGGTTTGCTGCATCACCGCCCCGGCGAGCGCCAGGCCGCCGCCGGCCAAGAGCGACATGACGAGGCGGGGCCACCAGCCGTGATACAGCAGGGTCGGATCGGGCGCCGCGAAAGGGCCGCTGGCGCCGATCAACAGCAGGAGCGCCAGCCCCAGGGCCAAGGAGGCCCAAGCGGGAGGCGACACGGCGATCACAGCGCGGCCGCCAGAAGGTCGGCGAAGCGCCGCGCCGAAGGCAGGGCGCCGAAGGACCAGGCCGGCGGCAGCCGCAGGACGTCGCCGCGCCGCACCGAGGGCAGGGCAAGCCACAGACCGTTGTCGGGGAGGTCGATCGCGACCGGCAGCGGCTCCACCACCACGAGCCGCGCGTCGATGCGCACCAGCTCCTGCAGGCCGACCAGGGAGAAGCCCCAAGAGTTGGTCGGCCGGCGCCAGGCGTTCGGCAGATCCAGGCGCTCCAGAACGCTGCCATAGAGGCTGTCGACGCCGAAGACCCTGACGTGGACGGCATCCATGAACTGCACGACCAGCAGCGGCTGTCCGGCATAGGCGATCTGCGCGCGCAGGTCGGCGACACGGCCTTCGGTCGCCCTGATCAGATCGGCGGCGGCTCGGTCGCGCGCCACCAGCCGGCCGATGTCCCGCGTCTGCGCCACCATGGCCTCCCATGCGGTCTCGCCGGCCTGATTGTCGATGAAGCTGGTCGGCGCGATCCGCGACAGGATCGGATCCAGCGACCGGAACATGCGCGTCACCAGGATCCGGTCGGGCGCCATCTCCACCAGCAGCTCGAGGTTGGGCTGGGCGCGCAGCCCGATGTCCTGGACGCCGTCCGGCATGGCGGGCGTGCCGACCCAGGCGCGATAGCCGGCGACCTCGCCCACGCCCTGGGGCACGACGCCGAGGGCGAGCAGCGTTTCCGCCACGGTCCAGTCCATGGTCACCAGGCGGGGCAGCTCGGACGCGGCCAGGGCCCGGCACGGGCCGGCCAGCAGAAGCAGGGCAAGAAGAAGTCCGCGGCCCAGTGCGATCATTCCACGACCGCGATGGCGTGCTGCCGCGTGGGATGGGCCAGGACCTGCATCGACACGCCGTAGATGGCGCGCAGCGCCTCCTGCCGCAACAGTCGTTCCGGGCCGCCCTGGAGCAGGAGCCGGCCGCCACGCAGCGCCACGATGCGATCGCAGTAGCGGCTCGCCATGTTGATGTCGTGCAGGACCACCACGACGCCGAGCTTGAGATCCCGGCCGAGCTGCCGGATCAGGTCCATGACCTCGACCTGATGGGCGACGTCCAGTGCCGCCAGAGGCTCGTCCAGCAGCAGATAGCGGCTCTCCTGGGCGAGCATCATGGCCAGCCAGGCACGCTGGCGTTCGCCACCGGACAGGGTCTCGACGACGCGATCGGACAGCGCCAGGGTATGGGTCTGCGCCATGGCGTCGCCGATCCGCTCCTGGTCCCGATCCGTCATGCGCCCGAGCAGCCCGCGCCAGGGATAGCGGCCGAAGCGCACCAGGTCGGCGACGGTCAGGTCGTCGGTGGCCGGCAGTTCCTGGGCCAGATAGGCGACACGGCGCGCGAAGGCCCGGCGCGGCCAAAGCGCCAGGGCGCGGCCGTCCAGGCGCAGCTCGCCGGACGACGGCGGCAGGAGGCCGGCCAGGAGCTTCATCAGGGTCGACTTGCCGGAGCCGTTGGGACCGATCAGGCCCACGACGGCGCCCGCCTCGAAGGCCAAGGTGACCGGCTCCAGCAGCCGCAGGCCGTCGACCTCGTAGCCGGCCTCGTCGACCTCAAACATGCCTCGCCTTCGGGCAGTCCGGGCAGGTGGCGACCCCGGCCAGGCGGTCGCGGAGGCAGCAGGTCCTGCGGCGCCAGCCCTTGCGGTCGTAGGGTGCCTCCAGCCAGACCTGCAGCGGGCGCCAGACCTGAGCCGACTCCAGATGTGTCCGGCACTCGGCGAGGATCCAGTCGAGGTAGCGCCCGACGTTGCTCCAGAAGAGACGCTCGGACACGCCGGCCTGACGAGACCAGGCCGCGATCAGGGGATCGAGGTGATGCTCGCGCAGCGCCTGGAAGCGCTCCGGCACGCCGGCCGCCTCGCCGAGACGCCGGCCTTCGTGCGTCAGCAGGAACAGCGCCGGGAGGCCGTCCCCGTCGAACACGACCCGCACCTCCGCCAGCTCCAGGGGGAGCCGCTGGCCGAACAGCAGGTTCGCGGCCAGGGCCGGCGGCAGCAGGCGGAGAAAGTAGTGCTGGCTCCAGAAGGAGAAGACGGCGCGCGGGTCCCGGCGCCAGTCCTCCGGACGGAAGCTGCGCATCATCTCCTCCATGACCGACGGCTCGAGGAGGTCGGAGGCCGGACGGGCCGAGGCCGCGCCCTCGGCCGCCAGCCGCATCGTCGCGACGTAGGCCGCAAAGGGGGTGTCGAGCAGCGGCCGGAGAACCGGGATCGCAGGCGCCGGGCGTTCCTTCGGCGTCCCCTCGGCGCCGCGCAAAGGGACCGCCGGCCGTTCGGTCTTACTGTCGTCCTCGAGGGGGCCGTCGTCCTCGAGGGGGCCTAGGGAAGCCATGGCGTCACCACTCCGCCTGCCCGCCGCGCCGCACCCGGTCACCACCGATAGCTGATGCTCCCCGTGATCGTCCGATCGATCCCGTAGAAGCAGGCGTTCTCGCTCTGGCACGACGCGACATGCCGGTCGTCGAGCAGGTTCCGCGCGTTGACGGCGAAGGTGAAGTTCCGCCAGCTGTATTGGACGGCGGCGTCGACCAGGACGTATTCGTCGACCGTGAAGGAGTTGCGCGAGTCGCCGAAGGTCGAGCCCTTGAAACGGGCCCCGGCCCCGAGCCCGAGACCGACGAGCGGCCCCTCCTGGACCGTGTAGGCCGCCCAGACCGACGCGAGGTGCTCCGGGACCGTCTCCGGCCTGTTCCCTTCCTCCTCCTCGTTCTCGTCCTCCGTGACCTCGACGTCCTGAAAGGTGTAGCCGGCGAGCAGGTCAAGGCCGAAAGGGAAGCTGGCGACCGCCTCGACCTCGATGCCGCGAGAGCGCACCTCGCCGGTCTGGGATTCGCTCCCTGGGGTCGCGGGATCGGAGGTGACGACGTTCTGGCGCGTCAGGTGGAAGGCGGAGACGGTGACCAGGCTGTTCGACTCCGGCGGCTGGAACCTGACTCCGACCTCGAACTGCTCGCCGGTCTCGGGATCGAAGAGGCTGCCGGAGTCGTCGGTATCGGGGATGGGCAGGAAGGACTCCGAATAGCCGGCATAAGGCGCGATGCCGGCATCGAAGACGTAGACGAGACCGGCGCGCCAGCTGAACTCCTGGTCCCTGTTGTCCTCCGTCAGACCGCGGAAGTTATCGTCCAGTTCGGTAAAGACGAAGTCCTGGCGACCGCCCAGCGTCAGGATCAGGTTTTCGTAGAGCTTGAGCTGCTCCTGCGCGTAGAGGCCGATCTGCTGTTGCTTGATACTGGTATCGGAGAAGACAGGCGGAAGCGGAACGTCGGCCCCGTAGTCGGGATCGAAGATATCGATCGATGGCGCCAAGCCGAACCTCTGCCGCTCATCGACGTCGTAGTACTGATAGTCGACGCCCAACAGCACGGTGTGGGCAGCCGGTCCGGTGACGAGTTCGGCCTGGGCCTGGTTGTCGACCGTGACCAGGCCGGTATCCCCCTCGGCCGTGAAGGCGAAGCGGTTGAGGGTCCGTTGATCCGTGTTGTCAAGGCCGGCGCCGAAGGCGGTCCTGTAGTCGGACTCGAGGTCGTCGTAGCGGGCGTTCTGCCGGATCGTCCAGGTCTCGTCGAACTGATGCTCGAAGAGATAGCCTGCGGCGAAGGTCGTTCTGTCGAACTCGTCGAAATCCTGCTCGCCGATGAAGCGGTCGACCGGCACGGTGCCGTTGGGGTTGGACTCCAGGGTGCCCGAGGCCGGCAGGAACTGGTTGGTCGCGCCGGTCCTGTCGTCCTGGAATTGGCCCAGCAGGGTGAACGACGTCCGGCCCTGCGATTCCTGGGATTCCCACTTCAGCGCCGGCGCGAGAAAGATGCGGTCGTCGTCGATAAAGTCGATCTGTGTTCCGCTCTCGCGGAAGAGGCCGGTCAGACGGAAGGACAGGCTGTCGGTGCCGTAAACCGGGCCGCCGATGTCGAACTTGCCTTCGTAGTGTTCGAAATTGCCCGCCTCGACCGCGAGCTCGCCGAAGGCCTCGCGGGTCGGCTGCTTGGTGACGACGTTGAGGAGGCCGCCGGGCGCGCCCTGCCCGTAAAGCACGGAGGCCGGTCCGCGCAAGACCTCGACGCGTTCCGCCCCGTAGAGCTCGGGCCTGAATTCGGCGAAGCCTCTGGAACGGAGCGCGAGGCCGTCGCGGAAAACGCCCACGCCGCCCTCGTCGAAGCCGCGATACTGAAGAAAGTCGACCCGGCTGTCGAAACCGAAGGCCTCCCCGAGCACGCCGGGCACGTAGCGCAGCGCTTCGTTGATCGTGCCCGCGTCCTGGGCGTCCAGCCGGTCTCGCGTGATGACGGTGATGGACTGCGGTGTCTCGATCAGCGGCGTACCGGTCTTGGTGCCCGTCCTGCTGACGTTGGCGACATAGCCGTCCACTGGCCCGGAGGGATTCTCGCTCCGGCCCTCGACCGTGATCGGGTCCAAGGGAATCGCCCCGCCGTCGGGCCCTGCGGCCGCAGCTTCCAGAGTCACGGTCCTGGCATCGGCAAAGCGGTAGGAGATCCCGGACCCGGCCAGCAGGAGGCGCAAAGCCTGCTCGGGCGTGTAGCTGCCCCGCAGGCCGTTGGTGCGGACGCCCTGCGCGATCTCGGCACCGTAGACCAGCCGAAGCCCGCTTTCGTCGGCGAAGAGGTTGAGCGCGGGCGCCAGGTCGCCCGCCGGAATGTCGTAGGTGCGGGCGGTCGGCTCGGCTTGGCCGATCTGGGCCCTCTCGGGCGACAGTGGCGCGCCCCGATCCGAGGCGACCCGGCCGCCCATTTCCCCCTCTTCCCGGGCCTCGCCCTCGGCCGCGGCGAATGCCGCGGCACAGAGCATGAGAAACGCCGCGACGAAGCCGCGGCACCAAACCCCTGCCGGATTCTCCCCTTCACGGGTGCTTCGGGGCCCGCCCCGCCTGCCCAGGTCCATGAAACCACGCTCCCCTTGCCCTATCGTCTTGGTCGATGGTCACTCGCACCCGATATGACGGCTGGGGCGGGCAAACGAGGAGGCGCGGCGAGGGTTTTTCTTCGCGCTTTTCCATCGGCCTCGCCGTTGGGGATCTTCCAGGCCGGCGCGACAAGGGCCGGCCGGGGGCCAAGAGGCTGATTTGTCGGCGTCCCAGGGCCGTGTTCGGCAGGACGCGAAAGCGTCCGATCGGGACCTGCGCTAACGGTGGAGCAGGATCAGCAGGTCGGTCAGTCGCGTCGAGCCGAGCCCCAGCGAGGCCTCCAAGGCGTCCAGAGTGCCCACCGTATCGCCGGTATCGAAGACTCCGTTCACCTTCATGTCTCGGAGCGCCTCGTCGACGATCAGGATCTGTCCGACATGGTAGCGGTTGAGCTCGTCGATCACGTCGCCCAGCGCGAGTTCGACGAAGATCAGCTTTCCGCGCTGCCACGCGGTCGCCTCTCGGGGATCGATCGTCTCGATCGGCCCGAGACCGAGGCCGGCGGCGTAGGTGACCCGCTGGCTGGCCGAAAGCACTGCCGCGGCGGTGTCCGGCCCCTCCTCGGGGGCCACGGCGACCTTGCTCTCGATGACCGTGACGGTCGTCGCATCCTCGTGCCGGCGAAGGAGGAACACGGTGCCGAGCGCGGTGCTGAGACCGTCGTCCGTTTCGACGGCGAAGGGACGCGCCTCGTCCTTGGCCACCGTGAACGCGGCCTCCCCCTTCAAGAGCCGCAGGTGGCGCGCGTCGGCCGTGTAGTCCATGGCGATCGCCGACGCGGTGTTGAGCACGGCTGTGGACCCGTCGGGCAGCGTCACCTGCAGTGTCTTGCCCACGCCCGTGCGCGCGTCGGCCTGGAGCCGCGTCGGCAGGTCCGTTCCGACCGCCAGGAAGAAAAGGCAGAGGCCGGCGGCAAGTCCGCCGGCAGCGAAGCGACGCCAGGGGTGTGCGGGCGGCGGAGGGCGACGGCGGGTATCCGCGGGCGCCGCCCGGGCGACGGCGAGGCCGTCGCTGCGGCGCTGGCGTGCCCGCGTCGCCGGCACTTCGTCGAGTTCGCCCCAGATGCGCTCGACCTCGGCATAGGCCGCCCTATGCACGGGATCCGCGGCGAGCCAGGCCTCGAATGCCGCCTGCTCCTCCGCCGACAGCGTGTTGCCGTCGCGGCGGACGAACCACTCGACCGCTATGTCCATGGCCGGGCCAGGACGGTCATCCCGCGGAAGATCGGACAATCCTTCTCCTGCCCTGGAGCGAAAAAGACCGAGGAAAGCCTGGCGCGCAAGAGGCTGTCGCTCGCCCCGTCGGATAACGCCTCCGCCCCATCAGTGCGTTGGTATCACCAATAGGACGAATAGTACCGGCCTTCGAGGATCTAAGAAACTGCCGGAAGTCTCCGAACCGCTCTGGCAGACCGCTGAAAAGAGCCCTGCCCCCTCGACCTCGCGCGCTTCTATCGCGCGCGTCCTCCTTCCCGAGCTCGCCGGGCGGGAAAGCTGGCCGATCAAGCTTGCTCCACCGCCGGTCAGCTGCGCTTCTTGAGCCTCTTGGCACAATGCAGCAGCGCCTTGCGCAGATGCTTTTCGACCATGTTGCGGCTGATGCCCAGCGTCTCCGCAATCTCTGCATGGTCGAAATCCTCGAACTTGCGCAAGACGAACACTTGGCGACAGCGC
The DNA here is from genome assembly GCA_028282935.1 of Kiloniellales bacterium. Lineage (GTDB taxonomy): Bacteria > Pseudomonadota > Alphaproteobacteria > Kiloniellales > JAKSBE01 > JAKSBE01. The sequence goes on from JANQGU010000035.1 coordinate 10,137, forward strand.
GGCGGAAGCTCTTCGACGGCCTCGACCAGCAGGGCCAGTCTTTGCTTGGCGTCGATTTCCGCTTCGGCGGAGGGCCTCGCGTCGGGGAGGTTTTCGAGCAGCGGCATGGCAGTCACATACTTCGCCCGGGTCTCCTGCAGACGGAGCTGATCGATGGCGAGATTGCCCGCCACGCGATAGAGCAGCGCGCGCGGGTTTCTGACCGCCTCGGACAGGCCCCGGCTGGCCAGGCGGACATAGGTCTCCTGGACGATATCGGCGGCGAGGGCCGGACAGCGCACCTTGCGCCGCACGAAGGCGTGGAGTTCGTCGTAGTGAAGCTGTAGGGCCGCGAGGAGCGGCTCGGCCGCGTCGTCGTTCATCCCTGGTCCAATACCTTCCGCCCAGCGTCTGCCTTGGTCGAATCCGGCCGCTGGTTTGCGAGCGGGACAGTATCGCAATTGATAATCATTCGCAATTACGATACTTTACCTATCCCCGGATCGGATAGCCCTCAGCCGCGGCAAGCC
>JANQGU010000111.1 GCA_028282935.1 Kiloniellales bacterium
CCTGGACCTGGGCCGAGGTCGAGCAGGAGGTGCGCGCGCTGGCCTGCGGCCTGGCGGCCCTGGGCTTCGAGCGCGGCGACAAGATCGCGATCATCGGCGACAACCGGCCGCGGCTCTACTGGTCGATGGTCGCCGCCCAGGCCCTCGGCGGCGTGCCGGTGCCGATGTACCAGGACGCGGTCGCCGACGAGATGGCCTATGTCCTCGACCACGCCGAGGCCCGCTTCGCCATCGCCGAGGACCAGGAGCAGGTCGACAAGCTGCTCGAGATCCGCGCGCGCTGTCCCCGGCTCGAGACTATCGTCTACGACGACTCCCGGGGCCTGCGTCACTACAAGCAGGACTTCCTCTCGGCCTACGACACGGTCCTGGCGCGCGGCCGCGACCACGACCGCGCGCAGGCCGGCTTCTTCGACGCCGAGGTCGGCAAGGGCAGCGGCGAGGACGTCTCGATCATCCTCTACACCTCGGGCACGACCGGTCGGCCCAAGGGAGTCGTCCTGACCTTCGACAACGTGATCCGCACGGCCCAGAACGCCATCGACTTCGACCGCCTCACCGGCGACGAGGAGATGCTGGCCTACCTGCCCATGGCCTGGGTCGGCGACCACATCTTCTCCTACGGCCAGAGCTACTGCGCCGGCTTCTGCGTGAGCTGCCCGGAGTCCAGCGCCACGGTCATGCACGACCTGAACGAGCTGGGCCCGACCTTCTTCTTCGCGCCGCCGCGGATCTTCGAGAACATCCTGACCACCGTGATGATCCGCATGGCCGACGCCGGCTGGATCAAGCGCAAGATGTTCCACGCCTTCATGGCCGTGGCGCGGCGCGTCGGCATCGCGATCCTGGACGGCAAGACGGTCTCCGCCGCCGACCGGCTGCTCTACGCGCTGGGCGAGATCCTGGTCTACGGCCCGCTGAAGAACCGCCTGGGCCTCAGCCGGGTCCACGTCGCCTACACCGCGGGTGAGGCGATCGGCCCCGACATCTTCGACTTCTACCGCTCGCTGGGGATCAACCTGAAGCAGCTCTACGGCATGACCGAGGCCAGCGTCTTCGTCACCCTGCAGCCGGACGGCGAGATCCGCCCGGACACCGTGGGCCGGCCGGCCCCGGACGTCGAGATCAAGCTGGCCGAGGACGGCGAGGTCCTGTTCCGCTCGCCCGGCGTGTTCCAGGAGTACTTCAAGAACCCCGAGGCGACCGCCGAGGCCAAGACCGCCGAGGGCTGGGTCCACACCGGCGACGCCGGCCTCTTCACCGACGAGGGGCACCTGCGGATCATCGACCGCGCCAAGGACGTCGGCCGGCTCAGCGACGGCAGCCTCTTCGCCCCCAAGTACCTCGAGAACAAGCTGAAGTTCTTCCCAGAGGTGAAGGAGGCGGTGGCCTTCGGCCACGAGCGCGACTACGTGACCGCCTTCATCAACATCGACCTGGAAGCGGTCGGAAGCTGGGCGGAGCGCAACAATGTGCCCTACGCCAGCTACCAGGAGCTCGCCGCCGACCGCCGAGTCTACGAGACGATCAAGGCCCACGTCGAGCAGGTCAACCAGGACCTCGCCGCCGACCCGCAGCTGGCCGGCACCCAGATCCGGCGCTTCCTGATCCTGCACAAGGAGCTCGACCCCGACGACGGCGAGCTGACCCGCACCCGCAAGGTGCGGCGGCGGATCATCGCCGACCGCTACGCGCCGCTGATCGACGCGCTCTACGACGGCGCCGAGCAGGCCTTCATCGAGACCCAGGTGACCTTCGAGGACGGCCGCACCGGCAAGCTCTCGGCGGACCTGCGGATCGAGGAGGCGAAGACCGGCCCGGCGATGAAGATGGCCAGTTGAGGACGCCAGGAGGGAGCCCCTGATGGAGCCAGCGATGGAGCCAGCGACCGCGGCCCTGGAAGCCGAGAGCCAGGAGACGCCCGCGCCCAAGCGGCTCGGCGAGACCCTGCTGAGCGTCGACGACATCAGCCTGTCCTTCGGCGGCGTCAACGCGCTCTCGAACATCAGCTTCGAGATCCGCGAGCACGAGATCCTGGCGATCATCGGCCCCAACGGCGCCGGCAAGTCGTCGATGCTCAACGTGATCAACGGCTTCTACCAGCCGCAGAAGGGCAGGGTCTCCTTCAAGGGCACGACCTTCCGGCGCATGCGCCCCCACGTCGCGGCCAAGATGGGCATCGCCCGGACCTTCCAGAACATCGCGCTCTTCAAGGGCATGAGCACCCTGGACAACCTGATGACCGGGCGGCTCCTGAAGATGAAGCGCAACTTCCTCTGGCAGGCCCTCTACTACGGGCCGGCCCAGAAGGAGGAGGTCGCGCATCGCGAGGCCGTGGAGCGGATCATCGACTTCCTGGAGATCCAGGCGATCCGCAAGACCCCGGTCGGCCGCCTGCCCTACGGCCTGCAGAAGCGGGTCGAGCTGGGCCGGGCGCTGGCCATGGAGCCGGACCTGCTGCTGCTGGACGAGCCCATGGCCGGCATGAACGTCGAGGAGAAGGAGGACATGTGCCGCTTCATCCTCGACGTCAACGACGAGTTCGGCACCACCATCGCCCTGATCGAGCACGACATGGGCGTGGTCATGGACATCTCGGACCGGGTCGTGGTCCTGGACTACGGCCGCAAGCTGGCCGACGGCTCGCCCGACGAGGTGCGCGGCAACCCGGATGTCATCGACGCCTACCTGGGCGTCAGCCATTGATGCGGAGGCGGTGAGTCCAAGTCCATGAATGCAACCCTCGCCCGTCCGCTCACCCTCTGGCTGCTCGCGCTGCCGGTGATCATCGCCGTCCTCGGCCTCGCCCTTCAGGGCCTCGCCGCGGTCAACGCCTCGGTCTTCTTCGCCTGGTCCTACTTCCTCGAGGTGCTCTTCGCCGGGCTGCTGCAGGGCGTCATGTACGCCCTGGTCGCCCTCGGCTTCGTGCTGATCTTCAAGGCCTCGGGGATCTTCAACTTCGCCCAGGGCTCGCTGGTGCTCTTCGCGGCCCTGACCATGGTCGGCTTCATCGAGATGGGCCTGCACTGGACCCTGGCCTTCGTGGTCACCGCCGGGGTCATGGTGCTGCTGGCGGTGGTGGTCGAGCGGGTGGTCCTGCGGCCCCTGGTCAACCAGCCGCACATCATCCTCTTCATGGCCACCATCGGGATCTTCTACTTCCTCGATGGCTTCGGGCAGACGCTCTGGGGCTCCGACGTCAAGGTGCTCGACATCGGCATCCCCAAGCAGCCGCTCTTCGTGCTGCAGGGCGTCTTCGAGGGCGGCATCCTGGTCAACGCCTTCGACCTGGTCGCCGCCCTGGTCGGCGCGGTGCTGGTGATCGGCCTGGCGGTCTTCTTCCACTACACCCGGATCGGCCGCGCCCTGCGCGCGGTCGCGGACGACCACCAGGCGGCGCTCTCGGTCGGCATCCCGCTGAAGACCATCTGGGCCATCGTCTGGTCGGTGGCCGGCATCGTGGCCCTGGTCGCGGGCATCATGTGGGGCAGCAAGGCCGGGGTGCAGTTCTCCCTGGCGCTGATCGCGCTCAAGGCCCTGCCGGTGCTGATCCTGGGCGGCTTCACCTCGATCCCGGGCGCGATCATCGGCGGGCTGATCATCGGCGCCGGCGAGCAGGTCGCCGAGGTCTTCATCGGGCCGCTCTTCGGCGGCGCGATCCAGGACTGGTTCGCCTACATGCTGGCGCTGGTCTTCCTGCTGTTCCGGCCCCAGGGCCTCTTCGGCGAAAAGATCATCGAGAGGGTCTGAGCAATGCTCTACCGCGAGGCCGGCCAGTTCAAGACCAGCTACGGCAGCGACCAGGCGATCTTTCCGATCCGCCAGGACCAGATCGGCATCGCCCTGCTGCTGCTGGTGGCGGTGCTCGGCGTGCCGGCGCTGGCCGGCGAGTACTGGCTGGAGACCATCTTCGTCCCCTTCCTGGTGTTCTCCCTGGCCGCCATCGGGCTCAACCTGCTGACCGGCTACTGCGGCCAGCTCAGCCTGGGCACCGGCGGCTTCATGGCCTGCGGCGCCTTCTTCGCCTACAAGCTGACCACCGCCTTTCCCGAGCTGCACGTGCTGGTCGTCTTCCTGCTGGCGGGCGTCGGCTCGGCCGCGGTCGGCGTCTTCTTCGGCATCCCATCGCTCCGGATCAAGGGCTTCTACCTGGCCGTGGCGACCCTGGCGGCGCAGTTCTTCCTGGTCTGGATGTTCAACAAGTTCGACTGGTGGACCAACTACAGCCCCTCTGGCGTGATCTCGGCGCCGCCGCGCGAGGTCCTGCCCGGGATCTTCCTGACCGGCACCGAGGCGACGCCGATCACCAAGTACCTCTTCCTGCTGGGCCTGGTGGCCGTGCTGGCGCTGGTCGCCAAGAACCTGACCCGCGGCGCCATCGGCCGCTCCTGGATGGCGATCCGCGACATGGACATCGCCGCCGAGATCATCGGCATCCGGCCGCTCTGGGCCAAGCTCTCGGCCTTCGCCATCAGCTCCTTCTTCATCGGCATCGCCGGCGCGCTCTGGGCCTTCGTCTACACCGGCTCGGTCGAGGCCCTGGCCTTCCAGATCGACCGCTCCTTCCAGGTCCTGTTCATGGTCATCATCGGCGGCCTGGGATCGATCCTGGGCTCCTTCCTGGGCGCCGCCTTCATCGTCCTGCTGCCGATCCTGCTGAACAACGTGCCGGCGGCGATCGGGCTGCAGATGTCGGTGGAGATGGTCTCGCACCTGGAGTTCATGATCTTCGGCGCACTCATCATCTTCTTCCTGATCGTCGAGCCGCACGGCCTGGCTCGCCTCTGGCAGATCGGCAAGGAGAAGCTGCGCCTTTGGCCCTTCCCCTACTGACGGAAGGTCGACACCTGCCTCCGATTGGCGGCCGTCGGAGGGCAGTGCTAACGTGGACTGAAGAAGCCGCCAGAGAGAAAAAGAGCTTTCGCGGAACAAGGGAGGTAAACGAGATGCAACTCAGGAAACTGGCCTTCGCGGCCGTCGGCGCGCTGGTGATCGGCGGCACGGCGGCCACCCCGCCGGCCTCGGCGGCCGAGCAGTTCGTGCCGCTGCTGGTCTACCGGACCGGGCCCTACGCGCCCAACGGCATTCCCCTGGCGGACGGCTTCAACGACTTCATGCAGCTGGTCAACGAGCGCGACGGTGGCGTCAACGGCGTCAAGCTGGCCTGGGAAGAGTGCGAGACCCAGTACAACAACGACCGCGGCGTCGAGTGCTACGAGCGCCTCAAGGCCCAGGGCGCGACCGGCTCCTCGGTGGTCAATCCCTACTCGACCGGCATCACCTATGCCCTGATCGAGCGGGCCACCGCCGACAAGGTGCCGGTCCTGTCGATGGGCTACGGCCGGGCCGACGCCTCCGACGGGCGGGTCTTCCCCTACGTCTTCACCCTGCCGATCACCTACTGGGCCGGCGCCGACGTCATGGTGCAGTACGCGAACGAGAAAGAGGGCGGCAGCCTGAAGGGCAAGAAGATCGCCCTGGTCTATCACGACAGTGCCTATGGCAAGGAGCCGATCGCCACTCTGGAGCGCTTGGCCGAAGAGGAAGGCTTCCAGTTCCAGGCCTTCCCGGTCGCCCATCCGGGCCTGGAGCAGAAGGCCACCTGGCTGCAGATCGGCCGCCAGCTGCGGCCCGACTGGGTCTTCATGTGGGGCTGGGGCGTCATGAACTCGACCGCGATCAAGGAGGCCGCGGCGGTCGGCTATCCCATGGACCGCTTCGTCGGGATCTGGTGGTCGGGGGCCGAGGCCGACGTGGTGCCGGCCGGTGACGCCGCCAAGGGCTACAAGTCGCTGAACATCACCGGCGTCGGCACCAACGCGCCGATCTTCGAGGACATCAAGAAGCTGCATGCCGACGGCAAGGGCTTGGCCGATCCCAAGAACATCGGCACGGTGCTCTACAACCGCGCCCTGGTGAACTCCTTCTACTTCACCGAGGCGCTCCGCACCGCCCAGGGCAAGTTCGGCGAGAAGCCGATGTCCGGCGAGCAGATCCAGTGGGGCTTCGAGAACCTCGACATCACCCAGGACAAGATCGACAGCGCCGGGATGACCGGCCTGCTCTCGCCGGTGAAGCTGTCCTGCGCCGATCACGAGGGCGGCGGCTCCGCGGTGGTGCAGCAGTGGGACGGTGCCAAGTGGGCGGCGATCACCGACTTCATCTCGCCGCGCCGTGCCGCCCTGCGGCCGGCCTACGAAGCCTCCGCGGCGCAGTACGCCAAGGAGAAGGGCATCACGCCCCGCGACTGCTCGTAAGCGAAAAGGCGCGCCGCGGCCTCCGGACCGGGGGCCGCGGCCGCCGTCGCGCACCGCCCGAAGCGGAGATCCCGAGCCATGACCCAGCCTGCGGCCACCGCGCTGCGCCCCGCCCCGGAGGCGGAGGCCGAGACGCCCCTGCTCTCGGTCAACAACATCGAGGTCATCTACGACCACGTCATCCTGGTCCTCAAGGGCGTCTCGCTGGACGTGCCCCAGGGCGGCATCGTCGCCCTGCTCGGGGCCAACGGCGCCGGCAAGACCACGACCCTGAAGGCGATCTCCAACCTGCTGCGCGCCGAGCGCGGCGAGGTCACCAAGGGATCGATCCTGCTGGGCGGCGAGAAGGTCGACAAGCTGACCCCCAACGACCTGGTCAAGCGTGGCGTCGTGCAGGTCATGGAGGGCCGCCACTGCTTCGAGCACCTGACGGTCGAGGAGAACCTCCTGACCGGGGCCTACACCCGGCGCGACGGCCGCGCCGCGATCGACCGCGACCTGGAGATGGTCTACGGCTACTTCCCCCGCCTGAAGGAACGGCGGAGCTCCCAGGCCGGCTACACCTCGGGCGGCGAGCAGCAGATGACCGCCATCGGCCGCGCCCTGATGAGCCGGCCCAAGATGGTCCTGCTCGACGAGCCCTCGATGGGCCTGGCCCCGCAGCTGGTCGAGGAGATCTTCGAGATCGTCAAGAAGCTCAACGAGCGCGAAGGCGTCACCATCCTGCTCGCCGAGCAGAACACCAACGTCGCGCTGCGCTACGCCAAGTACGGCTACATCCTCGAGAACGGCCGGGTCGTGCTGGACGGCAGCGCCGCCGCGCTGCAGGAGAACGAGGACGTCAAGGAGTTCTACCTCGGGCTCTCGGCGGGCGGCCGCAAGAGCTACCGCGACGTCAAGCACTACAAGCGCCGCAAGCGCTGGCTCGCCTGACCCCTCCCGCCCGGGGTCCCGGCGGCGGGCCCGGACCGTCCGCAGTCGGTCCTTGATCCGGCCGGCGAAGCTGCCAAATTCGGACGATGGCAGTCGGCCGGACTTCGGGTAACCTGTAGCGATGAAGCTGTTGATTCGAATGGGGCTGGTCGCGGCCCTGGTCGCGCCCCTTGTCGCGCCCCTGGCCGCGGGCCAGGCGGCGAAGGCACAGACGGCCGAGAGCCTGGCGGTCGGCAACTTCGTGGACTTCTCCGACCGCCGCTCGCTGGCCGGCAAGGCCTACGGCCAGGCTCGGATCGACGCGGTCGAGTACATCAACCGCAACGGCGGCATCAACGGCAAGACGATCAACCTCCTGACCGTCGACTACGGCGCCGAGGTGGCGCGGGCCAAGGCGGCCTATGCGAAATGGAAGGCGGATCACGCCGCGGTCGCCGTCTTGGGCTGGGTCGACGGCGACGCCGAGGCCCTGGTCGAGACCGTCGCCGCCGACCGGACACCCTATTTCGCCGCCTCCTACGCGGCGGCCCTGACCGACCCCCTCGGCAAGGGCGCCAAGACGGCGCAGCCGGCGCCCTACAGCTTCTTCTACGGACCCTCCTCCTCCGACGCCCTGCGCGCGCTGGTGCAGTGGGCCGCGGCGGACTGGGCCGCCAAGGAGCAGGCTGCCGAGGATGCGGCTGCCGAGGACGGGGCGCGGGCGCCGCGCTACCTGCACCTGGGCGATCCGCTGGCGGGGCCCGGCGGCCCCCATCGCGCCGGCGAGGCGCACGCGCGCGAGCTGGGCTTCGTGGTCCTGCCCGCGATCGCCTATTCTCAGGAGCCGGGCGATTTCCGAAGCCAATGCCGGACGCTGGCCGAATCGGGCGCCGACTACGCCTTCCTCGCCAACGGCGCCGGCGCCAACGTCGCCCTGCTGAAGGCCTGCGCGGGGCTCGGCGTCGAGACCCAGTTCCTGGCCAACGTCTGGGGCTACGACGAGACGGTGATGCAAGCCGCCGGCGAGGCGGCGGACGGCGTGGTCTGGGTGATGGGCGCAAGCGCCTGGGGCGAGCCCGTGGCGGGCATGGCCCTGGTCCGCGAGGTCTCCAAGATGTCGGACCCCAACCTGAAGAAGCATCGCACGGTGCACTACCTGCGCGGCGTCTGTTCTGTCTTCCTGATGAAGGAGGCCATGGAGGCGGCCGACCGGGACGGCGGCGTGACGGGTCCCAAGATCAAGGCCGCCATGTACGGCAAGCCGGACTGGGTGCCCCGGGGCCTGGACGGCGTCTGCCTGCCGGCCACCTGGAGCGCCGAGGACCATCGCGGCGTGGTCGACGTGCCGATCTACCGCGGCCGCGCCAAGGCCGCCGAAGGCGATCTCGAGGCCCGGGTCGCGGCCGGCGTGATCTCGATGGAGCGGCTGACGGTCGTGAAGATCCCGCGCAAGGCCGATTGGCTCGGCTGGTAGACGGCCGGCACGCCGCAAGGAGGACAGCTTTGGAGCACTTCGACGGACTGGAGACCCGCGAGCCGGAGGTTCGCGAGGCCGCGCTGATGGCGGCCCTGCCCGAGATCCTCGGCAAGGCCAAGGCCAAGGCGCCGGGTTTCGCGCGCATCCTGAAGGATGTCGAGCCCGCGGCGGTCAACAGCCGGGCGGCGCTGGCTGAGCTGCCGGTGACCCGCAAGTCGACCTTGATCGAGCTGCAGCGCAAGTCGCCGCCCCTGGGCGGCCTGGCCGCCCTGCCGCCGGGCGCGGCGGCCCAGCTCTACGCCTCGCCGGGTCCGATCTACGAGCTCGAGGCGACGCGCGGCGACTACTGGCGCGCGGCGCGGGCCCTGCATGCGGCCGGCTTCCGCAAGGGCGACGTGGTCCACAACGCCTTCAGCTATCACCTGAGCCCCGGCGGCTGGATCCTGCACAGCGGCGCCCGGGCGCTGGGCTGCGCCGTGGTTCCGGCCGGCGTCGGCAACAGCGAGCAGCAGGTCCAGGCCATCGACCAGCTCCGGCCGGACGGCTACACCGGCACGCCCGATTTCCTGAAGGTCCTGCTCGACAAGGCGGTCGAGCTGGAGCTCGATGCCGGCAGCCTGACCAAGGCCCTGGTCGGCGGCGCCGCCCTGCCGCCCAGCCTGCGCCGGGAGCTCTGGGAGCGCGGCGTCTCGACGCTGCAGTGCTACGCGACGGCGGACCTGGGGCTGGTCGCCTACGAAAGCGCGGTCGGCGAGGTGGTCGGCGAGGGCATGATCCTGGACGAGGGGATCATCGTCGAGATCGTCCGCCCGGGCAGCGGCGAGCCGGTGGCCGAGGGCGAGGTCGGCGAGGTCGTGGTGACCACCCTGACCCCGGAGTATCCCCTGGTCCGTTTCGGCACCGGCGACCTTTCGGCGGTGCTGCCGGGGCAGAGCGCCTGCGGCCGGACCAACACCCGGATCCGGGGCTGGATGGGCCGGGCCGACCAGACCACCAAGGTCAAGGGCCTCTTCGTCCATCCCGAGCAGGTGGCCGAGGTGCAGCGCCGCCATCCGGAGCTGCTGCGCGCCCGCCTGGAGGTCGAGCGCGAGGGCCAGAACGACGTCATGACCCTGCGCTGCGAGGTCGAGGCCGCCCCCGAGGGCCTGGCCGCGGCGGTCGAGAGGACCCTGGTCGAGGTCTGCAAGATGAAGGGCGGCGTGACGCTCTGCGCGCCCGGTGAGCTGCCCAACGACGGCAAGGTCATCGCCGACCTGCGCAGCTACGACTGACCGCTGCTTCGGCGCCCCGGGGCTGAGGGCGGGTGTCTGCCGGATTTCTGAACGAAATCTTAATTCTGCCCCAATTGAGGCCCTTTCCGGACATAGTCGCCGCCTAGATTTTTGCTTACGGAGACTTCCCCTCTCTGTCTGAGGCCTCCAGCCGGCCAATTGCTTGGCCCCCAAAAGGCTGGAACGCCGCGGCCTTCGGCCCCGACCCCGAAGGCCGCGGCGTCCTCGATACGGCGGCGCCGCGGGTTGCCAAAGACCCCCAGCTATCCCTATCCGATACAGAAGCGGCGCTGCCTTCTTTTTTTCTTCTCACAGTCCCCGGGTTTGGCCCGCCGCCGGTGATCTGCTATATCCCGGCCTTTCCAGGGCTTCTCTCGAGACCCAATCATGACTCCAGCCGCCCGGCCGGCGCGTTCCGCCGAAGGCCCCGGCACCTGCCGGACCTCCGAATGAGCCTCTTCGAGGGACGCGACCTCGTCTGCCTGCGTGGCGGCCGCGCGGTCTTCTCCGGCCTCTCCTTCGGCCTGCCGGCCGGCGGCGCCATGCTCCTGACCGGGCCCAACGGCAGCGGCAAGTCGAGCCTGCTGCGCCTCCTGGCCGGCCTGATCCGCCCCGCCGGTGGCGAGCTGCTGTGGGACGGCGCGCCGGTCCTGGGCGCCCTCGACGAGCACCGCGAGCGGGTCGCCTTCCTCGGCCACCTGGACGCGGTGAAGCCGGTCCTGACCCTGCGCGAGAACCTCGCCTTCTGGGCCGGGCTCGGCGGCGCCGCCTCGGCGCGGATCGAGGCCGCGCTCGCGCGCTTCAGCCTCACCGACCTGGCCGAGGTCCCGGCCCGCCTGCTCTCCGCCGGGCAGAAGCGGCGCCTGGCGTTGGCCCGGCTGCCCTTGACGGCGGCGCCGCTCTGGCTGCTCGACGAGCCGACCGTGGGCCTCGACCGGGCCTCGGCCACGGCCCTGGCCGAGGCCATCGCCGCTCATCGCGCGCAGGGCGGCCGGGTGATCGTGGCCACCCATCAGGTGCTCGAGCTGGCCGAGGCGCAGACCCTGTCCCTCGGCGACTACCCGGGCGAGGGCGTGCTCCTGGAGTACGTCTGGTGACCGCCTGGCTGACCCTGGTCGGACGCGACCTGCGGCTGGCCCTGCGCCAGCAGGCCGACGCCGCGATGATCGTGGTCTTCTTCGTGCTGACCGCCGGGATCTTTCCCTTCGGCGTCGGGCCGGAGCCCAACCTGCTGGCCCGCATCGGGCCCGGCGTGATCTGGGTGACCGCGCTGCTCGCCGTGCTGCTCTCCCTGGAGCGGGTCTTCCTGGTCGACTACGAGGACGGCAGCCTCGAGCTCCTGGTCCTGGGCCCGCTGCCGATGGAGCTGGTGGTCCTGGCCAAGGTCCTGGCTCACTGGCTGACCACCGGGCTGCCGCTGATCGTCGCGGCGCCGGTCATCGCCCTGCTCTACAACCTGGATCCGGCGGCCCTGCCGGTCCTGCTGCTCTCGATGCTGCTCGGAACCCCGGTGCTGAGCCTTCTCGGCGCCGTGGGGGCGGGGCTGATCCTGGGCGCGCGCCGCGGCGGCGTGCTGATCCCGCTCCTGGTCCTGCCGCTGACCATTCCGGTGCTGATCTTCGGCGTGGCCGCGGTCGACGCCGCCCTGGCGGACCTGGGCGCCCGGCCCTACCTGCTGATTCTGGGCGCCATGCTGCTGGCGTCCCTGGCGCTGACGCCCTGGGCGGCGGCTGCGGCGTTGCGCCAGGCTGTGGAGTGAGGGGCCGTGGAATGAGGGGCCTTGGAATGAGGGGCCGTGGTTTCAAGGGCCTGAGCGTGAAAACCGATTGATTGACGTCTGGAGACCCGGCCCCGTTGTCCCTAGATTAAGGACCATAGTCAGGGAGGAACCAGGAAGAGCATGCACCGCTTCGCCAATCCGGCCCGCTTCACGCGGCTTGCCGACGCCATCCTGCCTTGGAGCCTGCTGGCCACGGTCGGGCTGCTCGGCGCCGGGCTCTATCTCGGCCTCTTCGCCTCGCCGGCCGACTACCAGCAGGGCGAGACCGTGCGCATCATGTACGTCCACGTCCCGGCGGCCTGGATGGCGATGTTCGTCTACACCGTGGTCGCCGGGGCCAGCGCCACCGCGCTGATCTGGCGCCATCCGCTGGCGCACATCGCGGCCAAGGCCGCGGCGCCGCTGGGCGCGGGCTTCACCTTCCTGGCCCTGGCCACCGGCTCGCTCTGGGGCAAGCCGATGTGGGGCACCTGGTGGGTCTGGGACGCGCGCCTGACCTCGGTGCTGATCCTGTTCTTCCTCTATCTCGGCTACATCGCCCTTTACAACGCCTTCGAGGACGCCTCCC
>JANQGU010000144.1 GCA_028282935.1 Kiloniellales bacterium
GGCCTCGGGAATGGTCAAGCCGAAGAGCCCGAGTTGCTTCATCTCTTCGACGATCGTATCGGGCACCCGGTCCTCGGCGTCGACCTCGGTCTCGGCCGGCCGCAGCCGCTCCTCGACGAAGCGCCCGACGGTCTCCAGAAGCCGGTCGAAGGTCTCAGAGTCTATGGCCACGCTCTTTCCCCATCCTGTGCGGATGGAAGTATATGAGAGGACCAAGGTTCCGCAATGCGGATCGCGGCCGGGGCCGCCAAGTCCGAGCCCGGACGGGAACCGAGCCCGAGCCGCGTGGGACTCTAGGCAGCCCGCGTTCACGTGAACGCGGGTTGCTCTATCTATATGAAATAGATCAAACCCCGTTCAATCGCGTCCGACTGAACGGGGTTTGATCTAGGGCCGGTAGGCCTTGCTCAGCTTTTCCCTGATCGACTCCGCCCAGACCACATGGCCGGGGGTCTTGCCGCCGAGGATGGCCAGGAGCAGGGCCTCGTCGCTCGAGGTGTTTTCGAAGGCCCGCATCACGCCGGCTGGCACCCAGATGCCGTCCAGGTAGTTCAGTTCGACACTCTCTTCGCCTTCGTCGCCCCAGGAAACCCGCCAACGACCGGTCAGGCAGATGAAGGTCTCTTCCGAATCGTGTGAATGCAGTGCCGCGCCCTTGCCAGGACCCGCTTTGACGAGGTCGACATGGTAGTTCTCGGCGACGGAAATCTGGGAGGAGAGATTCTCCTCCGCCGTGCCGGCGCCGATCACGCCCATCATGACGCGCTGATGCTCGGGCAGGGCCGAATCGATGAAGGCGTTCTCGGAAGACGGCAGCTGCCCAAAGCGGAAGACCTTGGCCAGCATCTCGGCGCGCGTGATCTGCTTGGACTTGCCGAAGTGGGCGCCGAGGCGGTCATCGAAACTGATATCACGTTCTTGTCTCATCGCGCATCTCCGGTCTGGGGTCGGCCTCCGCTCGGTCGCTGAAGGCGCTCTGATTTCCACGCCTCACTTCGCTTCGGGAAAGAAGTTCATGAAGGCGTTGTCGACCACGGGGGGCTGCGGGAAATGATCACCGCGCATTGAGGACAAATCCCTGTTGGGCCCCGGCTTGAAATCCCGATGCGCTTCGCCGACGAGCCTGCCGCCTTCGATCCAGTCGCTGTCGGTGCCATGAAGCCGGCCGAGCAGAGCCTCCGCCAGGCTTTCCTGCACCTCCGCACAGGCCGGATCGCCGGCCCGGTCGACGAGCTCCCGGGGGTCCTCGCCGAGATCGAAGAGCTGGAGGCGATTGCCGACGGGGTAGTAGATCAGCTTGTGGCGGCTATCGCGGATCATGCGCGAGCAGTGCCCCTCGTCGCCGAACTCGCCGAACAGCAGATCCCGCTTCTCTTCGCCGAGCATCGACAGGCCTTCGACGCTGTCCGGAATCGCGACGCCGCAGAGATCCAGCAAGGTCGGCATGACGTCCTGCAAGCAAACCAGACGATCGTCCCTTCGGTCGAATCCGACCCTTTCGTCGCCTGCCGGGCCCACCAGGATCATCGGGATGCCGGCGGAGCCCTCGTAAAACACCTGTTTTGCCCACATGCCGTGATTGCCAAGCATGTCGCCATGATCGGAGGTGAAGCAGATGATGGTGTCGTCCAGTATCCCCTCTTCGCGCAGGGTTCCGATCACGCTTCTGATCTGGTGGTCGATGTGGGTGCAGAGGGCATAGAAGGCGCGGCGCGCGGCGAGAGTCTGCGGCAGACCGTAGGGATCGCCACGCGACTGCACAGCCTGGGCGTTGTACGGCAGGGACGCGCGGTCGCGGGCCCAGTCGCCGCGGTAAGGATCGTCGATGGGAATATCGCGATAGAGGTCCAGGTAGGCCTGCAGCGGCACCAGGGGTGGATGAGGATGCCGATAGGAGAGATACCAGAAGGCCGGCCGGGTCGGGTCCCGCCGCTTGATCGCGCGCGTCATCATGCGGGTCGCCCAATTGGTCGGGTGAGTTTCCTCGGGCAAATGCCAGGGGCGGAACAGGTAGCTGTTGTTGCCCATGCCGTGCCCGAACTGCCGCCCGGCCAAGCCTTGGTCGCCGAGATAGATGTCGTAGTCGTCGGCGACCCCGTACATGGTCCGGCCTTCGTCGTCGACCAGGACGTCATCGAAACCGATGCGGTCGCGCTGGGGATAGGTGTGGGTCTTGCCGACCGCATAGGCCTGGTAGCCGGCGTCGCGGAAGCTCTGGGCCAGGGTCGGCAGGTCCGGCATCCGGCCCCTGGGATTGAAGGCGCGGTCGCCGTGCACGCAGGCGCTGGTCCCGGTCATCAGGCTGCGCCGCGCTGGAATACAGACCGGGTGCTCCGAGTAGGCCTTGGTGAAGGTCACGCCGTTCTTGGCCAGCGCATCCAAGGTCGGGGTCTGGACAGCAGGATGGCCGGCGGCCCCCAGCAGACAGGCAGGCCATTGGTCGGCCGTGATCAAGAGGACGAAGGGTCTCACCATCGCTTCTTGCCTTCCATGTTTCCACAGGCCGACGGGGCTTCGCGCCAGGCGGCCCCGGCCTCACAGGCCCATCTCGTCCGGGCTGCCTTCGGCCGGAGATGTGCATTCGAATGCACACGATCAGGCTAGCCTTTTCCGCCGAGTTCGGCAAGCCGCTCTCAGGCGATCGTCGGCTCGCCCCGGCGCGCTCGAGGACCGGAGGCCGCGGACTTCGGAGGTCGGACGGTCTTGCGGCGCACGAGGCGCACCGGCAGGCTTTCGCGCCTGGGCGCCATGTCGTGCTTGTCGATCTGCTCGACCAGCAGATCAACGGCCCGCGCGCTCATGGCTGCGCTGTCGACAGCGATGGTCGTCAGCTCGAAGCTCTTCCAGGCGGCTTCCGCGGCATCGATGCAGCCGATAACGGAGACGTCCTCGCCGACTTTCAGACCCAGGTCGTAGCGCAGTGCGTCCACCGCGCCCATGGCCATGATGTCGCTGGCGCAGAAGATCCCGTCCGGCGAACCCTTGAGCCGCATCAGATCCCTCGCCGCCCGGTAGCCTCCGTCATAGGTGAAGAAACCGTCGCGACGCAGGGGCCGCTTCTTGCCGAGCTCGGCCGCCCGGGCGAAGAAGCCCGCCTCCCGGTCCAGGCTGGTCGAGGTTTCCCGCAGGCCGGCGACGAACGCCAAGCGGCGGCAGCCGGCCTCGGCCAGCGTTTCCGCTGCCAGACGTCCGGCAAAGACGTTGTCGGCGCTGACCGAGCTGAAGCCGCTGTCGGTCACCTGGCGGTTGATCAGAACCACTGGAATGTCGCGGTCCCGGCACAGGCGGGCCGCCTTGGTCGAAAGCAGCGCGGAGGTGATGATGATGCCGTCGACCCGATAGGCAATGACGTCGGGCATGTAGTCGTCGATTTCCTCGCTGCTGGGCACGGAGATCAGCAGCGCCTGATAGCCGGCCGCCCGAACCGCCCGGCAAACCTGATGCAGGATCGAGACGGAGAAGGAGTAGTGCAGGTCCGCCATGACGACGGCAATGATCCTGGAGCGCTGGGTGATCAGGCTGCGGGCGATCGCGTTCGGCTTGAATCCCAGCCTCCGCGCCGCCGCCTGGACCCGCTTGCGGGTCTCCTGCGAGACGTAGCCGCGCTCGGAGAAGGTCCGCGAGACCGCGGATTGAGAGACCCCCGCCGCCTCGGCAACCTCGTAGGAGGTCACCGGCTTGCGCGACGCCTTCGCGTCGCCCGATCCCCGCTTCTTCCGAGCCATGGCACTCCAGCATCCCAAAGGGGGCGGATCCGCGTGCCCCCGACGACACCTGTCCGACTATTGCCGTCTCCCCTCGGCGACGCAACGGCGTAGAGCAGCCCGCAGGAACGGCCAGCTAATCACCAGAGCGGTGAGCAGCAGGATGACCAGCGCGATGGGCTGCTGGAAGAAGGCCAGGAAGCTGCCGTCCGTCAGCATCAGGCCCTGGCGAAGCGACTGCTCGAAGGTCGCGCCCAGCGCCATCCCGATGACGATCGGGGCCATGGGGATGCGGATCAGACGCAGCAGCAGGCCAAAGATCCCGGCGGCGACGGCCATGATCACATCGGCCGGGTTGCCGCGTACGGCGAAGGCGCCGACCAGCGACATGAGCAGAACCGACCCCATCAGCAGCGGCTCCGGAAGCCGCAGCAGGCGCGTGAAGGCCTGGGCGCCCAGGACCCCGACGAAGAACATCAGGATGTTCGCGAAGAACAAGGTCACGAAGGCGCCGATCATGATTTCCGGATTGTTCTGGAAAAGCTGCACGCCCGGCACGATACCGTGGATCAGCAAGGCGCCGAGCATCACCGCGGTGCCGCCGTCCCCGGGAATGCCGAGCGCCAAGGTCGGCACCAGAGCGCCGCCGGTCACTGCGTTGTTGGCGGATTCCGAGGCGACAACGCCCTCCGGCTCACCAGATCCGAAGCCCTCCCTGCGGGGCGAGCTGCGCGCCGCTTCGGCATAGCTGACGAAGGTGGCCGCAGTCGCGCCAGTGCCCGGCAGGATCCCGATGAAGGTGCCGATCGCGCTGCTCTTGACGAGCGCGGTCAAGCGGATGCGCCATTCCGGCCAGGGCGCGATCCGGAAACCGACCATCGAGAGCAACGCGGCTTTACCCGCCTCTCCCCCGGTGGCCGCCCGATAGAACACTTCGGAGAGGGCGAAGAGGCCGACCAGGACACTGATCAGCGAGAAGCCGCCCGCCAGTTCGTCGATCCCGAAATCGAAACGCGACATGCCGGTCATGGTGTCGGGGCCGATCATGGCCAGAAACAAGCCGATCGAGCCCGCCAAGAGGCCCTTGACCGTGCTGCCCCGCGATACCCAGGCGATGCAGGTCAGGGCGAAGAGGATCAGGGCGAAGGTCTCGATCTGCCCGAAGCGCACGCTGAAGGCGGCGAGCTGCGGCGCCGCGACGACCAGGATCGCCAAGGAGAACAGCCCGCCGAAGACCGAGGAGACGGTCGCCCAGCCGAGCGCCAGATCCGCTTTGCCCTGCTGCGCCATGGGATAGCCGTCGAAGACCGTCGCGGCCGACTGCGGCGTACCCGGCGTGTTGATGAGGATCGCCGAAATGGAGCCGCCGAAGACCGAACTGCAGTAGATGCACAGCAGCAGAGCGATGGCCGCCGTGCTCGACATCGAGAAGGTGAAGGGCAAGGCGACCACCAGCGCCACGACCGTGCCCATGCCGGGCAAAGCGCCGACGAAGACACCGAACAGCGTGCCCAGGACCACCGCGATCAGCACCTCGATCGAGGCGAGCTGCGCGATGGCGAGCGGCAGGTGTTCCATCGGCCCTTTCCTTCGGACTCAGAAGCCTTCGAACCAAGGGGACTGCGGCAGGGGCAGCTGGAAGACCTCCACGAAGAGCAGCCAGATCGCCAGCGGCAGCAGAACGCTGACGATCGCCAGCGAGAGCGGCTTGCGGTAGCCGTAGAACCAGGTGAAGGCGAAGAACCCCGGAATGGTCGACAGCAGGAAACCGGCCTGCAGCATGCCGACGCCGGTGATCACGGCGACGCCGGCGACCGCGGCAAGCCGCCGCCAGGCGACCTCCGGCAGTCCCTTGATCTCCGGCCTGGTGAATCCGCTGGCGAAGATGAGCGCGGCAAAGACCATCCAGGCGGCCAGAAACAGGCGGGGCACGAAGACGGTGGAGACGTCCCCGAACATCGCCTCGACCGCATAGTCGCCGGCGAAGGTGCTGGCAAAGAGCAGGGCCGCAAGGGTGAAGAGCGCGGCGCCGTAGAGCCTGTGCGCGATCATCTCTTCCCTCCCGCGCAGGGCCGGAGATTCCGGGCCGAGGTCACTTCACCTGGCCGAGCTCCCGCAGAAGCGCGCCGTTCCGATCGAACTGCCGCTGGAAGAAGTCCTTGAACTCCGCGTGCGGCAGATAGCGGGTCTGGCGCTTGGCCTTCTTCATGTTGGCGGCGAAGCTCTCGGTCTTGACCGCCCTGTCGCAGGCCTCCGAAAGCACGCCGACGATCTTGGCGGCCGTGCCCTTGGGCGCAAAGAACCCGAACCAGACATGGGATTCCACGGGATGACCGAGCTCCGCCAGGGTCGGCACCTCGGGGAACTCGGCCGAGCGATCGGCGTCCAGGATCGCAAGCGGCCGCAGCTTGAAGCGCTGCGCGGCATCACCCAACCAGACCGCCGCGGTGACCCGCCCACCGAGCATCGACTTGACGACCTCGTTGATCCCCTCGTGCGGGATGTACTTGAACTTCACGCCATAGGCCTTCGACACCGCCGCCTGGGCGATGTGCGGCAGGGATCCCGGCGGCGGGCCGCCGGTGACCACGCCGCCCGATTTCGCCAGGGCGATCAGGTCGTCCATGGTCTTGATCTCGGAGTCCTCGAGCACCGTCACATAGAGCGGCCCCTGGGCGACGAGGCAGATCGGCTCCCAGGACTCTCTGCCGTAGCTGGTCTTGCGGATATGCGGCTGGGTCGTGGTCGTGCCGACCGGCATGAATCCGAGGCTGTAGCCGTCCGGGCGCGCTTTGGAGAGCTGCGTGGCGCCGATCGTGCCACCGGCGCCCGTCACGTTCTTGACGATGATGCCGGCACCGAGAATCTTCTCCATCTCGGCGGCGAAGAACCGGCCGGGCACGTCCGTGCCGCCGCCGGCACTGAAGGGGATCATCAAGCTGATCTTACGGTCAGGGTAGTCGGACCATGCCGGCGACGCCGTGAAGATCGCAGCGAGTGCCGCAACGGCAACTGCGGGGACTCGGTCCATCATCGCATCTGCCTCCCATATTATTTATTATTCTGCATTCGAATGCAGATGGAAGCTTAAGCGCTTTCGGTGACGGCGGTCAATCGCCCCGGTCCTTGGTCCGAGCCTCAGTTGATCGACTTGCCGTTCGGCGAGAGGAGGTCGCTGCGGCGGGGCGAGCCGTCGAGCAGGCGGTAGACCTCGATGGTCTCGATGATGCGCTGGACGTAGTTGCGGGTCTCGGCGAAGGGGATGCTCTCGATCCAGTCGATCATCTCGGCCTCGCTGGCGCCCGGGGTGCCGAAGCGCCCAATCCAGCGCGAGACGTTGTGGGGGCCGCCGTTATAGGCCGCGAGGGCCAGGGGCAGCGAGCCGTCGAAGCGCTGGAGCATCTGGGTGAGATAGGCGGTGCCGAGGCGCATGTTGTAGCCCGGCTGGCTGGTCAGCTTGCTGCGCGCGAAGGACAGCCCCTCGCGCCGGGCGGTCTGGCGCGCGGTGGCCGGCATGAGCTGCATCAGGCCCCGGGCGCCGGCGCGGCTGACCGCCTTGGTGTAGAAGCCGCTTTCCTGGCGGATCACGGCGTGCACCAGGTCCGGGTCGAGCCGATGGCGGATCTTGGGCAGGCCCCAGCCCCGCGGAAACAGCCGGTCGGTCAGGACCACGCCCTCGTTGCGCAGCCGGCGCGCGATCTGCAGCGCCAGGTCCGGCCGGCCGATCGAGCGGGCCAGGTCGGCGACCAGGAGCTTGTCCTCCACGGCCTCGGCCTGGCGCTCGAGGGCGGCGACGAAGGCCCGGGCCAGTTCGAGCTGGCCGGCGCCGGCCAGGAGGCGTGCCGCCTTGACCATTTCGCGCCTCTCGAAGGCGGCGGCCTGGGCCGGCGAGGGCCGGGCCGCCGGGCTGCCGAGCTGGGGCGCGCGGCCGAGCTGCCGGGCCGCGAGCTGGCCGTAGAAGGTCGTGCCGTGGCGCGCGGCGGCCCGATAGTAGACCTCGGCCTCCGGCGCCCGGCCGGCGGCCGCGGCGGCCCGGCCCGACCAGTAGGCGCCCCGCGCCGCACTGACCGGGGTCGAGACCTTGGCCGACATGCGGCGGAAGTGCTCCAGCGCGTCGCCCGGCCGGTCCAGGGACCTGAGCGCGATCCAGCCGGCCAGCCATTCGGCCTCGGCGAAGCTGGATCCGTCCTCCTGGCCGTGGGCCAGCAGAAGCCGGTAGGCCTTGTCCGGAGCCTCCTCCTCGAAGAGCCGGCGCGCCGCCCAATGGCGCAGCCGCCACCAGCGCTTCGAGAGCGGGATCGCGGCGGCGCCGTGGTCCAGCAGCGCGAAGACCGCCCAAGGCCGCTTTTCCCGCCGCAGGTGCCGGGCCGCCTCGTAGCGCAGCGCCGGCGCGCCCTTGAAGGCCGAGGGCACCTGCGCGACCGCCTTCTTCAGGTCGATCTGGCCGGCGGCCAGCCGGTTCAAGGCCAGGACGAAGGCCGGATAGTCGCCGCCCAGGCGCGCGGCCTGGCGGGTCGCGTCGCTCCAGCGCCGGGCCTGGACCAGGCGCTCGAAACGCGCCTTCTCGTCCAGCGGGCGCAGATGGCGGCCGAAACGCTGGAGGAAGGGACCCTGCTGAATGTAGGGCAGGTCGTCGTCGATCCAGAGCCGGCGCACGGCCGTGGCCAGCTCCTCGGCACGGCCCTGGGTATAGAGGGTCTTCACCCGCCGCAGCTTGCCCTCGTGGGTCACCGGCGGATGCCGCTCGAACCAGGCCAGGACCTGGGCCTCGCTCCAGTCCGGGGGCAGGTCCCGCTCGGCCGCGGCCCGGACCGACCCGCGGCTCGGCCAGCCCGGGTTGTCCTTCAGGAAGCGATCGGCCACGGCGAAGGGCCCTTCGGCGTCGTCGCGGGTCAGGTAGCGCCAGGAGACCAGCTTCCGGGCCAGCGGGTCGCCGAGCTTGGCGGCCAGGAGGTTGGCCGTCCGCTCGTCACCCCGCTTCGCGGCCGCGAGGGCGAGCGCCAGGGGATGCTCGGGCCGGGGGCTGGTCTTCGCCCCGGCAGCCCCGGTCAGCGCCGGGACCGCGATCAGGGTCGCAATCGGCACCGCGACGACGAGTGCCGCGAGCCGTCGCGTCACGCTTCCGGACATTCGATTCCTGCCATTCCACACGCCCTCCATCAGCCCCCGACCGGCCCCCCACCAGCCCCCGGGGATCATAGAGGCTGGCGGGCCGGAAACAAAGAGGCAGCGCGCTCCAGGCCGGCTATTTCGGCCGCCGCCCGGCAGGCGAGGCCAAGAAGAGGCGCCCGCCTAGAATCTATACTCATGGTTGCAGACTGAGGCGTATCCCGACGGCCTCGAAGGCTCCGGCCTCCACGCGCCGGGGTCGCTGGCGCCCCGTCGGCGGCTCCGTATCTAATCGCCCGACGCCGTTGCCTTGTCGGATTGGTCCGACAAGGCGTAGCCGACCGACCGCACGGTGCGGATCAAGTCCATTTCGGATTCGGAGTTCAGTGCCTTTCGCAGACGCCCCATATGGACGTCCACGGTCCGCGGCCCGACGTAGACCTTCTTCGTCCAGGCGGCGTCGATCAGTTCGGCGCGCGACAGGACCTGCCTCGGCTTCTCGAGAAAGTGGCGCAGCAGCCTATACTCGATGGGCCCGAGACGGACGTTACGCCCGTTCCGCCGAACCTGATACATGTCGAGATCCATCTCGACGTCGGCGAAGGTCATGAGCTTAGGCGCGTTGCGAAGCCGCGCGCGAAGGCATTCCAGGAGACTGCCGAGCGAAACCCGCTCGCTGACGGCCTGGTCGATGTCCGCCTCCGCAGGGTCGACACCGTTCCCCTCCGTCGCCGGGTCGACCAGGGCGATGATCGGCACCTCGCGGGTGCAGGGGTCTTTCCTCAGACCGCCGCAGATCTTCGAAGCCGGAAAGGACCGGCGCCGGCAGTCCACCAGGATCAGGTCCGGCATCCCCGTCCTGGCGAGCTTGTGTACCTCGTTCGGATCACTGGTCAGGAAGGTGCCGATGCCCTCGGCTGCAAGGATGCGATTCAGCTTCAGATAGACTTCCGTATCTTCGGCACATAGTAGGATGGAATGGTTCGAGCTCATGCGTCGCTCCCCATAAGTACCAGCCATTGAATCCAGACGACCAACCGCCCTCGCCCGGTGCCAAACTCCCGTTCGAAACCCAGACCCTGGGCTGCGGACAAGCCCCGCAACCCGACACTCAACGACCGCCGCCTTTGCATGAACCCAAGACCAACAATCACCCCCGCAGCCAAGGGTGGAAAAGAAATCACATTCTTCTCCCCTTCGGCCCAAGGCCTACATTAGGCCCAGAACGATATATATACAATCTCAGATAGCGGAATGCCCATGAGAATTTTCACCTCTCGTCCTGGGTTCGTGACCGGGTGACGAGGAAAGCGCTTCTGGAGCGGCGCGCCGCCCCCGGAGGCTCGGCTCGTCCGACCCGGGTGAAAATTGTATGTAAACATATGAATTCACCGCAAAACCCCAGTATAATCAGTCAACCGCCTCCCAACCACGCAAGACCGGGAGAGAGAGCCATAGGGCCGATGTTCGGACTCGCGCCGGCCCGGACAGCCTTGGCCTTCAGGCCCCGATGACATGCTCCGCCGCCATCGAGAGATGGGTTTTACAACTTATAATAGCCAGATCAGGACTTCATATGGGCCCAGACTTAGGCGAGATAGGGGTGTCAATGTGACAAAATCTTGCTCAAGAAGGCCTTGGTCCGCAGATCCGCCGGTGCGG
>JANQGU010000164.1 GCA_028282935.1 Kiloniellales bacterium
TTGCGGGCACCGCTGCCGCGCTTTCCCCTGCCGTTCCTGCGCAAGGCCTACCTGGCGGCGGCTTACGGTTTCTACGGACTGCAGGACGCCCGGGGCTGAAGGCCCGCAGGCCGGTGACGATCAGTCCCTGACGATGTGCACCGAGCAGGGGGCATGGCGGGCGACCCGCGCCGTGTTGGGGCCGAGCAGATAGTCCTTCAGCGAGGGCCGGTGCGCCGCCATGACGATGATCTCGGCGTCGATCTCGTTGGCCGCGTCGACGATCTTCTCGTAGATCGTGCCGTGCGCCGCGATGATGCCGCCGAAGAGCTCCTTCGGCACCTGCTCCTTGGCCAGCTCCTTCATCCGGTCCTCGGCCTGCTTGACCAGGTCCTTGATGTCGAACTCGATGGAGCCGTGCTCCTCGCCCCGGATCGCGTAGCGCCAGTCGATGCCGGAGACCATGTGCGGCACCACGGTCATCAGCCAGACCTCGCCCTTCAGTATCTTGGCCTGGTCGACGGCCGCCGGCAGCGCCTTCGCCCAGGTGCTCTTGTGCTCGAGGTCGATGGGAACGAGCACCTTCTTCTTTTCAGCCATGGTGAGTCTCCTCGATCCCTAGTCGTTGGGCTTGGCGGGCGTGATGTGCAGATCGGCCGGCGGCTCCTTGCGACGGGCCTTGGGCGCCCGCGCGAAGAGCAGGTAGAGCATCCAGACGATGAAAGCCGTCGCCAGGATGTTGATCAGCGACGTCGGCAGGTCTGCCACCAGGGGCTGCGGTCCCTCGTCCAGCGCCGGCCGCAGCGCGGCGGCCATGGGCGCGGCGGGATCGACGACCTCGGTGCTGCCCAGCGCGGCGGCCAGCTTGCGCACCGTGTCCGCCGGGATCGGCTGGGTCGCGGCGGTGCCCGTGGTGCCCGGACCCTGGGCGCCGAAGGCCTCGCGCTGGCTGGAGGGCCCGGCCAGGACCATCTGGGTGCTGAGCGTCTCGACCGCGCCGCCCTGCCCGGGATAGGTGCCGGCCGGCACCTTGGCGGCCCGCAGGAAGGAGAAGCGGATCGGGGCGTTGCCCTCGCTCCAGCCCTCGACCGAGAGCAGCCGGTAGCGGCCCTTCTCCATGATGTCGAGCACCGCGCTGTCGCCCGGGGGCGCCATCACGAAGACCGCATCGACGAGGCCCTTGGACATCGCCTCGACCTGGGCCTTGAGGTCGCCTTGCTCCCCTGAGATCAGCTCCACGCCGCCGATGTCCAGGCCGGCGAGCACCTTGCCGGCGATCCGGTCGGAGGCCGAGCCGGCCTCGCCGACGCCGAGGCGCTTGACCTCGGCCAGAGAGGCGGCGCCGCCGCTCGGCACGATGACGTGGGCCAGGCGATAGCCGACCACGCCCAAGGCCTCTGCCGAGCTGGACAGCACCGCCCTGCCGTCCTCCAGCGAGTAGAAGGACTCCGTGCCGACGACGGCGAGGCGCGCCCCACCGGAGGTCACGAGATCGAGCGGGTTGGCGGCCCGTGCGACCTCGATGCTGCGTTTCGGGAAGACCGCCTTGGCGGCCCGCACCGCCCGCCCCGCGGGACCGGAGAGCGCATCGAGTCCGCCCATGGCGACGGTCAGGGTCTCGGCGCCGCTGCCGGCGGCCTCGGCCGTCTCGTCGACCAGGCCGGCATCGGCCAGAAAGGCCAGGGCGACCGCCGGAACGCTGCGGCCCTCCAGCTCGACCTGGGCGATCAGGCCGCGCATCTCGTCCGCGGTGACCCTGTCCTTCAGCAGGGTCATCGCGCCCGAGAGCTTGGGGAAGCGCGCCAGGGCGTCCTCGCGGACCAGGGGCGAGGGCTGGTAGACCGGGAAGAAGTTGAGGTCGTCCTCCAGCACCACCAGGTCGAAGGCGTCGATCTGGGAGTCGGTGCGGAACAGTTCGGCCACCTTGACGTCACCGTCCAGCAGGGCCTGGGTGATCTTGTCCTTGCCGCCGTCGTCGAGGGCGTAGGACTGAACCTTGCCCTCGGTCAGGCCGTAGCGGCGGATCATCGCCCCCAGGCCGTCCAGCGGTCGCTCCAGGAAGTCGGAGTCCGTGGCGATTTCGAGCGGCCCCAGGCGGGCCAGGTCCGAGATCCGTCGGACACCGAGGGCTTGCGCCTCCTCCGGCCGCATGACCAGAACGTAGTCACTGGAGAAGCCCAGGGACTCGCCCCAGGTCAGGTCCAGCGGGCCGTAGAGCTCGCGGACCCGGGCCAGGGCCGCCTTGCCGTCGGCCATGGCCGGCTGGCCGAGATAGACCAGGCCGGTGCCGTTGTATTCCGGATAGATGTCGATCTTGCCCTGCTTCAGGGCCTCGAAGACCTCCGCCGAGCGGCCGTAGGGGATCGCGCGCTGAACCGTGATGCCCTCCCGCTCGGCGAGCTGGGCCAGCATCTCGGCCAGCAGCATGTTCTCGGTGAAGTTCTTGCCGGCGACGCGCAGCACCGGCGGCTCCTCCTCGCAGGCCGCGAGACCGAGCGCCAGGACGGCGAGCAGCGCCGCGGCCAGCGGACGGCGAAGGGCGATCGAAGGCATGAGTCTCGGCTTCATGGTCTTCCTCCCCTCATTCCGCCGGTGACTTCGGGTCGGCCGCCGCCTCGGCCTGCGTCTGCGCCCGCGCCATGCGTTGCGCCAGGCGCAGGTCGCGCACCTCAGCGCTCTCGTCCTCGCGCAGGGCGCGGAAGAAGCCGACGAGCTGGACGAAGACGATGAAGGTGAAGGGCACCGCGCCGGTGATCGCCATGGCCTTGGCGACCGGAACGCTGCCCGAGACCAGCACCCCGAAGGTGATCGCGGACATCAGGATGCCCCAGATCAGCTTGGTCCTGACGTCCGGGTTGAGGTTGCCGTTGGTGGTCATCATCGAGACCACGAAGGTGCCGGAATCGGCGCTGGTCACCAGGAAGATGAAGACCAGGATCACGGCCAGGACGTTGAGGATGCTCGTCCCTGGCAGGTAGCCGAAGAAGGCGTAGAGCGCGGCGCTGACGTCCTCGAAGACGATCTCGGCCAGGCCGCCGCCGCCGAACATCTCGATGTAGATGCCGGCGCCGCCGAAGACCGCGAACCACAGCATGGAGAACACGGTCGGCGCGACGACCACGCCGAGCACGAACTCGCGGATGGTCCGGCCGCGGCTGATCCGGGCGATGAAGATGCCGACGAAGGGTCCCCAGGCGATCCACCAGATCAGATAGGTCAGGGTCCAGCCATGGGTCCAACCACGCAGGCTGTCGTCGTAGGAGAAGATCCGGAACGACATGAAGACGAACTGGCTGAGGTAGTCGCCGAAGCTGTTGACGAAGGCGTTCAGGATGAAGGTCGTCGGCCCGGCGAAGAGCACCACCAGCATGATCAGGATCGCGATCACCATGTTGATGTTCGACAGGATCTTGATGCCCTTGTCGACGCCGGTGCAGGCGGAGAGCAGGAAGGCGATGGTCATCACGATCAGGATCCCGATCGCCACCGCCAGCGAGTTGGGGTCGGTGCCGAAGACCTCGGCCAGGCCCGAGCGCACCATGATCGTGCCCATGCCCAGGGAGCCCGCCAGGCCGAAGACCACGGCCATGACCGCAACCACGTCGGCGACCAGCGACACCCAGCGGGTCACCTTGTCGCCCAGCAGGGGCCGCAGCGAGTACTCGATGGGCGTGGAGACCATCGAGGGCGCGTCCTTGCGGAACACGAAGTAGGCGATAACCAGGGCGCAGACTCCGTAGATCGCCCAGGCGTGGAAGCCCCAGTGCAGGTTGGTGATGGCGAAGGCCGTGCGGGCGGCCTGGGTGGTCAGGCCTTCCTCGCCGGGCGGCGAGTAGAAGTGATACATCGGCTCGGCCACGCCCCAGAACAGCAGGCCCGAGCCCATGCCGCCGGCGAAGAGCATGGCGATCCAGGAACCGGTGGAGAACTCCGGCTCGTCGTCGTCGTGGCCGAGCTTGATGTCGCCGTAGGGGCCGACCGCGAAGTAGACGCTCAGCATCACGAAGCCCGTGCAGGCGAGCATGAACATCCAGTCGAGGTAGTTGAGAGCACCGCTGGTCAGGGCGACCGCCGCCCCGGTGACCTGATCCGGCGCGACCACGCTCCAGATTCCGATGATCGCGCTCAGCGTCACGGAGACGATGAGAACGGCGTTCTTCGCCATCGAGCTTCCCCCTCCCCAAAGGCCGTTTGTTCTTTATTATCAGTTGTATTCAAGCACAGCTTTTGAAGCTTGTCATATCGGGCGGAGCGGACACCGTTCGGCCGCGACGCGAGGAGGTCGCGAAGGCGATAAGGCCAGTCGAAGAAGAAGTGCAACGCCGTGCCGCGCCGCGGCGCATTTTACGCCGCCGCGCGACCGGCCTGTGAGACGGTTTAGCGGGCGCCTAGGGCGTTACATCCGGCCAGATGGATCGCGAAGCGATTCCATCTGATCGGATAACGCCCTAGCCTCAATGTTTTAGCGCACTACTCCCGGCCAGACGCGAACGCGTCTGATCGGGATCTGCGCTAGTCGAGCACGCTCGGCCAGTTCTGGTCGGCTTTGACGATGTTGCCGGGGATGTCCTCTTCCCAGTTCTTCTGCACCGACTGGCTGTAGTTCAAATAGAGCTTGCCGTCGACGATGCGCCAGGCCTCCGGGTCGGTCGAGGCGGTGTAGCCCTGGGCCACGGCCCAGGCGCAGTAGCCGCCGTACTGCGGCGCGTAGGCCTCCGGATCGGCCTTGAAGGCCGCCAGGTTGGCAGCGTCGGCGAAACGCCAGGTGGCGCCCTGCCATTCGTGCTCCAGGTCGCTGCGGCCCTCCACCGGTTTGCCTTGGGTGAAGTAGGCCACCGGGTCGTAGCCGCTGACCGCCAGGCTGCTGAAGGTGCCGGTGTAGACCGGATCCTTGGCAAGAGCCGGGGTGACGGCGGCCGGCAAGGCCGCGGCGACGGCGATCCACAGGGCGGCGAGCAAGGCACGAGACATGGCGCTGGATCCTCCTTCTGCTGGTACGAGGCGCGTTCGCAACAGAAATTGGAGCCCGGGCGCGACCGAACAAGGTCACGGCCGATCAAGAAAACGTCAGCGCCACGGACAAGAACCGGGATGCGGCAGGCCCGCGATCCGGACACCCCGCCGCCCGGCGCCGGGTCGATGCCGGCCGCCGACCCGGAGGGGGCCGCAGACTCGACGGCTTGCCCTTGTTCGAAGACAGCGGAAGCCCCGGGCCCAAGACGCGGCCCCGTGAACCTGGGACGCAAGTCCCAAGCGCCGAGATCAGCGAACCACGAGGCAGGTGCAGGGGGCGGCGTGGTTGACCTTGTAGGAGACGCTGCCGACCAGCAGGCCCGCGACCTCGCCCAGGCCCCGGCTGCCCAGGGCGATCAGGTCGGCCTTCTCCTCCCGCGCGGTCGCGAGGATGGCGCGGGCCGGATCGTCGTCGACGAGCCGCAGCTCGAGCCTTTCGACGGACCTGGATCTCGCCGCCGCTTCGCCACGCTTCAGGATGTGGTCGCCGATCTCCTTCAGCGCGGCCTCCGATATCGCCGCCGCGAGCAGGCCCGCGCCGGAGCCCATGGCGACCAAGCGCTCCGCCATCTCCAGCTCTTCACGGGTCTTCGCGCCGAGCTGACTCGGATCGACGGCCGCACGAAGCTGGGCCGCGCTCGCCTCGCGGCGCAGGGCGTGGAGCAGGACCAGCCTGGCGCCGTACCGGGCCGCGAGGTCGCTCGCCAGCTCGACCGACTTGGTCGCATGGTCGGAGCCATCGCTGGCCACGACGATGGTCTTGAGGCCCTGGAATCCAGCCTCGGCCTCCGTCCGGTGAAGCGTGACGCAGGAGCAGGGCGCGAGGTGCAGGACCTTGTGCGAGACGCTGCCGAGAAAGAGGCCTTCGAGCTCGCCGTAGCCGCGGCTGCCCATCACAATGAGATCGGCCGACCTGTGCCGGGCGTGGTGCAGGATCCGCTCGCCGGCATCGCCGAAGTCGATGACCGTCTCGCTGTTCCCGACCCCGCGCTCCGCCGCCGCCTGCTGCGCCTCGCGCAGGACCTTGTGGCCCAGGTACTCCATGATGCGCAGGTGCTCGGAGAGGTGCGGGTGGATGTCGGGCGCTTCCCCCTGCTGTTCGGCCCCCCGCTGTTCGACCTCGGCGAGCTCCCGCGCGGCGGCTTGGTAGAGGTCCCGGGGCACCTCCCCGTCGCGCTGGCCGACGTGCAAGAGGATCAGCCGGGCACCGTAGGTCCTGGCGAGATCGATGCTCAGATCGAGCGCCGCCAGCGCATGGCGGGAACCGTCGATCGGGGTCAGGATGCTTCTGATCATGCCTGCATCGGGCACCCCTCGGCCGCCGCCCGCATTGATCCCCGTCAAGGGCGCGGCGGCGACCCGCCACCCGCTCAGATCGCCGCGACCGGCTGGTTGATGGCCAGGTAGAGGAAGAGGGCTCCGAAGACGCAGATCGCCAGGGAGCCGAAGACCGCCAGGCCGCGGCCGATGCGATCCTCCCAGACCGAGTCCCGGCCAGCGAGGCGCACCGCCAGCCTGCGCGAGGTCACCGCCAGGATTCCGAGGGCGGCGACCGTCAGGGCGGTGCCCAAGGCCATGGCGAAGGTGGCCCCGACCCCGGCCAGGAAGATCCCCTGGGCCAGGGTGAAGAGCAGGATGATCACTGCCCCGCTGCAAGGCCGGATACCGACCGAAAGCACCATCGCGACGAGGCCGCCCCGAAGGCCGCGGGTGGCCCGCGGCGGCGCCTCGGGGACCCCTCCGCCATGGTCGTGCCCGTGGTCGTGCCCGTGGTGTCCCCCGTCGTGTCCCCCATGGTGTCCATGGTCGTGGCCGCAGCCGATCTTGCCGCGCAGGGCCGCGACCAGCATCCATAGGCCGAGCAGGATGATCAGCCCGTAGCTGGCGATCTCCAGAAGCTGCACCTTGGCGGCCGCCTCGCGGCGGCTCAGATCGAGCACCAGCGCCAGGACCCCGACCAGGACGATGGCCGAGAAGGCCTGCACCAGGGCGGTCAGGAAGGAGAGCTGGATCCCCCGCCTGACCCGGCTTTCCTGGGCCAGCAGGTAGGAGGAGATCACCACCTTGCCGTGGCCCGGCCCGGCGGCGTGCACCACCCCGTAGAGGAAGGAGAAGAACAGCAGGGTGGCCAGCGGCACCAGGGACTCGCCGGTCTTGAGCTCGCGCACCAGGCCGGCGAGGTCGCGCTGCAGCCCCTGCTGCAGCTGGGCGATCTGGAAGCGGGCCCGCTGCCAGAAGCCGATCTCGGGCGCGGCGGTCTCGGCCTCGGCCGGCGGCAGGCCCGGCAGGCCTTGCGCGGCCGCCGGCGTCGCGGCCATGGGACTGAAGGCCTGGGGAGCGAAGGCCTGGGGCGCCAGGCCCAGCAGCAGGGTCAGGAGGACCAGGGCCGCGAGGCGGCAACTTTTAAGAGACATCGCAGCCGATCTGGACGTAGAGCGGGTTGACCATGCCGAAGTAGATTGGGTTCAAGGCGTCCTCGACCAAGGCCGGCTTGCAGCCGCCCGGCAAGTTTCCGCTGACCCTGAGCCTGCGCGGCGACCCGACGTTGAGGTCGATGTAGTAGGTCTCGTCGTAGAAGCCGACCCCGAAGGTGGTCTTGCGCGGATCCAGCGGCTCCGGCAGCGGGACGTCGAAGGCATACTGCAGCCGGTCGCCGTTCATCTCGGCGACGAAGTTCTCCACCACCTCGACCGGGAGATCCTCGGGCAGCAGGTCGCCGACCTTGAGGTGCGTGAAGTAGCTGTAGTCCTTCAGCCCCTCGTGGCTGTTCTCGAGGACCGCCAGCTCCTCCCGGTCGAGCTGCTTGTTGCCGTTGGCGTCGAAGTCCTGGACCGCGAAGGCGCTGTAGTACTCGTCGAAGAGCCAGATCACGCGCAGGCCCTGCAGGACCTTGTCCTCGAAGCGGAGCTCCACGGACACGTCGATCCAGACATGGGGATGGGCCCGCGCGGCCCCCGAGGGGGCGAGCTGAGCCGCCAGCCCGAGCAGAAAGGCGAGGAGGAGGCCCCTTGGGAGAGCCGTCCTGCGATCGAAAGGCTTCGGCATAAGCAGCATCCTGCCGGAAACTGGTTAAAACGACCTGGCAAGGATGTTATGTCGCGCGCCCGGGATGTCGAGTGTCTTCTCTTGGTCCTCGGCCACGCCGAGGGGCCTTGCGGCAGATCAAGGCCCCGGCGACGGCGATCTGGTCTTCTCTCGCCCAACCTGTCATTTTGCCGGGATGAAAGGGATGCGCGGCGCAACCGGAAGTCGGCCTCGGGCGGCACTCGCCGCACTGGTGGCCTGCGCGCTGCTGCTGCAGACGCTGGGCGCCCTGCTGCCGAGCGCGGGCAGCGCCGCGGCCGCCGCCCTGCCCTTCGGGGCGCTGGTGATCTGCACCCCCGAGGGGATCCGGGTCCTGGGGCCGGACGGGGCGCCGCTGGAGGCGCCGAAGGAGGGCGTGCCGGCCGCGGCGGCCGATCCCTGCCAGCTCTGCTGCCTGTACAGGGCCTGCTGTCAGGGCCTCCCCGCGTTCACGGCGACGGCCGCCTTTGCCCCCGCCAAGGCCCTGTCCTACGGGCGGCAGACCTCGGCTGCGCCGCACCGCCTGTTTCCCCTGGCACAGCCCGGCCGCGGGCCGCCGATGGTCCGGACGCCGACCCCTTCCGTCTAGACCGCCACCCCTCGAGGTGGCCACCCCAACCTCCCGAAGAGGAAAACCATGTTTCGATACCTTTCGCTGCCCGCGGCGCTGTTGGCGACCGCGCTGCTCTCCAACCTCGCCGCCGCCGGCGACGTCACCAAGGGCGACCTGACCATCCACAAGCCCTGGGCTCGCGCCTCCATCGGCCAGGCCCAGGCCGCCGCCGCCTACCTCACCGTCATGAACAAGGGCTCCCTGCCCGACCGTCTGGTCGCCGCCGAGGGCGACGTGGCCAATCGGGTCGAGCTGCACACCCACATGATGCAGGACGGGGTGATGAAGATGCGCCAGGTCGACGCGATCGAGGTCGCGCCCGGCGAGCCGGCAGTGCTCAAGCCCGGCGGCCTGCACGTCATGCTGATGGGCCTGAAGGCGCCGTTGGTCGAGGGCAAGAGCTTTCCCCTGACCCTGGTCTTCGAGAAGGCCGGCCGGGTCGAGATCGAGGTCCCGATCGGCGAGGGCACGGCCATGGAACACAACATGGATCACGGCAAGGACCACAAGCACGAGAAGGGGTCCTGAGCTTTCCACCCGGTGGCGTCCCGCCTCGCGGGGCGGGGCGCCTCCCCTCCGCTCTTTCATACCTGGGAACGGATGAAAAGATTCGGCCAGTGATCATCGAGGGCGTGCCGACCTCGCCCTTCGACAAGCTCAGGACGAGGTGAAAGAACGCCCTCATGCTGAGCCTGTCGAAGCATGAGAAGGCCGAAGGCCTCAAAGCAGCAACGCGGCCTTCCGTAGGCTCCCTGGTATCAGACCACCGGCTTGATGTCGCTGCCGAAGCGTTCCTTGATCCGGCGCAGCAGCTGGTCGCGGACCTCGCGGTAGGTGTGCAGGCGGGTCTCGCGGCTGCCCTCGATCAGGCTGGGATCAAGCACCCGCCAGAACTCGACCTCGCAGGCCATGGTCCGGGTCAGCTCGACCGCCCGGTGCTGGGCCTCGGGCGAAAGCGAGACGATCAGGTCGTAGGAGGTGTCCTCCAGCTGGTCGAAGGACTTCGAGCGGTGCTTGGAGACGTCGATCCCGATCTCCTCCATCACCGCGATCGCGAAGGGATCGACCTCGCCCGCGCGGACGCCGACGGAATCCACGTAGATCCGGTGGCCCAGGAGGTGCTTCAGCAGGCCCTCGGCCATGGGCGAGCGGATGGCGTTCTGGCTGCAGGCGAAGAGAACGCTGTCGGGAAAGTCGCCCAAGTCCGGCTAGCCCCGTATGTGCAGCACGCAGATCAGGGTGAAGAGCCGCCGGGCGGTGTCGAAATCGATCTCGATCTTGCCGTCCAGGCGCTCGCGCAGCAGTTCGGAGCCCTCGTTGTGCAGGCCGCGCCGGCCCATGTCGATGGCCTCGATCTTCGAGGGGCTGGCGGTCTTGATCGCCTCGAAATAGCTCTCGCAGACGGCGAAGTAGTCCTTCACGATCCGCCGGAAGGGCGACAGCGGCAGGGTCACCGTGCCGAGCGCGTCGTCCGCCTCGCTGCGGATGTCGAAGAGCAGGCGGTTCTCCTGCAGCGCCAGGTGCAGGTGATAGGGGCCGCGGTAGTCGCCGACCGGGGCGAAGCTGTTCTCCTCGAGCAGGTCGTAGATGGCGACCGCGCGCTCGTGCTCCACGTCCGGGCTGCGCCGGACGACGCTCGCCTCGTCCAGCGTGATGTTGGCGATGAATTGCTGTTCCGCACGCCGGTCGCTGCTCATCCCGCCTCCGGGCCCGCCGCTAAGAAAAAAGCACCGCGCCGGCATGGCTGTCCGCCGGCAGACCGCTGGAAGTATGCGGGGCGAAGGTCAGGACTCAAAGCCTTTCCGTGGTCCCGAAGGGCGGCTATCCCTCGGCGTCGGGATCCAGCCGGATGGCGACCGAGCGGGCGTGGGCGCGCAGGCCCTCGGCCTCGGCCAGGCGGACCGCGCTCGGCCCCAGCTTCCGCAGGCCGTCCTGGTCGCAGGCGATGATCGAGGAGCGCTTCATGAAGTCCAGGGCCGAGAGGCCCGAGGAGAAGCGCGCCGAGCGGTCGGTCGGCAGGACGTGGTTGGGCCCGGCCAGGTAGTCGCCCAGCGCCTCGGGCGTGAAGCGGCCGAGGAAGATGGCGCCGGCGTTGCGGATCGCGCCGGCCAGGGCCTCCGGCTCGGCCACCGCCAGCTCCAGGTGCTCGGGCGCGACCCGGTCGACCAGGGCCGGCGCCTCGCCCAGGTCGCGCAGCCGGACCACCGCGCCGTGGTTCTCCCAGCTCGCGGCGGCGATGTTGGCCTTGGGCAGGCTGCGGAGCTGCTCGGTCACCGCGGCCTCGACCGCCTCGGCGAAATCGGCGTCGTCGGTCAGGAGGATCGACTGAGCGGCGGTGTCGTGCTCGGCCTGGGCCAACAGGTCGGCGGCGATCCACTCCGGGCGGTTGGCGCCGTCGGCGACCACCAGGACCTCCGAGGGCCCGGCGATGGAATCGATGCCGACCGTGCCGAAGACCTGGCGCTTGGCCTCGGCGACGTAGGCGTTGCCGGGACCGACGATCTTGTCGACCCGCGGAATCGTGGCGGTGCCGTAGGCCAGGGCGGCCACCGCCTGGGCACCGCCGATGCGGTAGATCTCGGTCACGCCGGCGATGCGCGCGGCGGCCAGGACCAGGGGGTTCACCTCGCCGCGCGGGGTCGGCACGGTCATGGCGATGCGCGGCACCCCGGCGACCTTGGCCGGGATGGCGTTCATCAGCACCGAGGAGGGATAGGCGGCCAGGCCGCCAGGCACGTAGAGCCCGGCCGCGCCGACCGCGGTCCAGCGATGGCCCAGGCGCAGCCCGGCGGAATCCCGGTAGTCCAGGTCCTCGGGCAGCTGGCGGAGGTGGAAGTCGCGGATCCGCTCGGCGGCCAGGACCAGCGCCTCCAGGTCGGCCGGATCGCAGGCCGCCGCCGCCGCGGCGATCTCCTCGGCGCCGAAGCGCAGGGTCTCCGGCGTCAGGCGCTGCGCGTCGAAGCGTTCGGTGAGCGCGATGACCGCGGCGTCGCCCTCGTCGCGGACCCGGCCCAGGATCGCCGCCACGTCGCGGCCGACGTCGGCCTGGGTCTCGCGCTTGGCCGCGAGGAAGCGCTCGAAGGCGGCCTCGAAGCCGGGGTCGCCGGTATCCAGCCTATGCGGCATCCACGGCCTCCTGGAAGCGCTCGATCCAGCGGGTGATTTCCTGCGGCCGGGTCTTCATGGCGGCGCGGTTGACCACCAGGCGCGAGGAGACCTCGGCGATCTGCTCGACCTCGACCAGGTCGTTGGCGGCCAGGGTCGCGCCCGAGGAGACCAGGTCCACGATGCGCCGGGCCAGGCCCAGGTTGGGCGCCAGCTCCATGGCGCCGTTGAGCTTGATGCATTCGGCCTGTACCCCGCGGGCGGCGAAGTGGCGGCGCGTGACCTCGGGGTACTTGGTTGCGATCCGGATGTGGCTCCAGCGCGCCGGGTCATCCTTGGCCAGCAGCTCGCGCGGTTCGGCCACCGAGAGCCGGCAGCGGCCGATTCCCAGGTCCACCGGGGCATAGATCTCCGGATAGTCGAACTCCATCAGGACGTCGGAGCCGGCGACCCCCAGCTGGGCCGCGCCGAAGGCGACGAAGGTCGCCACGTCGAAGGCGCGGACCGAGATGATCTCGACCTCCGGCAGGTTCGTGGCATAGCGTAGCCGGCGGTCCGATTCCTCGGCGAATCCGGCCTCTGGCGCGATGCCGACCCGGGCCAGCAGGGGCGTCAGCTCGGCCAGGATCCGGCCCTTGGGCACGGCAAAGACGATCCCCTCGTTCGCGGCCATGGGCCGAAATCCCTTCCCTCGGACAAGCCAGGTCACTCAGGGCAGGTTCTAGACCGGCGGGCCGCGGCGCGACAAGCCCCGTCGGGCCGCCGGGCGGCCTCCGCGGGCTCTCGGGATTCCCGCTATGCGGGAAGACCGCGGCGGCGGCCCGAAGCCGGCAAGGCGCCGTCCCAGGGTTAAAAAAGTCCTCATGGTTAACGCTTTGTTATGGGTCCCGGCCTAGTTTGGCGGGACGTTGCGTTTCCACCATTACACGCAAAGACGAAGCGATGAAGCAATCTATGCTATTGGCGCTCCTGGTCGTGGCGGCGACAGCCTTCGCGATCGTCGGGCCCTCCGACAGCATACCGACCATCGAGGAAAAGGTGGCGAGCCAAGCCGTGAACCTCGACAAGGACGAGTGCCGTCCCCGCGACCGGGGCCGCCAGCGTCCCTGCGACTAAAGCTTCACGGGGCTTGCCCCCCAGAACCCGATCGGTGCGGACGGCGGCCCTGGGGCCGCCGCCTTGGTCTGTGAACCCGGCGGGCACCGCCTCGGGGCGGGCTTACCTTCCCGTCGCGTAGGTCACGAACTCGTCGATCTGCGCCTCGTCGCGCGGGTTGAGCCGGGTGCAGCCGGGGTAGTTCTGGAGGGTGTTCAGCCAGCGCCTCTGCATCGCCTGCGGCAGGCACTCCCAGCTGTAGGTGCCTTCGGTCAGCTTGCGGACCGTCGCGTTCAGCACCCGACGCTCCGTCTCGCTGCAGTCGATGACAGCCGTCTCGGCCTCCGCGAAGGACTTGAGCGTCGCGTCCAGCGCGCAGGCGCTGAGCGGCCCCGCCGGCACCAGCTGACGGATCTCCCGGTGCGGCACCGTCGCTAGCTTGGCCGCGATGGCACCGCCGGCCGCCAGCACCGCGCCCGCCAGCATGACCGGTACCGCGAGCGGACCGACCGGCGGCTCGACGTAGCTCCAGCCGAGAGCCAAGGCCCCGGCCAGAAACAGAACCCAACCCAAGATCTGCATAATCTCGCTCCCTTCCCCAACCGGTCGCTGGGCCCGGACGTTTTCCAATATTCCCAGGTAGGGCCCAGGTAGGACATGCCGTTCGGGACCAGCGACCGGTTGGGGAAGGGAGTGAGACTATGCAGATTTTGGGTTGGGTTCTATTCCTGGCCGG
>JANQGU010000181.1 GCA_028282935.1 Kiloniellales bacterium
GCTCCGGCCACCTGCCGGTCTTCACCGGCTATGTCGGGACCGGCCTCCTCGACGCCGCGGCCATCGGCGACGTCTTCGCCTCGCCCTCGGCCGAGCAGATGGCCCCCGCCATGCGCCAGGCCCACGGCGGCGCCGGCGTCCTGCGGCTCTACGGCAACTACGGCGGCGACGTCATGAACTTCGACATGGCCGGCGAGATGGTCGAGCTGGAGGACGACATCCAGGCCACCACCGTCCTGCTGGCCGACGACATCGTCTCGGCCCCGCCCGAGGAGGCGGAGAAGCGCCGCGGCGTGGCCGGCATGGTCTACGCCTTCAAGACCGCCGGCGCCCTGGCCGAGGAGATGGCCGACCTCGACGAGGTCACCCGCGTGGCGCAGAAGACGGCCGAGGCCTGCCGCTCGATCGGCATGGCGCTGACCCCCTGCACCGTGCCCCAGGCCGGCAAGCCGACCTTCGAGCTCGGCGAGAACGAGATGGAGATGGGCATGGGCATCCACGGCGAGCCCGGCATCTGGCGCGACGCGCTCAAGCCGGCCGACGCCATCGTCGACGAGATGATGGACCGCCTGCTCGCCGACCGGCCGCTGGCCTCGGGCGACCGGGTCTCGATCCTGGTCAACTCCCTGGGCGCCACGCCGCCGGAGGAGCTCTACATCATGTACCGCCGGGCGAGGTCCAGGCTCGCCGATCAGGGCGTCGAGATCGTCATGCCCCTGGTCGGGCGCTACGCCACCTCGATGGAGATGACCGGCGCCACCCTGACCCTATGCAAGCTCGACCAGGAGCTGGAGCGGCTGCTGAAGGCGCCCTGCCACTGCGCCTTCTGGACCGTGACGTGACGCTTCGGGGAAGACCGGGGCCATGGGCTTCACCACCGAACACCTGCGCCGTGCCGCGGCGGCCTTGGCGGACAGGGCCGAGGCCGCGGCCGAGGAGTTGAACGGCCAGGATGCCAAGCTGGGCGACGGCGACCTCGGGATCACCGTCTCCAAGGGCTGGCGCGAGGTCGCGAAGGAGGCCGAGGCGCTGCCCGAGGACCTGGGCCAAGCCTTCCTCGCCTGCGCCAAGGCCTTTCAGCGGGTCTCCTCCTCCTCCTTCGGGACCCTGGTGGCCACCGCCTTCATGAGCGCGGCCAAGGCGACCAAGGGGCGGAGCGAAGCCGGCTGGGGCGAGGTCGCAGGCCTGCTGGCCGGCGCCCGCGATGCCATGATCGCGCGCGGCCGCGGCAGCCTGGGCGACAAGAGCCTGCTCGACGCCGTCGATGCGGCGGCCGCCGCCGCGGAGGGATTCGACGATCCCAGCGAGATCCTGGGCGCGATCGACCGCGCCACCGACGAGGTTCTGGACAGCTTCCGGCAGCAAGCGAACAAGCTGGGCCGGGCACGCATGTTCGGCGAGAAGTCGGTCGGCCTCGACGACCCGGGCATGCTGGCCTTCCGGCGCCTGCTGGACGGCCTGACCTCTGCGCAGAAATAGAAAGGAAAAGCCGCCATGCTGAAAGGTGTTCCGCCGATCGTCGGCGCCGAGTTGCTGTGGGTGCTGGAGTCCATGGGCCATGGCGACGACCTGGTCCTGGTCGACCGCAACTTCCCGGCCGACTCCGTGGCCCGCCACACGGTCTCCGGCAGGCTGGTCCGCCTCGCCGGCGCCGACTGCCCGCAGGCCGCGCGGGCCATCCTGTCGCTCTTCCCGCTGGACGACTTCGTCGAGGCGCCGGTCCAGCGCATGGAGGTGGTCGGCGAGCCCGAGACCCTGCTCGAGGTGCACCGGGAGGTCCTGGCCGAGGCCCGGGAGGCGGAGGGCCGCGAGATCGTCATGGGCTCGATCGAGCGCCACGCCTTCTATGCCGAGGCACGCAAGAGCTACGCCGTGGTCCAAACCACCGAGCCCCGGCCCTACGGCTGCTTTCTCCTCAAGAAGGGCGTCATCTTTGACTGAGCCGGCGCCAGGCGTCGCGGTAGCCGGTCAGGCCGGCGACCTCCAGGGGCGCTGCCGCGCTCAGGTCGATCGCGATCTCGGGGAGACCGCCGTCCGGGCCGATCGAGGCCAGCAGCGCCGCGCCCGCCGCGGTCCCCTCGCCCGCCCGCGCGGCCGCCACGCCCTGCGCCGGCCGCAGGGCGGCGAGCAGGCCGAGGAAGACCGCGTTCTCGGCGAAGGGGCCGTCGACCAAGATCCGGCTTGCCGAGCCCACGGCATCCAGGGCTTCCGAGGTCATCAGGGCGCAGTAGAGCGCGGCGAGCGCGGCCCGCTCCGCCGGGCCCCGCGGCGGCGGGCCCTCGATCCGGCCCCGGCCGCCGCTGCCTGGAAGGGGCCCGCCGCTGTCGGTGAAGGACGGCAGCGCGAAGCTGCCGCGCCCGATCAGGTCCCGGACCGCCGCCGGCGTCGCCGCCGCGGCCGGCGCGCCCTCGGCCAGGATCTCCAGCTCCCGCCCGCCCATGAAGCGGCAGCAGGCGACCGGCCGGCCGAAGATGTCGGAGTTGCTCGCGGTGTCGCGCCGCGGGTCCAGCGCGGCGATCTCCGTCTCGGTGTCGAAGCCGATGATCCAGGTCCCGCTCGACAGCAGGGTGAAGGGCGCCAGCCCGGCGGCCAGGTAGCGCAGGTAGTTGGCGTTGGAGTCGTGGATCCCGGCCAGCACCCGGCCTCGGCCCCGAAAGCCGCCGCCCCGGAACCGCGGGTCCAAGGTCCCGACCTGCTCCCAGGCCCGGGCCAGGGGCGCGAAGCGCCGATCCCAGCCCCGAGCCCGGGCCAGGCTGGAAAAGCGCCGCCCCTGAACGTCCCAGAGATGGGTCTGGGCACCCAGGGCCGTGACCTCGCTGATCGCCCGGCCGCCGAGGCGCAGGGCGAAGTACTGGCCCCAGGGCAGGATGGTCGCGACCCCGGCGAAGGCCTCGGGGAAGGCCGTCTCCTGCCAGAAGAGCTGCAGGCCCAGGGTCAGGGCCATGGGGTTGGTCGGCGCGAAGACCTCGGCGAAGGCCGGCGCGACCCGGTCATAGGCCGCGCGGATCTCGGCCGGCGGTTCGGCCTCGTAGTCCATCACCGGCAGGGCCAGCGCGCCCTCGGCCGTGAGGCAGGCCAGCGCCGAGCCGTGGGCGCAAGGCACCACCGCATCGACCGGCAGCACGCGGTCGAAGCCCGGCAGAGTCTCGGCCGCGAAGGCAAGCAGCGGCTCGGGATCGAGCGCGGCATAGGGCGGCCCGGGGCGATGCGGGCTGGCGCGGCGCGCCTCGGCCACCACCCGGCCCCGAGGATCGAAGAGCATGAGACGGGTGTTGGTCGACCCGACGTCGAGGACGGCGATGCCGCGCGCCTGGCTCTGGATCACGACCTTGCCCCCTCCTGCCTCCGGTGCCAGAAAGCCCGCAGCATAACCCTCTGCCCCCCGAGGTGAAGCCCATGCCCGCCCGACCGGCCGATCCCAAGCATCAGAAGCTGCGCCGCGCGATCATCGACACCTGCCTGCGGATGAACGCCCTCGGCATCAACCAGGGCACCTCCGGCAACGTCAGCGCCCGCACGCCGGAAGGCTTCCTGATCACGCCCTCCGGGCTCCCCTACGAGCAGACCAAGCCGAAGCAGATCGTCGCCATGGACCTGGAGGGCGGCTACCGCGGCGACTGGCTGCCGTCGTCGGAGTGGCGCATGCACCTGGACATCTACAAGGCGCGGCCCGAGGCGCAGGCCGTGGTCCACACCCATTCCGTCCACGCCACCGCCCTGGCCGCGCTGCGGATCGAGGTGCCGGCCTTCCACTACATGATCGGGGTCACCGGCGGCCCGAGCCTGCGCTGCTCGGACTACGCCACCTTCGGCACCGAGGCCCTGTCCAGGACCATGCTGAAGGCGCTTCAGGACCGCACCGCCTGCCTGCTGGCCAACCACGGCATGATCTGCTTCGGGCCCAGCCTCGAGAAGGCCTTGTGGCTGGCGGGCGAGATCGAGACCCTCTGCCAGCAGTACTTCATCGCCTGCCAGGCCGGCACGCCGAAGATCCTGAGCGGCGCCGAGATGAAGCGGGTCCTGGCCCGCTTCAAGACCTACGGCAAGCAGAGCGACGAACTGAAGGCAGGCGACGCGCCGGCGGTCGAGGCGCCGGTCCATCGCGACCGGCCCGAGGCAGCCGGCGGAAAGAAGAAGACCAGGCGCGCCTGAGCGCGGGGAGGAGCAGCATGGCCTACGTGATCGGCATCGACGGCGGCACGGAGAGCCTGCGGGCCTTCGTCTTCGACCTGGAGGGCCGGCCCAAGGCCTCCCATGCGACGCCCTACGCGACCGACTTCCCGCAGCCCGGCTGGGCCGAGCAGAACCCGGAGGACTGGTGGCGGGCTTTGGGCCAAGCGGTGCAGGGCGCCGTAACCCAGGCCGGGATCGACCCGCAGGAGGTCCTGGCGCTGGCGGTCGACACCACCTGCTGCTCGGTGGTCGCGTTGAACGCCGAGGGCGAGCCCCTGCGCCCGGCCATGATCTGGATGGACGTGCGCGCCGCGGCGGAGGCCGATGCGGTGGCCGGCAGCGGCGACCCGGCGCTGCGGGTCAACGGCGACGGCGCCGGGCCGGTCTCGGCCGAGTGGATGCTGCC
Source organism: Kiloniellales bacterium (assembly GCA_028282935.1). GTDB lineage: Bacteria > Pseudomonadota > Alphaproteobacteria > Kiloniellales > JAKSBE01 > JAKSBE01. The sequence goes on from JANQGU010000181.1 coordinate 4,580, forward strand.
CAAGGCCCTGTGGATCAAGCGCAACCAGCCCGAGGTCTTCGACGCCGCGGCGCGCATCGGCGAGTACCAGGACTACCTCAACCTGCGCCTGACCGGCCGCTGGACCGGCTCGCTCGACAACATGGCGATCCGCTGGCACTTCCAGAGCGACCAGGGCGGCCTGCCGGTCTCGCTGCTCGCCGCGGTCGGGCTCGAGGCCCTGCAGGCCAAGTGGCCGCAGTCGATCATCCGGCCGGGCGACGTCATCGACGACCTGACGGCGGAGGCCGCGGCGCACCTGGGCCTGAAGGCCGGCACCCCGGTCGTGCAGGGCGGCGCCGACGCCTTCATCGGCATGATCGGCCTGGGCGTGACCGAGCCCGGCGAGATGGCGCTGATCACCGGCTCCTCGCACCTGCAGCTCGGCGTCTGCAGCCAGCCGGTGCACAAGGCCGGGGTCTGGGGCACCTACATGGACGCGGTCTATCCCGGCAAGCCGGTCATCGAAGGCGGCCAGACCTCGACCGGCTCGATCGTCGCCTGGTTCAAGCGACACTTCGCGGCCGAGACCGGCTTCGAGGAATTGAACGAGGCGGCGGCCGGCATCGCGCCCGGCGCCGAGGGCTTGATGGTGCTGGACCACTTCCAGGGCAACCGGACCCCCTACACCGACCCGCTGTCGCGCGGCGCGATCACCGGCCTGACCCTGAAGCACGGCCCGGCGCACGTCTTCCGGGCGATCCTGGAAGGCATCAGCCTGGGCACGCGGCTGATCGTCGACAACTTCGGCGCGGCCTTCGACGCCCGAAGGATCGTGGTCGCCGGCGGCGCCACCAACTCGCCGCTCTGGCTGCAGATCCACGCCGACACCCTGGGCACGCCGATCGAGCTGACCGAGGTGCCCGACGCGCCGGCGCTGGGCTGCGCGGTCCTGGCCGCCCACGGCGCCGGCCGCTTCGCGTCCATCGAGGAGGGCGCCAGGGCCATGGTGCGGACCAGTCGCACGATCGAGCCCGACCCGAAGCAGAGCGCCGAGTACGAGGCGATCCATCCGCAGTACAAGGCGCTCTACGCCGCCCTGAAGGGCGTCCGGGAGACGGGCTGAGCTAGAAGCCCCCGGCGGTCCGGTGAAGCGGCAGGCGGCCACAACTATAAAGTGAAATCCACAAGTTAGCGGCAGGATGAAACAATTCTGTCATCAGGGACTCATCAAGCTGTTATTATCGCGGTCTATCCGCGCAGATTGATAAGCGGTCCCGAGACAACCTAGGGGGAGGACATCATGCGGGTTTCCCGTCGCACCATCTTGAAGGGCGCTGCCGCCACCGGCGCCGCCATCGCCGCACCTTTCGTGCTCAGGGCCCACGACGCGCTCGCGTCCTCGGGCCAGGTCAACGTCTTCGCCTGGGGCGACTACGTCCAGAAGAACATGATCGAGCGCTTCGAGAAGGACAGCGGCATCAAGGTCAACCTCTCGACCTACGGCTCCAACGACGAGGCCGAGAACAAGCTACGCGCGGCCGGCGGCAAGGGCTTCGACGTCATCTTCCCCTCGGTCACCAACCGCTCGAACTACGACGACAGCAACGCGCCCGGCGGGTCCTGGCTGGCGCCGCTGGACGAGAGCAAGCTGAAGGTCGACCAGGTCATCCCCTCGATGCTGCGCGATTCGATCAAGCTCGGCGCGGTCAGGCGCGGCAAGCGCTACCTGCTGCCCTTCGACTGGGGCACCGAGGCCATCACCTTCAACTCGGAGGTCCACGACCTGTCGGACGACGAGGTCTCCTACGGCACCCTCTGGGGCGAGGGCCTGAACAAGCAGGTCGCCTTCCGCCAGAAGTCGGTGATCATGGGCGTCGGGCTCTACCTGGAATCCATCGGCCAGCTCAAGACCGACCGCATGCTCGACGTCTACAAGACCGAGGAGGACGCCCGCCGGGTCTGGGACGCCTGCGCCAAGTTCGTGGTCGAGAACAAATCCAAGATCGGCGCCTTCTGGAACAACGCGACCGAGGCCACGGCCGCCTACACCGACGCCGGCTGCACGGTCGGCCAGACCTGGGACACCACCGGCATCCTGCTGAACCGCCAGGACGCCAAGTACAAGTACCGCATGCCCAAGGAAGGCGGCATCACCTGGATGGACTCCATGGGCATCCCGGTCGGCGCCGAGAACCTGGACCAGGCGCACGCCTTCATCAACGCCATGCTCAATCCGGAGATGGCGGGCATGTTCTCTGCCAACACCGGCTACAACTCCTGCGTCAAGGGCGCGGAGAACTACGCCGGCGAGGAGTTCAAGGCCCAGTTCAACCAGATCTACAACGAGGACAACCTGGCCAATCTCTGGTGGTGGCAGTCCGATACGCCCTGGTTCGCCCCCACCCGTCAGGAATACGTCGAGAAGATCACCAACGCCTGAGCAGCCGGCCCGGCGGTCCTGGGGCTGCCGGGCCGTCTCTGCGCCGGGGCCTGATCCCGCGGTCCGATCCGGTTCAACCGGGCCGGGGCGGGCGCCGAGCGGCGGCCCGGGCTTGAGCCTGCCCCGGGCCTGCCGCATCCTTTCGGGAAACAGGGGCGAGCATGCACGGGAAGAACGTCGAGCTCAGCGAGGCCGTGATGCGCTTCGGCGACTTCACGGCCGTCCACCGCAGCAACCTGGAGATCGAGGCCGGCGAGTTCTTTTCGATCCTCGGGCCCTCGGGCTGCGGCAAGACCACGATCCTGAGGATGATCTCGGGCTTCATCGAGCCCTCCGAAGGCCGGATCCTGATCGGCGGCGAGGACATGCGCGGCCGCGGCCCCAACAACCGGCCGACCGCCCTGATCTTCCAGAACCTGGCGCTCTTTCCGTTGATGACGGTCTGGGAGAACGTCGCCTTCGGCCTGGAGGCGCGCGGCGTCGACAAGGCGGCGCGGCGCAAGCGCGCGGAGGAGCTGCTGGCCCTGGTCGACCTCGCCGGACAGGGCGGCAAGAAACCGACCGAGCTTTCCGGCGGCCAGCGTCAGCGCGTCGCCGTCGCCCGGGCGCTGGCGGTCGAGCCCTCGGTCCTGCTGCTCGACGAGCCCCTCTCGGCGCTGGATCTCAAGCTGCGCCAGCACATGCGCAGCGAGCTTCGCGAGATCCAGCGCAAGACCGGCGTCACCTTCGTCTTCATCACCCACGACCAGGGCGAGGCCCTGACCATGTCCGACCGGGTCGCGGTCATGAACCAGGGCCGGGTCGAGCAGATCGGCAGCGCCGACGAGATCTACCTCAACCCCAGGACGCCCTTCGTCGCCACCTTCGTCGGCCAGCAGAACGTCTTCCGCGGCAAGGTCGCGGGGCTGGACGAGGGCCTGGCCCAGGTCGAGACCTCGCTGGGCCGCTTCCTCGGCATCAACGGCGACGGCCTCGGGGTCGGCGACGACGCGATGGTCTTCGTCCGGCCGGAGCGCCTCGGCCTGGTCGGCCGGAACGGCGGCGCGGCGCCCGGCAACCAGCTCGAGGCCGAGGTCGAGGGCCGCGAGCTGGAAGGACCCTTCATCAACATGTTCCTCAACGCCCAGGGCCTGCCGCTGACCATGCACGTGACCAACTCCGCGGAGATGCCGGCGCAGCTCGCCGGGCGCCAGAAGGTCGGCTTCCGCAGCGAGGACGCCCTGGTCCTGCGCGCCGGAGACCTCGCCGATGAATGAGCTGCTGCGCAGCTACGGCCGCGGCCTGACCGGCCTCTTCGTCGGGCTGACCATCGTCTGGCTGGCGGTCCTGGTCATCGTGCCGCAGGCGATGATGCTGGAGCAGTCGCTCTGGTCGAAGGAGCGCGGCAGCGAGATCTCGCTGCGCATCGACCGCGCCTACACCGAGCTGGAGACCGCCAAGTTCGACCTCGCCGGCGACCTGGCGCCGGACAAGAAGGCCGAGCTCGAAGACGCGGTCAGCCGCCTGGAGGCCGAGATCGCGGAGCTCGAGGCGCAGGAGCAGGACCCGCCCAAGGTCTACGGCCTGCAGAACTACACCAAGATGTCGGGGCTGCACTTCAACATCTTCGTCAAGACCATCGCCTACGCGGCCCTGGTGACCCTGCTGGCGCTGGTGGTCTGCTATCCCATCGCCTACGCGGTGGCGCATCTATCGACCCCGCGCAAGGCCGCCCTGCTGCTGCTCGGCCTGACGATCCCCTACGCCATCAACGAGCTGCTGCGGGTCTACGCCTGGCTGATGATCCTGGACTACCAGGGGGTCATCAATTCCTTCCTGGCGGCGATCGGCTTCGTCTCCTTCGAGGCCAAGACCTGGGTGCCTTTCCTGGAGTATTCCGGCTCGGTCTTCGTGGCGATGATCTACGCCTACATCCTGTTCATGGTCTTCCCGATCTACAACACGCTGGAGACCCTGGACCGCAACCAGATCGAGGCGGCCAAGGACCTCGGCGGCTCGATCTGGCTGACCCACCGGCGGGTGGTCATCCCCCACGCCAAGCCGGGCATCGCGGTCGGCTGCATCATGACCTTCATGCTCTCGGCCGGCTCCTACGCGGTGCCGCAGATCATGACCCGGGGCAAGTCAGGCGACTGGTTCTCGCAGCTGATCTACCGGCAGTTCTTCGAGAGCTTCAACTGGAACGTCGGTGCCGCCTATTCCTTCACCCTGCTGATCGCCTGCATCGTCTTCATCTTCCTGATGATGGCGATCTTCAAGGTCGGCATCCGCGATATCGCCAAATAGGACAGGGCCCAGTGAGACAGGGCCGAGGGGGAGCCGCAGCATGAGCGCGCAGAGCAGCGAGAACCGGGTGGCCCAGGCGATCCTCAACGGCTACCTCGCGGTCTTCTTCCTCTACATGTTCGCGCCGCTGATCGTGATGTCCCTGGCGGCCTTCAACGCCTACGACTATCCCTCGGTCACCCAGTGGCGCGGCTGGACGCTGAAGTGGTTCAGCGCCCTGGCCGAGGACGACCGCATCCTGATCGGCCTGCAGAACACCGTCGTCGTGGCCCTGGGCGTGATCGTGATCTCCCTGCCGCTGGGCCTGGCCGGGGCCTTCATCCTGACCCGGCTGCAGTCGCGCTGGACCGGACTGCTCTACGCCGCCCTGGTCTCGCCGATCCTGACCCCGGGGATCATCCTGGGCATCTCGACCCTGATCTTCTGGCGCAACTTCGACGTCCCGGGCGGCCTCTTCCTGACCGTGCTGGCCCAGTCCTCCTTCATCGCATCCTACTCCATGCTGCTGTTCATGGCGCGCCTGCAGCGCCAGGACCGGGTCCTCGAGGAGGCGGCGCTGGATCTCGGCGGCTCGAACCTGCTGGTGTTCCGGCGCATCACCCTGCCCTTCCTCTACCCGACCATCGCCACCGCCTCGGTCATCGCCTTCCTGCAGTCGATCGAGAACTACAACACCACGGTCTTCGCCATCGGCGGCGACTGGACCCTGGTGACCGAGATCGGCTCGCGCTTCCGCTTCGGCCTCTCGCCGGTGATCAACGTGATCGGGGTGATCTTCGTCGTCCTGACGGTGGTCGCCGCCACGCTCTACGCCTACTATCGCGAGCGTGAGCGCAAGCGCGTGCTGGCGATCGAGCTCGAGCTGCGGGCGATGGACCGCCAGGCCCGCCTTGCCGCCAAGCGCCGTGGTCCAGAGGCCGATGAGACTGCAGTTCCGCTGCCTGCCCGAGCTTGAGCCTCACCTGCCGCGGCCGAAGCTGGCCGCGGAGGGCCTGCCGGACTGGCTGAAGCGGATGCCGGCGGAGGTCGAGAGCGCGCTGCTCGGTGCCAAGGTCCGCAGCGTCAAGCAGTGCCCGCCCTTCCTCGACGCCCTGCGCCACGGCGTGCTGATGCCGCTGGCGGCGGAGCTGCGCTTCGAGGGCGGCAGCTTCGCCTGGGACAGCGACCTGCCTCTGCTGGAGCGCAGCCGCCTCAGCCGCTCGCCCCTGGGCGTGCACCTGCCCGAGCAGCTCGCCGGCGCGCCCTTCGCCGAGCCCTCCCACTTCGCGGTCAAGTTCACCAACTTCTGGTCGGTCACCCTGCCCGAGGGCTGGGCCATGCTCTTCACCCATCCGCTGAACCGCGAGGAGCTGCCCTTCCGGACCCTGACGGGACGGGTCGACTGCGACCGCTTCGACGGCGGCTTCGTGCACTTCCCGGCGCTCTGGACCGACCCCGGTTTCGAGGGCAGCCTGCCCAAGGGCACGCCGGTCGCCCAGGCCTTCCCGGTCCCGCGCGAGGCGCTGGAGCTCGACTTCGGAGTCTTCGACGAGACCGGGCTGGCACGGCACCTCGAGGTCCAGGAGGCGCTGAAGGCGGACCCCGGCGCCTACCGCAAGCGCTACCGGGCGGAGTGATCCCCGGGATCCAAGAGGGGGTCCAGAAGACGGTCGAGAGAGAGCGGGATCCGGCCCTTGGGCCGCTGGGTCATGGCGGCCAGGGCGGCGGCGCGCAGCTCCGGCGGGCCCTCCCGCAGGACCAGGGCGAAGCCCCGGCCCGCCGCTTCCCGGTCGCCCCGCTCGGCCGCGACCTCGGCCAGCAGCAAGGCCGTTGCGGGGTCGCCGCGGCCCCGCCGGTCGAGGGCCTCGGCGTGGGCCGCCGCCGAGTCGACCCGGCCCAGCCGCAGCGCCAGGCGCGCGGCGTTGATCAGGGCGTCCGGATCCTCCGGCGCCACCTCCAGATAGGCGGCGAAACCGGTGTAGGCCGCCGCCAGGTCCTCGAGGTCCATGAGGGCGGCCGCCCGCTCGAAGCGGGCCTTGGCGTGGCCCGGGTCCGCCGCCAGGGCCTCGTCGAAGGAAGCCAGGGCCTCTGCGAGCCGGCCCTGCTGCTTCATCACCAGGCCGAGGTTGTAGAGCAGCGGCGCCTGGGGCGCCGGCAGCCCGGAGATCAGGCGCCGCAGGGCCGCTTCCGCCTCGGTCCAGCGGGCGCCCGCAATGGCCGACTGGGCCTCGGCCGCCAAGCGGTCCAGGTCATCTTGAGCCGGCCGTCGCCGGGGTGTCCTTCGCGCTGCCATGGCGCGCCAGCTTGGACGAAGGCGGCCGAGCCTGGCAAGCGCCCAGCCCGGTCGATCGCGGCGATTCCGGTTGCCGCATGGTGGTACTTGGGCTATGGTATACCACGGTATACGAGAGAGCGTCGGGGCAAGGCAGGAAGCGTTGGAAACTCCTTTTCTTTGGTGAAAGCAGTATGATGCCGCGACAGCTTGTGGTTCAACCCATCGAGGCCCGATTCAGCCTGAAGGAGCATATCTACGACGTGCTCAAGGAAGGCATCACCTCGATGAACATCTATGCCGACGACGCCCAACTGAAGCTGGACGAACGCCAGCTCTCGGAGCAGCTCGGCATCAGCCGGACGCCGATCCGCGAGGCCCTCGCCCGGCTGGAGCAGGAGGGCCTGGTCACGGTGATCCCGCGGCGCGGGGTCTTCATCGTGCGCAAGACCAAGAAAGAGATCCTGGAGATGATCACGGTCTGGGCGGCGCTGGAGAGCATGGCCGCCCGGCTGATCACCGAGACCGCCTCGGACGAGAAGATCGCCTCGCTGCGCAAGCTCTTCGCGACCTTCGAGAACGGCCAGATCCAGGCCCGCATGGACGAATACTCGGACCGCAACATCGACTTCCACCAGGCGATCCTGGAGATGAGCGGCTGTACGCTGCTCAAGCAGATGGCCGAGGGCCTGTTCCTGCACATGAAGGGCATCCGGGCGCGGACCATCGGCGAAAAGGACCGCGCCAAGCGCTCGATCATCGACCACATGCACATCATCGAGGCTCTGGAGAGGCGCGACGCCGCGCTGGCCGAGCGCCTGTCGCGCGAGCACACCATGAACCTCGCCAAGCACATCGAAGAGAACGTGGACTATCTGGACTGATCCCTTCCCGGCGGACGCGGGAGCGCCCGACGCAGCGCTCCCGGGACAACGAGGGCCGGATAACGAGGGACAGCAACAAGACAGGCAGCCGAGGCGCTGCAGCCAGAGTTTTGGGAGTAGACATACATGCCGGCAATGGCACAAAGCGTTGATGCGAAGACGAACGAAGCCGCGGAACCCGAGTCGCTGACGGACGGTTTTCACCTGGTCATCGACGCGCTCAAGCTCAACGACATCAACACCATCTATGGCGTGCCCGGGATCCCGATCACGGACCTCGGCCGTTTCGCGCAGGCCGAGGGCATGCGCGTGATCTCCTTCCGGCACGAGCAGCACGCGGGCAACGCGGCGGCGATCGCGGGTTTCCTGACCCAGAAGCCCGGCATCTGCCTGACGGTGTCGGCGCCGGGCTTCCTCAACGGCCTGACCGCGCTGGCCAACGCGACCACCAACTGCTTCCCGATGATCCTGATCAGCGGCTCCTCCGAGCGCGAGATCGTCGACCTGCAGCAGGGCGACTACGAGGAAATGGACCAGCTCGCCATCGCCAAGCCGCTGTGCAAGGCCGCCTTCCGGGTGCTGCACGCCGAGGACATCGGCATCGCCGTGGCGCGCGCCATCCGGGCGGCCGTCTCGGGACGCCCGGGCGGCGTCTACCTCGACCTGCCGGCCAAGCTCCTGGGCCAGGTCATGGAGGCCGAGGCCGGCCGCAAGTCGCTGGTCAAGGTGGTCGACCCGGCGCCGCGCCAGATCCCGGCCCCGGACGCCGTGGCGCGAGCGCTCGAGGTGCTGAAGGGCGCCAAGCGGCCGCTGATCATCCTCGGCAAGGGCGCGGCCTACGCCCGGGCCGACGCCGACATCCGCGCCCTGGTCGAGAAGAGCGGCATCCCCTACCTGCCGATGAGCATGGCCAAGGGGCTGCTGCCGGACGACCATCCGCAGTCGGCGGGCCCGGCGCGCTCCCTGGTGCTGAAAGAGGCCGACGTCGTGATGCTGATCGGCGCCCGGCTCAACTGGCTGCTGTCCCACGGCAAGGGCAAGTCCTGGGGCGAGCCCGGGTCCAAGACCTTCATCCAGATCGACATCGAGCCGCGCGAGATGGACAGCAACCTGGAGATCGCCGCGCCGCTGGTCGGCGACATCGGCTCCTGCGTGTCCGCGCTTCTCCAGGGTATCGACGGCGACTGGCAGGCCCCGCCGAGCGAGTGGACCGACGCGATCACCGAGCGCAAGGAGAAGAACGTCGCCAAGATGTCGTCGAAGCTGCTGAGCAACTCCCTGCCGATGGACTTCCACAGCGCGCTGGGCGCCCTGCGGAGCATCGTCAAGGAGCGGCCGGACGCCATCCTGGTCAACGAAGGCGCCAACACGCTCGACTTCGCGCGCAGCATCATCGACATGTACCAGCCGCGCAAGCGCCTGGACGTCGGCACCTGGGGCATCATGGGCATCGGCATGGGCGCCGCCGTCGCGGCGGCCGTGGAGACCGGCAAGCCCGTGCTCGCCGTCGAGGGCGACAGCGCTTTCGGTTTCTCCGGCATGGAGATCGAGACGATCTGCCGCTACAACCTGCCGGTCTGCGTGGTCGTCTTCAACAACAACGGCATCTACCGCGGCACCGACGTCAATCCCTCGGGCGGTCCCGACGTGGCGACGACCGTCTTCGTCAAGGACTCCCGCTACGACAAGATGATGGAAGCCTTCGGCGGCGTCGGTGTCCATGCGACGACGCCCGACGAGCTGTCCCGGGCCGTGAACGAGGCCATGGACTCCGGCAAGCCGACCCTGGTCAACGCCGTCATCGACGAGAAGGCCGGCACGGAGAGCGGCCGCATCGGCAACCTGAATCCCCAGAGCGTGGTGTCCAAGACCTAGCCCGGCCCCGCCCGATAAACTCAGTCAATCGCAGGAGCACGCGATGAAAGCTCTTGAAGGTGTTCGAATTCTGGATTTCACCCATGTCCAGTCCGGGCCGACCTGCACGCAGCTGCTGGCCTGGTTCGGCGCCGACGTGATCAAGGTCGAGCGCCCGGGCGTCGGCGACGCGACGCGCGGCCAGCTCCGCGACATCCCGGATGTCGACAGCCTCTACTTCACCATGCTGAACCACAACAAGCGCTCGCTCACGCTCAACACCAAGAACGAGACCGGCAAGGAGGTGCTGGAGCGCCTCGTCAAGTCCTGCGACGTGCTGGTCGAGAACTTCGCCCCGGGCGCGCTCGACCGCATGGGCTTCGGCTGGGAGCGGATCCAGGAGCTGAACCCGCGCATGATCTACGCCTCGGTCAAGGGCTTCGGCCCGGGGCCCTACGAGGACTGCAAGGTCTACGAGAACGTCGCCCAGTGCACCGGCGGCGGGGCTTCGACCACCGGCTTCCTGGACGGCCCGCCGATGGTGTCCGGCGCCCAGATCGGCGATTCCGGCACCGGCCTGCACCTGGCCCTGGGCATCGTCACCGCCCTCTTCCAACGCGAGAAGTCGGGCCGCGGCCAGAAGGTCCTGGCCGCCATGCAGGACGGCGTCCTCAACCTCTGCCGGGTCAAGCTGCGCGACCAGCAGCGCCTGCAGCACGGGCCGCTGAAGGAATACAGCCAGTACGGCCAGGGCATCCCCTTCGGCGACGCGACGCCGCGCGCCGGCAACGATTCGGGCGGCGGCCAGCCCGGCTGGATCGTCAAGTGCAAGGGCTGGGAGAGCGATCCCAACGCCTACGTCTACTTCATCACCCAGGCCGCGGTCTGGGGCAACATCTGCGACCTGATCGGCAAGCCCGAGTGGAAGGACGATCCGAACTACGCCAAGCCCGAGGCGCGGCTCGACAAGATCCCGCAGATCTTCGACACCATCGAGGAATGGACCAAGACTAAGACCAAGTTCGAGGTCATGGAGGCCTGCAACCCGCTGAACATCCCCTGCGGGCCGATCCTGTCGATGAAGGAGCTGGCCGAGGAGCCGAGCCTGCGCGAGACCGGCACCATCGTCGAGGTCGACCACCCGACCCGCGGCAAGTACCTGACGGTCGGCAACCCGGTGAAGCTCTCGGACTCGCCCTCCGAGGTCGTCCGCTCGCCGCTGCTGGGCGAGCACACCGAGGAGATCCTGAGCCAGGTCCTGGGCTACAGCGACGAGGACCTCGAGCGCATCCGGGAGTCCGGGGCCATCGGCGCACCCACCGCGCAAGCGGCCGAGTGACGGGCCGCCGAGCGACCGGAAGACCCGACTAGAGCCAGAGAATCAGAGGAGAAGGAACCACCATGCGCATCGTCGTCCACGGCCAGCAGGCCTTCGGCAAGGCCGTCCTCGAGGCGCTGCTCGAGCGCGGGGAGAACGTGGTCGGCGTGTTCTGCGCGCCGGACAAGGAAGGCCGGCCCGAGGACCCCTTGAAGACCTTCGCGCTGGAGAAGGGCCTGACGCTGCACCAGCCGGCCTCCTGGAAGACCGAGGAGGCGGCGGAGCTGATGCAGGGCTTCGACGCCGACGTCTGCATCATGGCCTATGTGACGCTCTTCGTGCCGCAGAACGTCCTCGACATCCCGCGCCTGGGCACCTTCCAGTACCACCCGTCTCTCTTGCCGCTGCACCGCGGGCCGAGCTCGATCAACTGGCCGATCATCATGGGCGCCACCAAGACCGGCCTGACCATCTTCTGGCCGGACGAGGGCCTGGATGAAGGCCCGGTGCTGCTGCAGAAGGAGGTCGAGATCGGCCCCGACGACACCCTGGGCAGCCTCTACTTCAACCACCTCTTCCCGATGGGCGTCGCCGCCATGCTGGAGGCCCTGGACCTGGTGCGCGACGGCAAGGCGCCGCGGATCGAGCAGGACCACAGCAAGGCGACCTACGAGAGCTGGTGCCGCAAGGCCGATGCCGAGATCGACTGGGCCAAGCCTGTGGACGAGGTCTACAACCTGATCCGCGGCACCAATCCGCAGCCCGGCGCCTGGACGACCTTCGGAGGCGAGGAGGTGAAGATCTTCGACGCCGCCAAGGTCGCGGCAACGGGCGCCCCGGGAGAGGTTGTCGCGGTCTCCGACGAAGGTGTCGCCGTGGCCGCAGCGGGTGGCGGCATTCTGGTCAAGAAGGTGAGGCCGGCAGGCTCCGGCAAGATCGCGGCCGGCGAGTTCGCGGCCGCCCGGAGCATAGCCGTCGGGAGCCGCTTCGGCGGCTGACCGGCATCAAGCCATTGAAGGGAACCACGGCGGATTTCGGCATCGCCTTCAAGACCGCCGCAAACACGGAAGGACCATAGGGAAAGGCCATGCCCAAGAGCGACATCGAGATCGCCCGCGAAGCCACCATGCAGCCGATCGCAGAGGTCGGCGCCAAGATCGACATTCCGGCCGACCACCTGCTGCAGTACGGCCCCCACAAGGCCAAGGTCTCCTACGACTTCATCAAGTCGCTGCAGGGCCGCGAGGACGGCAAGCTGATCCTGGTCACCGCGATCACGCCGACTCCGGCGGGCGAAGGCAAGACCACGACCACGGTCGGCCTGGGCGACGGCCTCAACAAGATCGGCAAGAAGGCGGCGATCTGCATCCGCGAGCCCTCGCTCGGCCCCTGCTTCGGCATGAAGGGCGGCGCGGCCGGCGGCGGCTATGCCCAGGTCGTGCCGATGGAGGAC
>JANQGU010000207.1 GCA_028282935.1 Kiloniellales bacterium
GTCGGTCAGGACGCAGCGGATCTGCGCGGCGACCTCCCGGGGCATCTCCGAGACCGGACGCATCGCTCAGGCCTCCGCCGCCGCGAAGTCGTCGAGCAGGCCGGCGTCGCAGGCCAGGTCGGCGAAGGAGAAGCGGTTGCGCATCTCGTGGCCGTGGCGCACCGCCTCGCGATAGAAGTCCACGGGCAGGCCGAGCTCCGCCGCCGAGACCGGCCCGCCGGCGGCGGCCAGCATGTCCCGCATCTCGGCGACCGGCAGGGCGAAGGCCTGGCATTCCCGGCGCAGCTCCGGCCAGATCTCGCAGAGCCCGGCGTAGAGGCGCTCGGCCCCGGCCTCGTCCAGCGCCTTCTTGCGGTACTCCGCCCCGCACTGCGCCGCGATCTCCGGCCCCATGCGCCGGGCCATGTCGTCCGGGTCGATCCGCGTCGGCCGGAGCCGGGGCGGACGCTGCTGGGCCAGGAACCAGTGCTGGATGCGCGCCATGGTCAGGGTCGCGACCCCGACCTGCTGGCCGTGCAGCGTGCCGGGATGCCGCTCGCCGGCGAAGCAGTCGATGTAGTGCGAGATCTGGTGCTCGCCCATGGAGCCGTGGTTCGACACGCCGGTGAAGCCGACGCCCAGGCCGGACAGCACCAGCGAGCGGTTGAGGTAGCCGATCGCCCCGAGGTCGGAAGCGCCGATCTTCGCCGCCCGGCGGTTCGTCTCCGCCTCGTCGCGGTCGGAGATCCGGTAGGGTGCGTCGGAATAGAAGGTGCCGAGCAGGCGGTGCGACATCCACCAGTCGATCTGCGCCACCGAGCGGCAGAGACAGTCGCCGAAACCGGCGGCCGCCAGGAAGCCCGGGGCCGCCGCACTGACCCTCAGGTCGAGGAAGACGCCCGCCGCGGCTTGAGCCGGCAGGGAGATCTTGAGACCGCTGTCGAGCGTCATGGAGGCCGTGGTCGAAGTGTAGCCGTCCATCGAGGCGGCCGTCCCGAAGACGCAGTAGCGCCGGCCGTCCTGGAAGGTGGCGTACTTGCAGAGATCGTTCACCGTCCCCGAGCCGACCGCGACGATGCCGTCATAGCCCGCCAGCCGCGACCTGAGATCCTCGACCGCCCGAAGGTCGGCGTGCGGGCGGTCCAGCACCACGGCCTCGGCCCCGACCCCGGCCGCCGCCAGGTTGCGGGCGATGCGGCCGCCCAGCGCGTCCCAGGTGTCCCGGTCCGCGACCACGGCGAGGGTGCCGGTCATCCCCAGGCGCGCGATCAGTTCGGGCTCGGCGCCGTCGAGATCCTCCGCGATGACGATCGCCTCGTTCTGCGCCGGTGGGGCCCGCTCGCCAGTCTTGGGATCGGTCCAGTCGCCGCCGCGGATCTCGTCGATCAGCGCGGTCCAGCCGCCTTCGGGACGATCTCCGATCGTTTCGTCCTCTTTCAAACGCGCTTGGCCCAAGGCCTCCCCCTGGTTTCCCTTACAGATGACAGAGACTCTTGTCATCTGTCAATAGCAATCGCCAAGCATGCTTGACATTTGTCATCCCTTGGCCCGAGATAGGCCATGACCTCGCCCCTGCCTCGACCCTCCCGCGCGCCCAACACGCCCCCCGCCAGCTTCGGCGACGACGCCGTCGCCTGGGCCATGTGGCTCTACTACGCGGAAGGCCGGACCCAGAACGAGGTCGCGCAGACGCTCGGAGTCTCGCGCGCCTCGGTCGCCAACTACCTCTCCGAGGCACGGCGCCGGGGCCTGGTCTCGATCAACATGGCGCCCGACGTGCTGGCCGGCGTCGAGCTCGGGCGCATCCTCTCCGAGCGCTACGGCCTCGCCGGCGCCCATGTCATCCCCGCGGGCGAGACCGCCGCAGGGGACCTTGCCGAGCTGCGGCGACGGCTCGGCATCGCGGGCAGCCATGTCCTGCGGCCGCGCCTCGGCGCCGAGACGGTACTCGGCGTGGCCTGGGGCCGGACCATGCTGGCGATGGCGCAGGCCCTGCCCGAGCAGAGCATTCCCAGCATGCGGGTGGTCCAGGTATCGGGCAGTTCCCTGGGCGGCGAGGAGTCCTCGCCCGAGTTCTGTACCGGCCTGATCGCGACGCGGCTGGGCGCGCGCTGCGAGAACTTCCACGCCCCGGCGATCGTCTCCAGCCGCGAAATGCGGGACGCCCTGCTCGCGGAGCCGGGGATCGCCCGGCAGATCAGCCGGATCGACACCTGCAACATCATCGTCTTCGGCGTCGGCGAGCTGGACGAGTCCGTGGTGTTCTCGGACCCCGACTTCCTGACCAGGTCGACCATCGCCCGCTATCTGGCCGAGGGCGCGGTCGGGGTCGTGATCGGCCGCTTCATCGATGCCCAGGGCGAAGAGGTCGAGGGGCCGCTGTCCGGCCGGCAGATCGCCATCGAGCTGGACAGGCTGCGCGCCGCACCGGAGCGGATCTGCGTCGCCGGCGGCCCGCGCAAGCTGGCGGTGGTCCGGGCCACGCTCTCGGCCGGCTATGCGACCCATCTCGTCACCGATGCCGACACGGCCCGACGGCTCGTGGAGGACTGACATGCCCGGCGATCTCGTCATCGGCCTCGACAGCTCGACCCAGTCGACCAAGGCGGTCGCCTGGACCCGCGAGGGCGAGGCGCTCGCCGAGGGACGCGCGCCGATCGAATCGCAGATGCCCCGTCCGGGCTGGGTCGAGCAGGACATGGAGACCTGGTGGGACTCGGCCTGCGCCGCGCTGACCGCCCTGACCGGTCAGATCGACCCGGCACGCGTCGCCGGCCTGGCAATCTCGAACCAGCGCGAGACGGTCGCCTTCGTCGGCGAGGACGGCGCCGCCACCCGGCCGGCCATGGTCTGGCTGGACGAGCGCGCCTTGGAGGAGCTGCCGGTTCTCGTCGAGGCCTTCGGCGCCGACCGCCTGCACGCCATCACCGGCAAGCCGGTCGACGTCATCCCGGTGCTGTACCGCCTGAGCTGGATGAAGCGGCACGAGGCGGAGGCGCTGGCGCGCAGCGCCAAGATCTTGGACGTCCACGGCTTCCTGACCGGGCGCCTGACCGGGCGGGCGGTCGCGAGCTGGACCTCGGCCGATCCCTTCGGCCTGTTGGACATCGTCAGCAAGACCTGGTCGGCGCCGATCCTGGACTACCTGGAGCTCACCGCCGAGCGCTTCGCCGATCTCGTCGCGCCCGGCGAGAGGCTGGGCGCCGTCACCGAAGCGGCGCAAGCCGTGACCGGCCTGCGCGCCGGGACGCCGGTCATCGCCGCCGGCGGCGACGGGCAATGCGCGGGGCTCGGGGTCAACGCCACCAAGCCGGGCACGATCTACCTCAACCTCGGCACCGCCATCGTGACCGGCGCCTGGTCCCGCGAGGCGGAGATCGGCCGCTACTGGCGCACCCTGACCTCGCCCACCGGCGAGGGCTATTTCCTGGAGGGCTGCCAGCGCGCCGGCGCCTTCTTCATCAACTGGCTGATCGACGGCTTCGCCGGCGGGCGCGCCGACCCGGCCGTGTTCGACCGCCTGGAGGCGCAGGCGGAGGCGCTGCCCATCGGGTCCGAGGGCGTCACGGTCTGCCCTTACCTGGCCGGCTGCATGGACCCGCACTGGGACCCGGAGGCGCGCGCCAGCATCGAAGGGCTGGGGCCGTCCCACGGCATCGGCCATCTCTATCGCGCCTCGCTGGAGGCGCTGACCCTGGAAAGCGCGCGCTGCATCGCGACGATGGCCGGGCAGGGAATCGCCTCGGAGCGGCTCCTCGCCGTCGGCGGCGGCGCCCAGAGCGCGATCTGGACCCGGATGTTCGCCGACGCGACCGGACTGCCGCTGACCAAGAGCGAATCCCTGGAGGCCTCGGCCCTGGGGGCCGGCATGTCGGCGGCGGTCGGCGTCGGCTGGTTCGGCGGCTTCGACGAGGCGGCGGCGGCGATGAGCCGGGCCGGCGAGACGATCCGGCCCGATCCGGCACGGGCGGAGGACTGGGCGAGGCTGTCCGAGCGCCAGGCGAAGGCCTACAGGCCGCTAGGGCGCTAGGCGACCGCGGCGCAGGCGGCGTCGAGGATGCGCAGGCTGTCTTCCAGCTCGGCCTCGCCGTGCGCGGTGGAGAAGAAGCGCCTGACCCCGGGCAGGGCGTAGATGCCCCGCTTCATGCACTCGGCGTCCAGCCGGCGCGCGGCCGCGCCGTCGCCGGCCAGGATGTCGGCCTGGGTCTCGGGCCGCTTGGTCGTGAAGAGGATTTGCCAGAGGGAGCCCGTGTTCTCGGCGATGGCCGGCAGGCCGTGCCGGTCGAGGACCCCCTGGCACTCTGCGCAGGCCCGCTCGGCGAAGGCGTTCAGGCGCTCGTAGGTGCCGGGCTGCGCCAGCTCGTCCAGCAGCGCCAGTGTCGCCGCCGCCGCCACCGGGTTCCCGTGCAGGGTGCCGTTGAGGTAGACGTAGTCCGGCTCGCCCTTGCGGCGCGGGTCGCAGAGGTCGAGGACCTCGGCCCGCCCGGCGACGCAGGACAGCGGCCCGCCCGCGCCCACGACCTTGCCGAAGCTCGCCAGGTCCGGCGTCACGCCGTAGTGGACCTGGGCACCGCCATAGGCGAGGCGGAAGCCGGTCACGACCTCGTCGAAGATCAGCAGAAGGCCGTTCTCGTCGCAGATCCGGCGCAGGGCCTGGAGGAACGCCGGCCGCGCGGGGATGATCCGCTGCACGGGCTCGACGATGATCGCCGCCAGCTCGCGGCCGCGGTCCCGGACGATCCGCGCGACGGCCTCGGCGTCATTGTAGGGCGCGACCAGCATGGTCGTGCGGGTCCCCGCGGGACGGCCGGCGGTGTCGTCCTGGCCGTGCGGGTCGTTGCCCAGGGCCGTGGGAAAGGTCGAGGTCAGGGCGTAGTCGTGGTTGCCGTGATAGGCGCCCTCGAACTTCAGCACCAGGTCGCGGCCGGTGAAGGCGCGGGCCAGGCGCAGGGCATAGGCCGTGGCCTCGGAGCCGGTGGTCGCGTAGACGATCTTCTCGGCGCAGGGGATGTCCTCGACCAGGCGCGCGGCCAGGCGGATCGCCGGCGCGTTCAGGGTGCCGAACATGTGCAGGCCGCGCGCGGCCTGGTCCCGCACGGCCGCGACCACGGCCGGATGGGAATGGCCCAGGATCAGGGCACCGGCGCCGCCGACGTAGTCGATGTAGTCCCGCCCCTCGACGTCCCGCAGCCGCGCGCCCCTGCCCTCGGCGAAGACGAAGCGGAGGTCCTCCGGCAGGGCATAGCCGCCGAGGCCGGCGCCGGGCAGCACGTCCTCGGCCAGCGCGAAGAGCGCCTCGTTGCTCCAGTCCAGTCTGGCGTCCATGGCAGCACTCCCTTTCATCGATAGACGGCCACCGCCGCGCCCAGCACGGCCTCGTCCGGCGTCACGCCGAGCCCCGGCCGCTCGGCGGGCGCGAGGCGGCCGCCCGCGCGCGCCGGCCCGTCGGGCGCGATCCGCGGCGCGACGTAGCCCGAGAGATCGCAGGCGTTGAGCAGATAGCGCGGCGGCGTGGCGACCGCGAGATGGGCCAGGGCCGCCGTGGTTATGTCGGAGCCCCAGGTGTCCTCGACCACCATCATGATCTCGAAGTGCAGACAGAGGTCGCGGGCCCGCCGTGCCGCACTGAGGCCGCCGAACTTCGAGAGCTTCACCGCCACCACGTCGGCGCAGCCGAGGGCCTGGGCCTTGAGCAGCGACTCCTCGTCGTGGACGCACTCGTCGAGCTTCATGGCGCGCGCCGTCACCCGGCGCACCTCGGCGCAAGCCTCCAGGCTGTCGCAGGGCTGCTCCAGCATGACGTCCAGGTCGCCCAGGGCCCGCGCGATCCGCAGGGCGGACAGCTTGCTGGCGCCGCCGTTCCAGTCGGCGTAGACCAGCGGCTCCGGGCCGACCGCCTCGCGGACCGCGCGGATGCGCGCGACGTCGGCCTGCCAGTCGTCATCGGCCCCGACCTTGGCCTGGAACTGCCGGATGCCTTCGGCGTAGGCGGCCTCGGCGATCGCGGCCATCTCGGCGGGCGCCACGCAGGTGATCGAATGATAGAGCGGCGCGCTCTCCATCCTGCGGCCGCCGAGCAGCCGGTAGAGCGGCAGGCCCGCGGCCTTGGCCGTCAGGTCCCAGAGCGCGATGTCCAGGGCCGACTTGGCGTAGGGATGGCCCCGCAGGGCGGCATCGCAGCGGCCCAGCAGGGCCTCCGGCCCGACGGGATCGGCGCCGAGAAGCAGGGGCGCCAGCTCCTCGATCGCCGGCGCCACGCCGCGCGCGTAGGCCGGCAGGTAGCGCGGGGTCGGGCAGACCTCGCCCCAGCCGGTCAGGCCCGCGTCCGTGTCGAGGCGCAGGACCACGCTCTCGACCCGGTCGCAGGTCTTGCCGTCGGACATGTAGTAGGTGGCGTGGCTCGTCAGGGGCACGACATGGAGGGAGATCCGGGTGATCTTCACGGCGCCGGCCTCTCGTAGGTCGCGTGCGCAGCGCCGAGCCAGTCCGGGTCGGGGACGACACCGATGCCGGGCGCCTTCGGCAGGACGGCCAGGCCGCGGTCGTTGCGCGCGCCTTGGCCCGGCGCCGCGTCCTCGGCGAGATGCGGGTGGCAAAGCCAGGAGGCCAGGCGGTGCTCGGCCGGCGTCGAGAGCGCCAGGTGCAGCGCCGCGGTGTCGGCGAGGACCGTCCCGCCGACGTCCTCGATGTGGAGGCGCCAGCCGAGCGAGACACCGAGGTCCCGGACGCGGCGCGCCTTGGTCAGCCCGCCCAGGCGGTTCGGCTTGACCTTCACGCCCTCGCAGGCCCGCGCCCGCCAGGCTTCGAGATGGTCCTGGAAGCCGTGCAGGCATTCGTCGAGCATCAGGGGCTGGCGCGTCCGGCGGCGCACCTGGGCGCATTGCTCCAGGGTCTCGCAGGGCTGCTCGAACCAGCCGCGGGCGGCGACCGCGTTCATGACCTCGATCGCCAGCGCCGGCGTCCAGGCCCGGTTCACGTCGTAGGTGACCTGCTCCTCCGGCAGCCGCGCGGCTTCGATCGCCTCGATCCGGGCGATGTCGAGGTCCGGGTCGCTGCCGCCGATCTTGGCCGAGTGGGTCCGGTAGCCCTCGGCCCGCGCCGCCTCGACCAGCGCCACCATCTCCTCCGGCGAACCGGTGGAGATGGAGCTGTTGACCGCCACGCTCTCGCCCTCGGCCCCGCCGAGCAGGCCGTGGAGCGGCAAGCCGCTGGCCTGGCCCAGCAGGTCCCAGAGCGCCATGTCCAGCGGCGCCTTGGCATAGGGATGGCCGGGCAAGGCGAGGTCCATGGCCCGGTTCAGCACCTCGATGTCGCGCGGGTCGCGCCCGATCAGGACCGGGGCAAGCAGCTCGAGCGCGGCGCGGACGCCGCCGCCGAAGGCCGGCAGATAGCTCTGCCCCCAGGGACAGCCCTCACCCCAGCCGGACGCGTCCTCGTCCGTGTCGATCCTGACGAAGGTCGAGTCGAGCGCCTCGAACTTCAGGCGCCCGCCGGACAACCAGTAGGGCTTCGCCAAGGGCAAGGTCTTTTGCCAGACGGTGATGCGCGAGATCCGCACGGCTAGTCCATCGTGACGACGATGTTGCCGACGTGGCGCTTAGCGATGAAGGCCTCCTGAGCCGTGACGAGGTCCTTCAAGGGATAGGTCGCGGCCAGCAGGGGCCTGATCTCGCCGCGCTCGATGTAGCCCACGAGGTCGGCGAAGACGCCGGGCGGCACGATGGTCGCGCCGGTGAAGGTCAGGTCCTTCAGGTAGAGGGTCCTGAGATCGAGCGGGACGATCGGCCCGGCGATGGCGCCGGAGACCGTGTAGCGGCCGCCTCGCACCAGGACGTCGATCAGCCGCGGCCAGAGATCTCCGCCGACCACGTCGGCGACCACGGTCACCCGCTCCTGGCCGATCGCGTCCCGGAGCGCCGCCTTCAAGTCCTCCGGCGCCCGCGGCAGTACGGCGTCCGGGCCGATCGCGGCCACGGCCTCGGCCTTGGAGTCTCCGCACATCGCGATGGTCCGCGCGCCGCGCCGCTTGGCGAGCTGGATCAAGGCCGAGCCGACCCCGCCCGAGGCGCCGGGGATCAGCACGCTGTCGCCCGCAGCGACCTGGGCGCGGTTGAGCATGTTCTCGGCGGTGACGTAGGAGGTCGCGAAGGTCGCGAGCTCGCTGTCCGAAAGGTCGCTCTCCACGGGATGGACGTTCCGGGCGTCGACCTTGGTGTACTCCGCGAAGCCGCCGTCGGCCTCCGACCCGAAGTAGCCGCAGGTGTCCAGGTCGAGCGGGTTCTCCCAGTCGCGCAGCCAGGTATCGACCAGGACCCGCTTGCCGACCAGCCCGGCCCCGGCCGGGCCGCCGGCCGCGACCACCCGGCCGCAGACGTCGGCGCCTTGAATCCGCGGCAGCTTCAGGCCCGAGCCGCCCCAGCCGGCATCCTCTGCCGCGGCCTCCTCCAGGGCGCCGCCGGTCGTCGCCTCCGAGACGCCTTTCGAGTACCAGCCGGTGCGGGTGTTGACGTCGGTGTTGTTGAGCCCGCAGGCGCCCACCGCGATCAGGACCTCCTGCGCGTCGGGCTCCGGTACCGGCCAGTCCTCGCGGTACGCCAGCACGTCGAGCCCGCCGTGACCGGTCAGCAGGACCGCGCGCATGGTCTTGGGGATCTCAGTCATCGATCGCCTCCCTCAGCCATTGGTGCAGCTTGGCGATCGAGTGCTCGGAGTCGATGCCCTCGTCCGGATTGACCACCAGCGGCCCCGGACGATAGCCCAGCGACCCGAGGCCCCGTTGCACGCTCTTCACCAGCGCCAGATCTTCGGCGAAGGTGGTGTCGCGGTCCAGGTCGATCACCTTCCGCAGACCCTCGTCGACGCGGCCGTCGCGCGAGTACCAGCCCCGGAAGACCCGCGTCGCCTCCGGTGACAGCGGCTGCCAGTGGTAGGTGTTGACCAGGCCCGAGGGATAGACCTGCAGGCTGAAGCCCGGCCAGAGGAAGAAGGAGCCGTAGTCCGAGCCGGAGGTGTCGTACCAGGCGGCCGCGCCCGCCTGCGCCTTGGCCGTGTGGTGCAGGCACCTGGTCGCGCCGAAGCCGCGGACGTTGTAGCTCTGCGGGTCGATCACGCCCGAGGCGAAGGTCTTGTGCACGACCTTGCAGTGATAGCACTCGTTGTAGTTCTCGACCGCCACCATCCAGTTGCAGGCCTCCAGGGCATCGTACTCCTGGGCGAAGACCCGATCGTCGATGTCCGGGCAGAGCGCGCGGACCGCGGCCTCCACGCCGGGGAAGACCTCGGCCATGGGCCGGGCCTCGGGGTCCAGGTTGACGAAGACGAAGCCGCAGAAGACCTCCAGCCTGACCTCGGTCAGGCAGATGCCGCCGGTATCGAAGCCCGGGAGGCCCCGCGTGCCCGGCGCGCCGCGCAGCCGGCCTTGCAGGTCGTAGGACCAGGCGTGGTAGGGGCAGACCAGGACCCGCGCCCGCCCGGAGCCTTCGACCAGCGCGTGGCCGCGATGCCGGCAGACGTTGAAGAAGCAGCGCAGGGCCCCGTCCCGTCCCCGGATCACGAAGAGGTCCTGGTCGAGGATCGAGAAGGCGAAGTAGTCGCCGGGCTGCTGAAGCCGGCTGGCATGGCAGGCGAAGAGCCAGGCGCGCCGGAACAGGCGCGCCTTGGCCCGCTCGAAGACCTCCGGCGCCCTGTAGTAACGCGCGGGGAGCCCGAGGATCGGCCCCTCGGCCAAGGCGTCCAGATGCGGCTCCATGGCACCCAACCTCCCTATCCGAGCGCGCCCAGGCGGGGCTCCTCCTCGTAGTTGCCGGCGGCCAGGCGCTCGGCGTGAAAGGCCTCGATGCGCGCCTGGGCCTCCTCGCCGGCGCGGGCGACCAGCAGCGCGATCAAGGTCTCCAGAAGCGCCATCACCGCCGCCTGCGACTGGAAGAACTGCGGCGTATGGGTCGGGCAGATCAGGGCCTGATCGGCTTCGCGCGCCAGCGGCGAGGTGGCGCTGTCGGTGATCCCAATCACCTTCGCGCCACGCCGCTTGGCCAGGCGCACCGCGCCCAGGGTCTCCGAGCGGTAGGGCTGGAAGGTCAGGGCGACCAGGAGGTCCTTCTTGCCGACCTGCGCCAGGTCGTCGATCGGCTGCGAGCCGTGGCGCGGGATCGGCACGACGTGCCCGAAGGCCATGCGCGCCACGTACCAGAAGTGGTGCGCCAGGTTGTAGGCGGCGCCGAGGCCCAGCACGTAGACCGTCCGGGCCTTGAGGATCCGGTCGCAGGCCCGCTCCAGCGCGCGGAGGTCCTGCTTCTGGAAGCCGCGCTCCACGTTCTCGGCGACCGCCGCCGCCATCTCGCCAAGGATCGCCGCCGAGCCGCCCTTGGCCGCCATCTCCTGCAGCCAGCGCGCTCGGTCGCGAAAGCCGCCCAGGCCCTCGGCGACCACGAAGTCGCGGAAGCGCTCGCGCATCTCGTCGTAGCCCTCGAAGCCGAGCTGCCGGGCCAGGCGGACGAAGGCGTTGGGATGGACCGAGGTTCTCACCGCCAGGGTCCGCATGGACTCGACGCCGACCTCGCGCGGGTGGTCGATGATGTGCCGGGCCGCGGCCTGCAGGGCCGGGGGCAGCCCGGCAAAGGCCTCGGTCAGGGCGGCGACGACGGCTTCGGCGGTCTGAGGTGCTTTACGCATCTGTATAACGACAGTTGACTTTGATACATATGTATCAGACCCTATCCCGAACGCGATTGCAAGGATGGTCGTGAGCACATGACGGCACAGGCGAAGGTCGTGATCATCGGCGGCGGCGTGATGGGTTGCTCGCTCGCCTACCACCTTTGCAAGGAGGGCTGGAGCGACGTCGTCCTGCTGGAAAAGGCGGAGCTGACCTCGGGCTCGACCTGGCACGCGGCCGGCCAGATCACCCATTCGGTCTCACACTTCGGCTTGGCCAAGATGGCGGCCTACGGCACCGAGCTCTATCCCCGGCTGGAGGCCGAGACCGGGCAGTCCTGCAGCTGGCACGGCTGCGGCAGCCTGCGCGTCGCCTACGAGGCGGCGGAACTCGACTGGCTGCGCTACACCCTGTCGATCGGCCGGGGCCTGGGCCACGAGATGGAGATCGTCGGCCCCGAGCGCATCCGCGAGCTGCACCCCTTCTACAAGCTCGACGGCATCCTGGCGGCGCTGCACACGCCGCACGACGGCCACGTCGATCCGGCCGGCGTCGCCTTCGGCATGGCGAGCGGCGCCCGCAAGCTGGGCGCCAGGATCGTTCGCCGCAACCGCGTCACCGGCCTGACCCGGAAGCAGAACGGCGAATGGCTGGTCCACGGCGAGGCCGGCGACATCGCCTGCGAGATCGTGGTCAACGCCGGCGGCACCTACGCCCGCCAGATCGGCCAGTGGGTCGGCCTCGACCTGCCCATCGCCAACCTGCTGCACCACTACCTGATCACCGAGCCGGTGCCCGCCTTCCAGGACCTGGCGCGCGAGCTGCCCGTGGTGCGCGACGACCGCCGGGTCTCCGGCTACATCCGCATGGAGCAGAAGTCGGGCCTGATCGGCATCTACGAGAAGGCGAACGCCGCCACGGTCTGGGACGACGGCACGCCCTGGGAGGCCGAGAACGAGCTCTTCGAGCCGGACTACGACCGCATCCTGCCCTGGCTGGAGAACGCCATGGAGCGCATGCCGGTCTTCGCGGACCTGGGCATCAGGCGGGTCGTGCACGGCGCCATCACCCATCCGCCCGACGGCAACATGCTGCTCGGGCCCTCGGGCCTGCGGAACCTCTGGCTCTGCTGCGGCTCCCAGGTCGGCATCGCC
>JANQGU010000326.1 GCA_028282935.1 Kiloniellales bacterium
CCACCCGAGTCGAGAGCCACGGAAATCCCCCATCAGTCCCCTATCGTATGGGCCTATGACATGTTCGCCGCGCTGACTCTCTTCATCGTCCTGACGCTCTCGGTGCTGGTGATCCGCACCGCGGCGGTGGCCTTGCGGATCACCGGCCTGCCGGAGGAGGTCGCCCGCTTCCAGGCCCGCTCCGCCTTCACCGGGGCCGGGTTCACGACCTCGGAGTCCGAGGCGATTCTCCGGCATCCGGTGCGCCGCCGCATCGTCAGCGTCCTGATGGTCGTCGGCAACCTGGGCTTCGTGTCGGTCATGGCCACGGTCGTCGTCTCCCTGGTCCAATCCGGCGAGGCCCAAGGCGGGATCCTGGGCCAGCTGCTCTGGCTGGCCGGGGTGCTCCTGGTCCTCTGGTTCGTCGCGCTCAATCCCCTGGCCGACCGGATCATGTGCGGTGCCATCGGCAGGCTGCTCGCGCGCAGCCAGGGCTTCGGCGGCCGGCGGCCGGCGCGGCTGTTGCGGCTGCCGCAGGGTCAAGGCGTCACGCAGCTCCTGGCGCACCCGGACAGCGGCCTCGCCGGCAAGCCGCTGGGCGCCCTTGCCCCGGAGGGGGCCTTGGTCCTGGCCGTGCAGCGCGACGACGGCAGCTTCCTCAACCTGCCCGACCCCGAGGAGGAGATCCGGCCGGCCGACGAGATCTTCGTCTACGGCGAGGAGGCGGCGGTCGCGGCCCTGGGTGGGGCGGCCCTGCCGGAGACCGCGCCGTGACCGGGGCCTCAGCCGGTCGGCTCGGTCCCGCGGGCCTGGTGCTCCAGCGCCTCGATGGACAGGCGCGATTCGATCAGCAGCGCCACCAAGGCAACGAAGATCCAGAGCACGGCGAAGCAGGTCAGGGCCTGGGTGACCGGCACCGCCAGCGACCCGACCAGCGCCAAGGCGCCACCGATCAGGGTCGCGCCGGCGAGGATGGCCGCGCTTGCGTAGAGGCACATCAGGGCCAGGCGGTACTTGCGCGCGCGCAGCAGCAGGTGCTGCAGCAGTCTGCCGCTGGCCTCGTCCGATGCGCCGGTCAGCCTGTTGACCTCCGCCTCCAGCTGCCCGAAGCGTGCCGTGGTGGAAAGGATCAGCAGGCCGACGCCGGAAATCAGCACCACCGGCTGCAACAGCACCGAAAAAGACTCCATGTAGATTCCTCCTTTTGTCGCCCCGACGCGGTCTCGAAATCCGCGGGCGCCCGGCAGCCGTTGCTGGCGGAGACCCGGCGCCTTGCCTAACTTACGACGCTGCGCCGCCGAGGAAGGTTACGAAGGAGTTGTCCGGGAGTGGCGGAGGACGGAGCCGGAACACCGGCCCGAAGAACAAGAGGCTATTCGAGGAGAGGAGAGATCATGGCAGAGAAACCCGCCCCCGGGCGTCCGACGATCGCGCTGGAAAAGGACGGCCCGCTCAAGGTCACCGGCCTCCAGACCTTCCTCAACTCGCGCGGCGAGACCATCGCGACCAAGAAGACGGTCTTCCTCTGCCGCTGCGGCGCCTCCAAGAACAAGCCCTTCTGCGACGGCACCCACAGCGACATCGGCTTCACCGACGAGAAGTCGGCGGCGCGCCAGCCGGACAAGCTCGAGACCTACGAGGGCGGCGAGATCACCATCCTCGACAACCGCGGTGTCTGCTCCCACGCCGGCTACTGCACCTCGGGCCTGCCGGCGGTCTGGCGCGCGGCGGTCGAGCCCTGGATCGATCCGGACGGGGCCGGCAAGGCCGAGATCGTCGAGACCATCCGCAAGTGTCCCTCGGGCGCGCTGAGCTACCTGGAAGACGGTCAGGCCCGCACCGCGTTCCAGGAGTCGGCCGAGATCCAGGTCTCCCGCGACGGGCCCTACTACGTCCGCGGCGGGGTCGAGCTGGAAGGCGTCGACTTCGGCGAGGGCGCCAGCCGCGAGCACTACGTGCTCTGCCGCTGCGGCGCGTCGCGCAACAAGCCCTTCTGCGACGGCAGCCATTGGTACACCGGCTTCCACGACGACGAGGCCCTGACCATCTCCAAGGCCGCCAAGGCGCAGGAGGCGGGAGAGGAGACCTGGGTCGCGATCGGCAAGGCGGAGGACTTCGCCGAAGGCCAGGTCCGGGCCCTGTCCGTGGGCGAGCGCCAGGCCGCGGTGGTGCGCCTGGACGGCCAGCTCCACGCCCTCGACGGCCGCTGCCCGCACCAGGGCGGCCCGCTGGGCGAAGGCAACCTCTGCGAGGGCGCGCTGCGCTGTCCCTGGCACGGCTACGACTTCGACCTCAAGACCGGCAAGGGCCGGGGCAACGAGCACCGGGTCGAGGCCTTCAAGCTCCGCGAGGAGGGCGGCCAGGTCGAGATCGCCCTGCCCAAGCCCAAGCGCTCGGAATGGACGGTCAGCCACGTCCTCGCCGAGACCCTGGTCGAATGGGGCGTCGACAGCGTCTTCGGCATGGTCGGCCACTCCAACCTGGGCATGGCCGAGGCGCTGCGCGTCCAGGAAGGCCGGGGCAAGCTGCGCTTCTTCGGCATCCGCCACGAGGGCGCCGCCGCCTTCGCCTGCTCCGGCTACGCCAAGGTGACGGGGCGGCCGGCGGCCTGCCTCTCCATCGCCGGGCCCGGGGCGACCAACCTGCTGACCGGCCTCTGGGACGCCAAGGTGGACCGGGCCCCGGTCATCGCCCTGACCGGCCAGGTCCAGACCCAGGTCATGGGGCCCGGCGCCTTCCAGGACATCGACCTGGCCTCGGCCTTCGAGGCCGTGGCCCGCTTCAGCCAGACCGTGCTGCCGGGCAGCGACCCCGCCGAGCTGGCATCGCTGGCGGTCAAGAACGCCCTGGTCGAGCGCGACGTCGCGCACCTCATCCTGCCCGACGAGGTCCAGGTCCTGGACGCCGGCAAGGCGGGCCCGGGCCGCGCCGAGGGCCGGCTGGCGCCGACCGCCATCACGCCGCCTAAGCAATCGCTGGACTACGCCCTCTATCGCATCGCCCGCGCCGAGCGGCCCCTGATCATCGTCGGCTACGGTGCGCGCGAGGGCATGGCCGAGGTCACGGCCCTGGCCGAGGCGCTGAACTGCCCGGTCATCACCACCTTCAAGGCCAAGGGCCAGATCGGCGACGACCATCCCCTGGGCGGCGGTGTCCTGGGCCGCAGCGGCACGCCGGTGGCGAGCTGGTTCATGAACGAGTCCGACCTGCTGATCGTCTTCGGTGCCTCCTTCTCGCACCACACCGGGATCGAGCCGCGCAAGCCGACCATCCAGGTCGACTTCGACCGCATGGCCCTGGGCAAGTTCCACGGCGTCGACGAGCCGGTCTGGGGCGACATCGGCGTGACCGCGGCCCTGCTGCGCGACGGCCTGCCGAAGGACCGCGCCTGCAACGACCAGCGCGCCGAACTGGCCGCGCGCTGGCGGTCCTGGCGGGCGGAGAAGGAAGCCCGCGCCGCCAAGGACGACGGCAAGGGCATCAACTCGGCGATCCTCTTCCAGCGCCTGGCCGAGGCCGTGCCCGCCGACGCCATCCTCAGCGTCGACGTCGGCAACAACACCTACTCCTTCGGCCGCTACTTCGAATGCCGGGCGCAATCGGTCCTGATGTCGGGCTACCTCGGCTCCATCGGCTTCGGCTTCCCTGCGGCCCTGGGCGCCTGGGCCGCGAACACCGGCCGCAAGGTCGTCTCGATCAGCGGCGACGGCGGCTTCGGCCAGTACCTGGCCGAGTTCACCACCGCGGTGAAGTACGGCATGGACATCACCCACGTCCTGCTCAACAACGCCGAGCTCGGCAAGATCTCCAAGGAGCAGCGCGATGGCGAATGGAAGGTCTGGCAGACCTCCCTCCACAACCCGGGCTTCGCCGACTACGCCACCCTCTGCGGCGGCACCGGCATCCGGGTCGAGCGCGCGGAGCAGCTGGCCGAGGCCTTCCAGACCGCCCTCGCCGCCGAGGGCCCGGCCCTGGTCGAGGTCATGACCGACCCGTTGCTGACCTGAGGCTCCGCTTCCAGACGCGGACCCTGCCTCGGGCCGACCCGGCGAGGCAGCGGATTTCTGCTGCAGCTTTCCGGAGAAATACCCTTCCCGGTTTCGCCATGCTATGACTCGCCGAAAGGCTGGCGGCCGGACAGGCGGCCCGCCTCGCGTTCGCCAGTGCAGGGCGGGTTTCGGCGGAAAAATGGGGGAGGCGATGGTCAGGAAGACCCTGGTGCGTTCGGGGGCGGTGCTGCTGCTCCTGGCGGTTTCGGCTTGCACCGTCGGGTCGCTCCCGCCGGAGCTGCTGGCGGTCCGCGAAGAGGCGGAGGTGCTGTCCAGGGCCGGGAAGACCGATCGCGCCCGGGCTCTTCTCGAGAAGGCTGCGGAAATCAGCGAAGGGGAACTGGGCCCCGATCACCCCGAGCATGCGCGAAGCCTCACCCGGCTGGGCTGGTTTCACCAGAAGCGGCGGGACTATGCCGCCGCCGAGCCCCTCTACGAGCAAGCCCTGGTAATTCGCGAGGTGGCGCTGGGCCCCGACCACATCGATGTGGCCCGCAGCCTGAACACCCTGGGGCAGCTTCATTTTCATCAAGGCCGCTACTTCGAAGCGACGCTGGTCCTGAACCGCGCATACTACATCGTCCAATCGATCCGGGGCCTGGTGCCGGAGCATCGGGAGCTGGCGGAACGAAGCCTGGGAAAGGCTTATCTCTGGGACTACCATCCGAGTTGGGCGGTGGAGCACCTGGAAGAGGCGCTCGCGCTCGAGGAAGCGATGCCGGTTCCCGACGACCTCAGGATCGCCGGAACGCTCCACGATCTCGGGACCGCCTACAGCTTCTTGCGAGAGACCGGCAAGGCGGGGCCGCTGCACCGACGGTCCCTGCAAATCCGCGAAAGCGCGCTTGGACCCGAGCACCCGGACGTGGCCGAGAGCCTGACCGGTCTGGCGATCAATCACTACACGATGGGCGACGACGAGGAGGCCGAAAAGCTGCTGCGGCGGGCGCTGGCGATCCGCGAAAGCACCTTGGGCGCCGGGCACGCCGACGTCGGCCGAACCCGCAGCCATCTCGCCGAGGTTTTCCGGCTTAGGGGCGACACGACGCGGGCCACGGAGTTGAGTGCGGAGGCCCTGCGGATCACGGAAATCGCTCTCGGTCCGAGCCACGGAGAAACCATCTCGGCGTTGCTGCAGCACGCCGAAATCCTCGCCGAGCAGCATCGCTTCGTCGAGGCCAGGTCCGCCTTTCGCCGCGTCCTGGACCATCAGCCGAAGCAGAGCCCCAGAGCGGTTGGAGCGCAAGCCAGGATGCTTTGGGAACTGGGCAGCACCGCAGACTACAAGGGCGCGAAGGTTGTCGCGACCTCCTTCTACGAGATGGCGCTGGAGGTCCGGCAGAAGAACCTGCTCGACCTGGACGTCGAGCCGGCATCGGCAGCCACCGGCTCGGGCGACTGCCTCGCTCGGACGCCGGAGAGCAGCCGCGACGCGGCGGAGATCGAGCGGGCCCTGGCACTGCGCGACGAGGACATCGCCCTTAAGGACTCAGCGGTCGCCAGGAGCCTGAACGCCTTGGCAGTCCTCTACCGCGACGGCTGCGATCTGGCCAAGGCCGAAGACGTCGCCAAGCGCGCCCTGGCGATCTCGGCGAAGGTGTTCGGCGGACTCCGCCGCGAAACCGGGACCGCGATGCGGACGCTGGCCTCGGTCCACGCGGCCAAGGGCGAACTGGAGAAGGCCGAGCCACTCTACAGGGGCGCGCTCGTCATCCTGGCACGGACGAAGGAGCGGCCGCATGGCGATCTCGGCCGGCGGCTTTCCGCC